>JBJEFE010000067.1:0-31096 GCA_051873755.1 Bulleidia sp. | reverse complement strand
TCATCCCCGCCTGAATCAGAGATTACAGACGGGGTATTCTTGCCTACATAATAAAGGGATTCTGCACAGTGGGGCAGGACGTATTTCCAGACTGCGTATGCGTCCCATGTCTCTTTTCGAATCAGGTGATTCCTCCGGTGAGGTATCGCTGGAAAAGCTGTGTAATAATGAACTGTCACCTGTCATGACCGGAGAAGTGAGCCTTCAGAAACTGATTCAGCTGATTCTTCGTGGCGGCTGGCCTGCCAGCGTTCATGTGCCGGATGAACATGCCATTTTATTACCGGAAGAATACCTGAAGGCTGTAATCGATGATGATGTCTATCGTATTGACGGTGTTCGACGCAATACCGGAAAAATGTGGCTGCTCCTTCGGTCGCTGGCAAGAAACGAAAGTACTACCGTTTCAAACGGAACACTCCGGAAAGATATCAGGGATATGGATGATGAGGATATCGATGTTGAGACAGTCAAAGAATATCTGGATATTTTTGACAGACTTTTCATTACTGACAACCAGCCTCCATTTTCTTCTGGCGTTCGTTCTTCTGTAAGAATAAAGCAGGCTGTTAAGCGGCACTTTTCTGATCCTTCCCTTGCCTGTGCTCTTCTTAAGGTAACTTCCTCATCCCTTTTAAAAGATCTGGAAACATTGGGGTTCCTGTTCGAATCCCTGTGTGAAAGAGATCTGAAAATATATGCTGAATCGTTTGGCGGAAAACTGTATCATTATCAGGATTATCGAGGAAAAGAAATTGATGCGGTGATAGAAATGCCGAATGGAAACTGGTGTGCCTTTGAAATCAAACCTGGTGCCAATCAGATTGATTCCGCCGCTGAGAATCTGCTTAACATCCGAAAAGCTTTTGAAAAAGATCCGAAAGGGAAATCCCCTTCTGTTCTCTGCGTGATCTCTGGAATGAGCAATGCGGCATATCAGCGTCCTGATGGAGTATATGTTGTTCCAATCACAGCACTCAAAAACTGATTTCACTTTTCCTGATTTGAGAGAACCTGTGCCCTGTAGAGTCCAACAGGGCATTTCTGTTTTCCGTCTCTTACTCATGGAAAGATCGTTCTGTTTCAATGCACATATCGCCAAATTCTCATTTTTTGCCGATATAGTCACTTCATACCTGAAACATCCGTTCCCATTCAGACAGATAAAGATATCAGACCAATTGACCTTTTCAGGATCAGATCCTGAAATACATCACATGGAAATTGATTTGACAACGCAGGTAGATACCTCGGCAGTCATTTGGCTTTACTGCCGGAATATCGAGACAGTCACAGATATCCTTCATTCAGATAACCTCCTAATATGAGTATTGATTGTCGTGGAGCAGCCATTTATACTGTGTTCAGGCAGAAAGGAAAAAGCCTGAAGACCTTATGGAAATCATTCAGTGGTGTAAAACGCAGATCATGTGTCTGCTTGTTCTGTTATACATAGGATACACATATATCAAAGAAGGCAATGACCTGAAAAAAGCAGCCGGAAAATCCTACTGCAGTGTATTCTTTGATGCCTGTTTTATCGTGGCTGAAATTGCCGTACTGTTTGATGCAATTACCGCATGCACGGTCAATGCACTGAATACTGTTCCACATACAATCAATCTTCTGGTTCATCTTGGAATGTTTGTATCCTACGAACTGTTCATATCCCTTTTATGCTGGTACTGGGTATCGGTTACCGTAGGAATATCGAAGAAACGATGGCTTAGAATCATTGGAACATTACCTGTTGTCATATCCATCATTTTAACCATCCTATGGCTTCCGGAACTCCGTTTTCTGTCTGGAACCACAACCAATTATTCCATGGGTATATCCATATATGTATGTTTTATCTGCGTTGCACTCCATGCACTGTTTTCAATCGCATTCATCTGGGTCAACCGCAATCGCATTCCAAAAAGGAAAATACTTGGACTGGATACAGTACTGTTATTTATCATTATCCTTCTTACCATACAGATTGTGTTTCCACAATCTCTTGTATCATGTATGGCAATTACACTGATCATGATCAGTGTGTACCTGAATATGGAGAATCCCGCCATTCATGGACTGGAATATTATCATAATGAGATGGTCATGGGTTTTGCGACACTCATCGAAAACAAGGATGACAGTACCGGCGGTCATATCAGAAGGACTTCCGCATATGCACTTCTGATCGCAGAAAACATGAGTAAAAACAGAAAGTACAGAAACATCATTGATCGGGACTATCTGAACAGCCTGAACAAAGCAACACCTATGCATGATATCGGCAAAATCGGTATTCCGGATGCCGTATTACAGAAACCGGGTAAACTGACCGATGAGGAATTTGAAATCATCAAACAGCATCCATCAATAGGCGGTAACATCATCAGAGAAACATTCGGCCATTTATTTGATGAGAATTTTGAATCAATGGCATATGATGTTGCAATGTACCATCATGAAAAATGGAATGGAACAGGTTATCCAAATGGATTGAAAGGAACGGAAATCCCACTTAGTGCACGTATAGTGGCAGTGGCGGATGTCTTTGATGCAATATCAGCCAGACGCTGTTACCGTGATGCAATGCCATTGGATGAATGTTACAGAATCATCCAGGAAGGAAGTGGCAAAGACTTTGATCCGGAAGTTGTGGATGCGTTCATGGCAGATAAAAACAAAGTGGAGGAAATCTACTGTCAGAACACCCGATGATCTCTTCATACAAGTCAAACAAATGTAATACCATCAGCACTCTCGAAGCGAACGGATCATCCATCATCCGGTAGTATTCTGCCGGATTTTTTATTTCACTACGTATGCCAGAATACATACTTTTACTGTATCCATGACACAAACATCCAAATGACTGATTTTTTCACAGCCTTTTACCTGATTTTTTGACAGCCAAATGACTGATTTTTTCATGGCTAAATGACTGATTTCCGTTGAAATTACATGTTTTTCACCATATAATTCAGATATGAGGTACCCATATGAAAGAATATAGGAAAAGAATCGCTGATAATATTCTGAACATAAAACTTGAAGGTAAAGGTGCTATCCTGATTGAAGGTCCAAAATGGTGTGGAAAAACAACAACCGCCGAACAATTTGCTTCCAGTATTCTGTATATGGATGATCCTGAGAGCAAAGATCAGAACATATACATGGCTGAAATAAGCCCAAAACGTTTATTGACTGGAAATACCCCCAGGCTGATTGATGAATGGCAGCTTGCACCAAAATTATGGGATGCCATCCGTTTTGAAGTTGATCATCGGGGTGAAACAGGACAGTTTATTCTGACAGGTTCAGCTGTACCCGTTGACACCAAAGATATCACTCACTCTGGCACAGGTCGATTTTCGTGGCTGACAATGCGTCCAATGAGTCTTTATGAATCCGGAGATTCCACTGGACAGGTAAGCCTGAAAGCACTATTTGCCGGTGAAACAGAAATCGATGGAGAATCCACACTTAAAATAGAACGTCTTGCATTTCTTGTATGTCGCGGTGGATGGCCTCAATCTATCAATATGCGCGATGAAATCGCCTTGAATCAGGCCATGGATTATTATGATGCTGTGGTCCGTTCTGATATTAATCGTGCAGATCAGGTCCAGAAGAATCCGGAACGTGTTCAAAGACTGATGAAGTCTTATGCTCGGAATCAGGGGTCACAGGTTTCAAATGCAGCTCTGGTTCAGGACATAGAAGCCAACGATGGATTTTCCATTAACGAAATGACGATTGCGTCTTATCTGAATGCGCTGAGAAAAATCTTTGTGATTGAGGACATGCCGGCATGGAATCCTAATCTGCGATCCAAAACAGCAATACGCTCTTCCGATACACGGTATTACGTGGATCCATCCATCGCCGTTGCAGCACTCGGAATCGGCCCCGAAGATCTTCTGAATGACCTGAAAACATTCGGATTCCTTTTTGAAACTCTATGTGTACGTGACCTGAGAGTATTTGCGGATGCATTGAACGGTAAAGTATACCACTACCGGGATAAAAACGGTCAGGAATGTGATGCTGTAATACACCTTCGAAATGGAAAATACGGTCTGATAGAAATCAAATTGGGAGGCAGTAAACTGATCGAAGAAGGTGCAGCAAGTCTGAAAGCCATGCGATTAAAAATTGATACCGATAAAATGCATGAGCCATCCTTCTTGATGGTTCTGACAGGTACAGGTGATTATGCCTATCGCAGAAAAGACGGTGTATATGTTGTGCCAATCGGATGTCTGAAGGATTGAGAATACAACTTTCGTCATATCAGACAGAGAACATCTACACAACTGATTTCAGCGTCAGCCATGTCAATAACCCGTGGATAAATCCGCAGGCTTGAAAACGCCTTTGTTGACCAGCCTCAGTATCCTTGCACAGCCAAATGCGTTAAGGATACTACGTTATTCATGCCATCACACCTTCAGACGTTACACCAAATCCGAAGCCCTGTGACGTGTCATGAAACAGTTCAAAGAGGCAGGAACGTAATTTCAGTGTTTTTTCCTGCGGTTATAGGTCCTGATATCCATGACAACAAGATCTTTCTCCCTGTTTCCGGTGAGGAATACCGGTTCTTCTGTTTTGCGGCACAGATCTGCAATCTCATTGTAATTATGACTATCACACTTGATTTTCAAATCTGTAGCTGAGCCATTGAAAATACCTCAGGATACATACAGATCAGTATCTCCCACTATTGCTGTATTCCTGACAAATCAACTGCCTGACAATTCCTGCCAGGCAGCTGATCATTTAATCCCAATCAATTTCCATTCCGATTTCAAACATGCGTTTCCATGGCATATTGACATGGATTTTTTCAATCGGATATTTTGTGGAAAGCTTCAATCCCCTGTACTTCTCAAGCAGATATGACGCAATTCTTCGTTCCACTTCTTCCTGCTGATCCCTGAAGTCATAGTAACTCAGTCCAAGTTCCACAAGGTCCTTTTCCACTACCTTTTTCCGGATATCCGCCTGATAGAAACAGTCTTCGATGATACGGTAAATCACATTGAGTACCGGTGGCTTTTCATTCAGCTGTCCGACAGCCAACACCGTTCCAAGGGTATTGCAGTTGGTATTCCATCCTGCATAGGCGTAAATACGATCCAGCAGATGCAGTGTATCAAGATACTGAATCAGCTGATGGTCCCCACCATTGGAGAATGCACTGTCACATACAATGACTTTTCTTCCACTCTCCACATCACTCTGAATCTGACGCACAAAACTCATCAGATTACGGAATGAGGCGTATGAAACATCCTTTGGTTCATCAAAGGATTCCATCATGAATTTACCCGGACAGTTGATTGCCAGCACATAATCCGCTTCTTCCGCACTTCTGCACAGCTGTGCACCTGTGGCCATGATATGAGATTTCAGACTTTCATACATCGGACGGTCCTCATACTTTGGAATGATGGACGGTCCAAGTACCGATGCATAGTACGGATAGATTTTCGGACTTCTGTGATGATATTCATTGTATGCCCTTGTTATCAGAGTCATGCCGACTTCATCCGCTCCCGGATATACCATCGTCACAAATTCCAGATGTCTGCTTTCAATTTCACCAAGCACCTTTTTCTGGTCAATGGCGGTATATCCATATGGTGAGGAATCATCCTGCGGAATCACATGGAAGTCAATGACATTTTCCTGCAGTAACTGCAATGCCTGCAGGTTCATTGCCGCATTGATGTTTCTTCTTGATGCGTAGTCATCCACGATTTCCTTCGGAATGCGGATGGAGTCATATTCCGCCTGCAGTTCATCACTCAGTCCTTCCCTGTCTTTCATATCCTCCAGGTATTTCTGACGGAAAATCGCAAACCCGTAATTCTCATAATAATCCGGTTCCTCTTCTCCTGAATCATACTGCGGACAGCGCATGATGCACTGGAATGTATACAGCTTCATATCCGGATTCATACTGCGTATGGTCCGTAGCGTTTCCAGTCTTTCCTGCAGTTCATGCGCATTGGAATGATGCAGACGGGAAGGAATCAGACCGCCATACAGAAGTGTATCCAATGAGATGACGGCACTGTCACATTCCTGACAGTGATCGATCAGATACTGTGCAATGGCAGGGATATCCCCGGGTGTTTTCTTCTCTCCGAGAATGGATGGATCCGGTGTGATCAGCTGTAATGATTCACTTTCCAGCATCTTCGGGAATTCCGCATTGCATGGTCTTTCATCCAGTGGTAAAAACAGTATTCTCATTTGTTTTTGAATACTCCCGCAATCAGATCCACACATCCGTCAATACCGAATGATGATGTGTTCAGACACATGTCATAGTTGACCGGATCACCGAACTTCTGATCGGTGTATACCTCATAGTATGCTTTTCTTCTCTTGTCCTTTTCACGCAGTCTCTTTTCAGGCTTCACGTCTGTTTCACCGTACTCATTGACAATACGGTGAACTCTGTCTTTTTCATCCGCATAGATGAATACTCTGAGAAGATCCGCATTCCCGTTTTTCAGAACATAGTCTGCACACCTTCCGACAATGACACAGTCTCCCTGAGCTGCCAGTTCCTCAATGATTCTGCACTGGTTTGTCCAGATTGTCAGTTTTCCTGAATAGCCATAGATGTCCGCTGAAGAAAACGCTCCAAACAGCCCTCCCGCTTCACTTTCAGACTGTTCTTCAATGTACTCTTTGGAGTAACCGCTTTTCTCTGCGATTTTCTGAATAATTTCCGCGTCATAGCACGGAATGCCGAGTTTTTCAGCCGTTTTTCTTCCGACAGAGCGTCCGCCGCTGCCGAACTGACGACTGATCGTAATGATTTTCGTCATAATGAGTCGCCTCCGTTCTTTGTACCTATATTGTACCACGACTGACCGGTCTGAAAACGTTTTCCTGTATTTGTATAAATTCACGTAAAGTTCAGTTATAGTATTAGCACTCCTTTGTTTTGTGTGCTAACATTATGATTGTTCAGAAAGAGGTGATGTAAATGACCCCAAACCAGAAGCCTGACAACAGGCAGAAAAAACCGATTCTGTATTATTACGCAGTTGTCATGGTGATCCTGATGATGATCAATCTGTTCATTATCCCGAAAATGCAGAGTGCTCAGATCGTGGAAACAAACTACAGTACATTCATCGAGAAAACAGATGACAATAAAGTTGATAAGGTTCAGAAAGAAGACAACCAGATATTATATACACTCAAGGATGATGATACCATCTACAGAACCGGACTGTTTGATGACCCGGATCTGACCGTCAGACTGATGGAACATGACGTTGAATTTACCGCAACCATTGTGGAAAAGACATCTCCGATCATATCCCTTCTGATCGGATATGCCGTACCGTTTCTGTTAGCGACAGTCCTGCTCCGATTCATGATGAAAAACATGGCAGGTAAAGGCGGTCCAGGAGGCATGGGCGGTATGTTCAACATCGGGAAATCCAATGCCCGTGTCTATGACAAAAACACACATTCCATCCGTTTTGCGGATGTCGCAGGTGAAGATGAAGCCAAGGAATCCCTGCAGGAAATCGTACAGTACCTGCAGGATCCGGCAAAGTTCAAGAGTATCGGTGCCACAATGCCGAAAGGTATTCTGCTGGTAGGTCCTCCTGGAACCGGTAAGACCATGCTTGCCAAGGCGGTTGCCGGTGAATCCAATGTACCGTTTTTCTCGATTTCCGGTTCGGAATTCGTGGAACTGTATGTCGGTATGGGTGCCTCCAAAGTCAGAGACCTGTTCAAGCAGGCAAAGGAAAAAGCACCATGTATCGTATTCATCGATGAAATTGATGCCATCGGCGGTAAGAGAAACGCCTCCGGAATGGGCGGCAACGATGAACGTGAACAGACACTGAACCAGCTGTTAACGGAAATGGACGGTTTTGAAGGCAACAGCGGTGTTATGATTCTCGCCGCAACAAACAGACCTGAAAACCTCGACCCTGCCCTGTTGAGACCGGGCAGATTCGACAGACGTGTACCGGTTGAACTTCCGGATCTGCAGGGCAGAGAGGATATTCTGAAAGTACATGCAAAGAAAGTCAAAACAGAAAACGGCATTGACTACAATGTCATTGCCAGAATGGCATCCGGTGCTTCCGGTGCCGAGCTTGCGAATATCATCAACGAAGCTGCGCTGCGTGCTGTTCGTGAAGGCAGAAACGCAGTAAGCCAGAAAGACCTGGAGGAATCCATTGAAGTCGTATTTGCGGGATACCAGAAGAAGAATGCAATCCTGACGGATAAGGAAAAGCTTGTCGTATCCTACCACGAAGTCGGTCATGCCCTTGTGGCAGCACTGCAGTCCAATTCCGCTCCGGTACAGAAGATCACCATTATTCCGCGTACCAGCGGTGCCCTTGGTTACACCATGCAGGTGGAGGAAGGTAATCACTACCTGTATACTAAGACAGAGCTGGAAAACAGAATTGCAACACTGACAGGTGGAAGAGCTGCCGAGGAAGTCGCATTCGGCGAAGTCACCACCGGTGCTTCCAATGATATTGAGCAGGCTACCAAAACAGCCCGTGCCATGATTTCACAGTATGGCATGTCCGATACATTCGACATGGTTGCGATGGAATCCATCAACAACAAATACCTTGGAGGTGATGCCTCCCTGGCATGTTCAGATTCCACTGCCTCTGATATTGACCGTGCGGTTGTGGAACTTGTCACAACACAGCACAACAAGGCAAAGAAACTGCTCACAGATCACCGCAGCGATCTTGACCGCATTGCCAAATTCCTGTATGAAAAGGAAACCATCACCGGTGAGGAATTCATGGATATCCTCAACAACCCGGATAAGTATCCGCTGACAATTTCAGCATCCTGATCTATGACCTGTGGCAATGTCCACAGGTTTTCTTTTTCCATTGTCAAACTGTTTACTTTAGAGTTTACTACTCGTAAGTTAACAAACAGGAATGAGGTGAAAATGATGATTGGAAGAAAAGAAGAACTGGATCATCTGTATGAATTATACGACAGCCGTTCATTCGAATTTCTGGTGATGTATGGGCGAAGGAAAGTCGGGAAAAACAACCTTTCTGCAGGAATTTGCGGAACACACAAACAGTATTTTCTTCCCTGCCCGCGAAAAGAATGATCTGCTGAACCTGGAGGATTTTTCCAAAGTCATTCAATACCATTTCGATCATACTTTCATTGCGCCATTTCAAAGCTGGGAAGATGCCTTTCACTACATTGGCACAAAAACAGAAGAAAGAACTGCGATTATCATTGATGAATTTCCGTATATCATTGATGAAAATCCGACTGTAAAATCCATTCTTCAACACGAAATTGATCATAACTGGAAGAAGAAAAATCTGTTTCTGATTCTGTGCGGATCTTCTGTCAGTATCATGGAAAATGATGTCATGGGAAGGAAAAGCCCATTACATGACAGACAGACTTCCGCACTTGAAATCAGGCCTTTTGATTATCTGGAAAGCAGTTCATTCTTTCCGCATTATTCCAATGAGGATAAAATACTGGCTTATGGTATTCCCCGATACCTGGAAGCGTTTGACCCTGATCTGACGATTGAACAGAACATTGCCATGAAAATCATACGGAATGGCGCATATCTCCACGAGGAACCTGACAATCTGTTGAAAGCAGAACTCAGAGAAACCAATGTATACAGCAGTATTCTGTCTGCAGTTGCCAACGGCAGACACAGAATCACTGATATCGCGCAGTATATCCATGAAGACCGTTCCAAGGTTGCCAAATACCTGCTTACCCTTCAGACATTACGCCTTGTGGAAAAACAGGTTCCATGTGGAGAATCTGATACAGGCAGAAAATCCATTTATGTGATCAAAGATCATTTCTTCAGGTTCTGGTTTCGCTATGAAATCACCAACAACGTATACGACGCAATGTCCGGTGCGCAAAACGCCGCAGCTGAAATCATGGATGACATCAGTAATTACATGGAAGAAATATTTGAGGATATCTGTAAGGAATATATGATCCGCCAGGCCAGAGAAGGAAAACTGCCGTTTATCCCTTTCCGTCTTGGAAAATGGCGGGGTACAAATCCAGCCATACGGGCACAGGATGATGTGGACCTGCTTACCATTGACCGCAGTGGAAAAAAAGGAATATCTGTCGAATGCAAATACACATCCCAGCCCATGCGTTATGATGAATACGAAGATCTGATGACCGCCGCAAAAGCATTTCCTGATATCACCGAAAAGCATTTCTGTTTTATCAGTAAATCCGGTTATACCGATTCCGTGATTCAAAAAGCAGAACAGGAAGGAACAGTATTACTGACAATCGACGATCTGTTCCGTTCAGAAAAATAAGTCATTCATGCCTCGAATGACTTATTTTCTGTTTTCACAAATGCCGCAATCCCGGCACCCATTGCTGAAGAGGCTGAATGGCGGAGCTGTTAAGAACCTGTCACATATCCAAAGTGTGTAATCATACGTTACAACTGTAACCGACCACACATGATGGAATCCATCCATTCCGAAAACAGGTGTAGTACATGCCTGATTTTCAGCCAAAAAAAGGATTCCCTGTCACTTCAGGAAATCCCTGTGCATTACTTTGCGCAGTTTCTTGCCTCAATGTCCATGAGCTGATTGACGCGTCTTTCATGACGACCACCCTCAAACTCTGTTTTCATGAACACATCAACGATCTGCTTGGCTGTTTCAATACCGATGACTCGTGCACCGAATGTCACGATGTTTGCGTTGTTGTGACGTCTGCTGTATTCCGCACTGTATGGTTCGGAACATGTGCAGGCTCTGATGCCGCGCACCTTATTACATGCAAGACCGATTCCGACACCGGTTCCGCAGATCGCAATACCACGGTCTACTTCACCGCACGCAACCGCATTGGCTACCTTTTCGCCATACTCCGGATAATCGCAGGAAGCTTCCGTGTCTGTACCGTAGTTGACAACCTCATACCCCTGACTTTCAAGATACGCTTTGATTTCATTTTTCATGCCCACTGCGGAGTGGTCATTCGCAATACCGATTCTCATGCCTGTTTTTCCCCTTTTCTCTGTCTGTTATATATCAGATACGCTCCAATGAAAAATACGAATATGGATATCCACTGGGAGGTAGAAAACGGACCGAAACCGCCCCGGATCAGATCTCCCCTGAAAAATTCAATCACAAACCTGCCAAGGCTGTAAAGTACAAGATACCATCCACCGTTATCTTCCGGATGTTTTCCTTTCTTCAGATTCCACATCAGGAATGCGAAGATCGCAAAATCACCGGCGGAACTGATCAGCTGTGTCGGAAGGATCGGCTCTGTTGTCCAGGCAAGAGAACCTGCCGGGAACGATACACCATACCATGCATGCGTTTCAATTCCCCCGCAGCATCCCGCAAAGAAACATCCGATTCTTCCAAATGCCTGTGCCAGCGGTACAACCGTGATGATAATCGGGAAGTATTTCTGAAAGTCCCATTTTTTCCACCTGCACCACACAATTGCCGCAAGCAGACCACCGATAATACCGCCGTACACTACCCAGCCTCCTGACCCGAGTACCGAAAGCGGGTCGGTCAGAAACCGGGAGAAATCTGTCAATACATATAAGAATTTGGCCCCGACATAACCCAGTACGATCACAAACAGCGCAAAGCCGTCAATGTGATCCGCATCAAGGTCATACTGTTTTGCGAGTTTTTCCGCAACGAAGACCGCTGCCAGAATACCAACCGCAATCATCACACCATAACCGTGCACCGTTACAGGGCCAATAGAAAACCAGTCATTGAACATCGATTTTTCCTCCACCGTTAATGATAATATTTTTCGGCGTCATTTCAACAGAAAAAGCACATTCCGTGCTTTCTGGCTCCATATACATTATTGCGTATCTGTTTCCTGTTCCTCTGTGGCTTCCACATCGATGACCTTTGGTGCTTTCTCTTCAAATGCCCGGATAAATGCATTCATTCTGTTTGCCAGTACAAGTGTGGCAATCAGATCCGAAGCACCGGAATACACCAGTCCCGCACCGATGACAATGTACAGAATATCCATGGCTGTTTTCCCGCTCATGAAGAACATGATCGCAACACCGAAGATGATGGAAATGGCTGAGATCAACACATACACCATACTGCGGTTATAACCGATTCTGTATGCCACAACACCTTTCTGCAGGTTGATGAATCCGCTGATCATGATGATCAGACCAAGAAGAAGCGGAATCAGGCCGATAATGACATCCGACTTGAGAATGATCAGAAGTCCGAATACGATGGATGCAATGCCGATGATGAACTCATTCCGATACAGACTGTCTCTGACATTGAGAAGAAAATAAATGGTAAGATTGACGATGCCATACACAATCGCACCAATCCCCAATACGTAGGATATGACCTTCCCACTGATGTCCGGAAACATGATCAGAAGAATTCCCAGAATGATATAACTCACAGACATCAGGATCTGGCTCCATTTTAACTGTTTCAACATAGAACCTACCTCCTCACTCATATTATAAACCAATGCACAACAGGATACACAAACAATCATCCCCTTCTGTGACATGTGGTACAATACAGTACACAGGAGAAAACAATATGAAAGCTGTATGTCTGACACCGATTCCTGAAAACAGAAGGAATCTGTTCGAAAAGGAAAATCTGGAAGTGATCTTTACGGATCGCAGTCATATCACAAAGGAAATGCTTGAAGGTGCGGAAATCATCTTCGGCAACGTCAAACCGGAGTGGATCAGCGAAATACCGTCTGTCAGATGGGTTCAGCTGGATTCCGCCGGTGCGGACAGTTATAGGATACTCAGAGACGACATCATTCTGACCAATGCATCAGGTGCCTATGGTCCTGCCATCAGTGAACATATGATCGGCTGTGTGTTTGCGGTCCTGAAGAACCTGTATGCTTACTATGACAGACAGAAAACACATGCATGGGACAACCTCGGTTCTGTCCCTGTCATGTCCAATCTGAAGGTATTATCCGTCGGGATGGGTGATATCGGTTCCGCCTTTGCGCAGAAAATGCACATGCTTGGATGCACGGTATACGGTGTGCGCAGAGGTGTACATGAAGCACCGGATTATGTCGAAGCCATGTATACAATGCGGAATATGGATGAGATTCTGCCGGAGTGTGATATCGTCGCATTGTCCCTGCCGCAGACACCGGAAACCATCGGACTGTTTGATTATCCGCGGCTGGCCCGCATGAAAAAAGGTGCTGTCATTCTGAATGTGGGAAGAGGTTCCGCCATCGTATCCACAGATCTGATCAGAATCATGAACGAAGGACATCTCAAAGCCGCATGTCTGGATGTATGTGAACACGAACCACTGCCTAAGAACAATCCGTTATGGAATACTGAACATGTTTACATCACACCGCATATTTCCGGACGCTTCAATGCGGAAGTCACATATGACAGAGTCCTGGATATCTTTGAAACAAACCTGGATCTCTACCTGCAGGGCAAACCGCTCCGCCATGTCGTTGACAAATCCATCGGTTATTGAACACTGGTCCCATAGGGACCTTTTTTCTACCTGAACGCACAAAAAAAACAGGATTTTTCATCCTGGCCGTCTGTATATTTCGCAGGTCGGACCGACCTGATTGGTTTTATATATCACAGGTCAGCTGACCTGGTTGTTGTTATATTTCACTCGATGGTTACCCATCGATTTGTCGTTGTATATGCAACGGATCAGACTTTGATCCGTGTTGTTTTCCCAACGCCTGATAGAATATACCATCGTGTTAAATTCATGTCAACACTTTTTTAAATTATTTTTTTCAACCCTGGATTGAAAAGGCTGCACAATCCCGTACAGCCTCTGATATATTATCTGCTTCCCGCATACTTCTGGGCAATCAGCTGGGATACCGCCATCAGCTGTGCCGGATGGGACAGTGGAATATTCCCTGCCTGATAGGTAATACTGTGGGAAATGAATGAGGGACATGTACCGCTTCCGATCATCCACAGATTACGGTTTGCCAGTAATGCCGGGATTCTTCGGATATCAGAATATTCAAAGTAGGCACATGTTGCGCTGAAAAGAATAATCAGATCATCACTCCGTGCATCTTTGATATAGGACATCTGATCTGCCAGTGAAACGGTTGTATACGCCTGCCTGCCAAGGGTGTTCAGATCTGCACAGAGACTCATCGCCGCAGATTCCCCTTTCAACAGCCCGAATACCGCAATCCGATCCGCTTTTCCAATTGCCTGACAGAGTCTGTCCACTTTCTTCATATCAACCGTGGAAAGGCACTGCCGCACCGCCTGCGTATTGTAAGTGCACATCTTTTCAACAAGGTCGTCCTCTTCGATCTTCTCAAAGCCTTCTCCCTCCATGGTCATACTGTCACGCAGGTCAATAAAACTCTGAAAGCCGATATTCCGTACATAGCGTGATACCGTTGCGAGTCCGACATGGCACTGTTTTGCGGTTTCCGCAATACTGAGATCCGGATCATGCATATGATCCAGCAGATACTGTGTAATGACCGCCTCCGGAGAATCCGGTTTCGAGCCATACAGCACACCGGAAAGAAGGACAGGAAGTTTCTGGTATTTCATGCTCATATTGTATCCTGTTCCTTCCGGTTGTGCATCACATTATTGCACGCTCTCCACAAACCGGTTGTACAGTGTTCTTTCCTTTACGGTCTCAACGTTTCCGCCAAGTACTTCCGCCAGTTTCCAGGCAAACGGGAATACCGTTGCCGGCCCGCGGGATGTGATGAGATTGCCGTCGTGCACAACAATCTGATCATCGACGTATGTGCTGTCGGTAAACAGATTTCTGTATTTATCACCAGGGTAGGAAGTCAGTCTTCTTCCGGCACTGACACCTGCAGCTTTCAGTACCATCGGTGCAGCACAGATTGCGGCCACATACTTTCCTTCTGCCATGAATGTACGTACTGTTTCCAGCACTCTTTCATCTTCACTCAGGTACTGTGCACCAGGCATACCACCCGGAAGCACAATCATGTCATAGCTGTTGAGATCCGCTTCTTCCCATGTATAATCCGCAACTGCACGAATGTGATTACAACCTGATACAATCTGTTCCTGCAGGGAAACCGTATCACATCCGACACCGCATCTTCTCAGGATATCCACCGTGATCAGGCTTTCTCCTTCTTCAAATCCTTCTGCCAGTAAAACAACTGCTTTTTTCATATTCATCTCTCTCCTTTGTCTGTACCCGTATTCTATGGTTTCGGATATTGAAGAACCAGTTTTTTCCGTCAAACGGAAAAAGGAACGAAATCATCGTTCCCTCATTCCGTTATTCTGTATGTATTGTCGTGCAGATTGATTTCCACTGTAATGCCGTTATCGAATACGGTTTTCTGCCTCATTGGATCATTGTCAATGAACCGGTGTTCCACCATTTTCGCATACGCTGTCTTTTCATGTACTTTACCGATCTGTCTTACAATGTCGATTCTCTTTTCATCCACCAGATCCTGTGAAAAGCTGCCGTCAGTATTGACATAGGCACCATCCCGTTTCAGATATCCGATTCCTCCATTCAACATGGCATACAGTCCATAAGACACGCCGTTTACCACATCGGTCATCCATGGAATGACAAGACAGTCATGGAACACCAGATTGAAAAACGGTATCGGAAGTCCGATCATTTTCCCATCCTGGCGCATCATAAACGGATATGGTGCGTAATGACATGTATCAATGTGATTGACCGCAAAGCCGTTGACTTCCTCACTGCTTGTGATCCCGCCTCTGTTGTTGTTCACATCAAATGTCATATTTCTGTATCGTGCACAGTCTCTGCGGTTCATGCGGTTGTCACTGTTGAAGTTTTCATCCAGCGGATTGCATGTGAATACATCACAGTATACCCCGTCCGGCACTATGCCATGATCCTTCAGCACATTCAGATTTCTTTCAAAGAATACCGGTGCCGCCTGTCCGGTCAGATAGCTCTGTTTTCCGCCTGCCCACACAGCCATGAAAAACGGTTCGCCATTTCTGTCATGGATCTGCAGGGATTCCGCAAAGTCCGGAGAATCCAGATACAGGTCATGATAGTTGTCGTGGATGGTCAACAGATCTCCATATCCATGCAGTGTTTCCATCAGTTTTTCCAATGCGGGATATCCACCTGTTCTTTCATCAATCGGATAGAAACGCGGATGTCTGCGGTCATATGCGATTCCACAGCCATCCACATGGAGATGGATCTTCCCCACTCCCAGTTGATGGAAGGAGACCACCTGTTTTTCAATCTCCTCTATCGGCACAATTGCCTCATTCTTTCCTCCCGCATGGTAAAACCGGCTGTCAGGTGAAATATCGGAATGAATACCGGTATGCCATACACAGCTTCCGATCAGCTGTTTCAGATTCGGTTTCCGCTGCACCTTTTCCTTCAATGTCAGCACATTTCCATGGCTTTCATACCACGCACGCACATGCTTTGCCATGCCATTGTAGTCCATCGTTCCATCGGATGTGATCAGTGTGTATTTCCGTGTGTATTCTGTTTTGCCAAGGCATGGCAGTGTATGCAGGGAAATTCTCTGATACCTGTCATATTTTACACTGTATCCGGCATCGCAGTATGAATCCACAATCCACAGCCATGACTGTTTTTCATTGTAAAATCCCATTGCATTGACATAGGCATCCGCACAGGCAAAATTCCCGTCAAAGTGCAGTGGGAATTCTTCCGGCACGCATGTGTCAAGCAGCACACCCTGCTGTACCGGCAGTACAAGATATCCCTTTTCGGAAAGAACCGTTCCCGGAAAGTCAATTCTGTCATACATGACCTCATCCCGCCATGGAACAAGTTCAAATACAATATGGCCATTGCCTCTGTTCAGCCTTACCTGTACCACCAGGTTCAACCCGTCAATGATACCTTCATATTCATACGACAGAACCGTTTCAATGGACGTCTGTTTCTCACCCATTGACACGGATGCGGCACATTCAAAAGGACAGCTTACGCCATCCTTCCACACAGTCCATTCATTCCTGTCAATCCGTATTTCTCTGTCATCCTCTCTGATGACAAGCATGTTTTCCTGATTTTCAACTGTAATCATATCTGATGTCTCTGCATTACCCCAACAGTACCCGCAAGTCCGTTTCTCTGGTCTTTCTCATCATCGATTGCCCAGATACATCTGAGAAACAGACCAACCATCATATAATTGACCATACTATTCAGTTTGATGATATCCGGTGTAAACGTTGATGGTAAATACTTTTTCATTTCCTCTTTCAGCGCATTGATATCCTCAAGATCCTCGGATGCGATATAGACCGCCTCCGGTCCGAGTGTTGCGATCATCGGTACCAGTGTTTTGGCAATGACTTCACACAGGCCTTCCTGTGTTTCAACCAGCTGACGAAGCGGCTTTGAGAAATGAATCAGATTCGCAATGTACACTGTCTCACCGGCCAGGTTGTGTTCCCCACGGACAAGATGCCCGTTGACAACCACGCCCGCACCACCGTTTACCGCATGTTTTGGAAGAAAATAGGTAATGATGGAACGGTATTTATCTTCCAGCCAGTACACACCGGTACTGATCATATTCACATCATTGAACGCATAGACTCTGCGCTTGAAACGATCCGCAAGATAGGTGACAATGTTGTTTCCATAGGCTTTCTGCGTCGGCATACATACATTTCCGCCCTCCACAATTCCCGGAACGGACAGACCGATGACACCGATATCCGGATTGTCATTCAATACATTTTCAATGACAGATTCAAGATCTCGGAAGTCCAGCTCATCCTGTTCAATACAGCCGGACAGTTTCGCCACACCGCGGTCATAATAACGATATTCAATCTGAATGATTTCCCTGGAATTGACAACCGCAACACAAAGAATCTTTTCCGTTGTTTCAAAAAAGCGAAGCACACGTTCACTGTTCGGTGTGCGCTGGTTTCTTTCCTCACGGAGTTCACTTCTTACCAGTTCAATCAGTTCTCCGCATTCATATCTTGCGAAGATCTGCGGTGGAATGTTCATGACAGTCGCTCCGGCAAGCGCACTCTGCAGGTGTTCTCTTTCATAGGATACCTGCGGTGCCAGAAGTACCGCATCATAACCAAACCCCTTGTCGTATACCTCACGGATCGGAAGTGCCCGGAAGATCATCTGAAAGTTCAAAGCCTCCGCAGCCTTGTTCAGTTCATTAGCGAAATATGATGTTGTCAGACCGCTTGTGCAGCATAACAGGATTTTCAGCGGATGTGCCTCATCCAGTGTCAGAAGTGTTTTTTCCAGTTCTTCAAACAGTGTTTTCGCATGATCGATTTCGGTCATCTGAAAATGCAGGAAGAACTCGGTATTCCCCTCACGGATGGACTCAATCCGCAGTTCAATGATTTCCTCAGGATAAAAGAAAATGGACGCAACGTAGTTCTCCGTCTGCAGTTCAATGGTCCCCTGACAGTTTTCTGAGATACGATACCTGCCATTATCATGATGCAGTATCCACTTTCGATACTGTTCCACAAGTTCCTTACGATATTCCATACAGTGTTTCCCTTTTTCATTATACTATCACAACCGTCATCTTTTCACCCTCAAATTCTGTCGTAAACCCTTTATGCTGGTGTAGAATAATAGATATGAGACATAGACGTTTTCGAACCATCGTATTCATGGTTCTGACATTTCTGTTTGCGGTCAGCTTTCTGACCGTACAGATCATCCGTGACAGGATTCATGATATTCATGCCATACCGCTGAACATCACGCCTTCCAACGACACGCAGGCAATGATCACAGCTACAGACGCCGCTTACAACTGGGCAAAAGACTGCCTGATGTTTTCCATTGAAGTTCAGGGCATCAGAGATACCGAAGCCATCCAGGCCAAATGGCTTGCGGGAGATGGCAGTGATACCATCATCTGGAACAGCGAAATGCAGGAAACGGCAGATACCGTAATCCTGACGGGAACACTGAAACGTGACATGATTGCCGGAAATGCATGGCAGCTGTATGTTACGATTCTTGATGAAAACGGAGACGCTTTAACCTGTGCCAACACAAATATGACAAACAGCGGGATTCCACTGTTTACTCTGATTTCCGATTGAAGTTGACATTCCTTTCAGTTATAATACTAAAGCAATGCCGACTTAGCTCAGCTGGTAGAGCAACTCATTCGTAATGAGTAGGTCGCTGGTTCGAATCCGGTAGTCGGCACGTCAAAGCCTTCTGAAACAGATCAGAAGGCTTTCATTTTATCGAGTCCATGGAGGCAATCATGACCGTCATACATGCATACACAATCCAACCCTTTTCCACAACAAAAGACAACCTGCACATTTACGGGAAACTGTACATCCCTGAAAACACAGAAGACAGAATACCTGCGGTCATCCTGTCCCACAGTGCCAATCTGAATGCGGATTCCATGCATGCATACGCTAAGGGATTTGCCAGAAGAGGATATCTTGCCTGTGCATTTGATTTCTGCGGTTCAGGGAAACACAGCAGAAGTGACGGTTCCATTTCTGATATGACCCTGTTTTCACAGATGCAGGATCTGAAAGCAGTCCTTTCCGCAGTTTCAGAAACAGACATCACAGACAGAAACCGGATATTCCTGTTTGGGACAAGTCAGGGAGGGCTCGTAACAGCGCTGACTGCGGAGGAATGTGAAGCCGATGTCTCAGGCATCATTCTTCTGTATCCCGCATTCAATATTCCCGATCTTGTCAGAAAAACTGCCCGCTGGCACACATTTTCACAATGGTTCCATACCGGATATTCCCGGGCTTTCATGGATTCCCTGAAGGATTATGATGTCTTTCAGCACATCGGTCATTTTCAAAAACCTGTTCTGATTCTGCATGGATCCCTTGATCCGATTGTCAACCCGTCATGGTCCAGAAAGGCTGCCATGCAGTATCCATATTCTACTCTGCAGATCATCCATGGTGCAGGTCACGGTTTCAACAAAGAGAATTATGCCATCGGGAAAAGCTTCGATGACAGTGTATGGGAATCAATCGACGCATACCTGTCATCTGTTCACTGACAGGGATCACTTTCCCATCTTTCCATCACCGCAGGTTCTTTTTCCATATGGATATAATGCCTTGCATCTTCCATCGTCTCCAGTGTGCATTCACAGACATCTCCACCGTATCACGCGGAATCCGCTCATCACATTCCGGATACAGAACATGTGTTTTCCGGCATACATCCGAGGTCTCCATATACCACATTCTTTTTCTGTACTTCCATCAAAACGGAATCCAATATCTCTTACTACAATATAAAAACCCGATCACGTGCATGTCATCGGGTCAATCTGTGTAACGAGCCGAAGGTGCGATATATTTCCCTCTTCTGTAGAGGTGGGTGTTCTTTGAGCCTCATCAGGATTCTCAGCCGTACCGAGCTTTCACAACAGAGACTTCAAGTCAGAACTCCCTTATATCAAAATGTAGGAAAAATCATTTGTCCCCCGGCTATTCTCTAGTATATTCATAAATTACTGAAAGAACAGTCTTGACAGAAGATGTCTTTCTGCTTATTGAAGGAATGTCTGAATCTCCTCCACTGTCATACGATAATCCGCCTGCACGGTTTCAAACAGCTGCCTGGCAGAATCTGAAATGTCATCTGTTCCACTGCGCAGTGCTTCCGTCAGTTCACTGCAGGAATCATACAGTTTTGTAAAACTCAGATTTCCACAGACTCCCTTCAGTGTATGTGCCGCACGGAATGCGGATTCCCGCTGTGTTCCTGCCATTGCCTTCTGCAGCTGGTCATAGCTTTCGTCCTGCAGAAACATGCCCGCAAAACGTATGATCAGGCGGTCATTGGGAAGTCTACCCAACACTTCCTGATAATTTCCACCGATTTTTTCATATAATTCCTGTACTGTCATAAAACATCTCCATCATCCATTATTCATTTAACCATGTTTTTCGACTCTCTGTCATCATAATACCCAACATTTTGAGTAATATCAGATCATCAGAAAAAAAACCGCTCAATCGAACGGTTTCTGATGGTGACCTCTGAGGGACTCGAACCCTCGACCCACTGATTAAGAGTCAGTTGCTCTACCAACTGAGCTAAGAAGTCATTTCCTTGGTGCTCGATTATTATATGACAGTGCCATGTATTGTGCAAGCCTTTTTTTTAAAAAGTTACGAAAAAAATCCCGCTGCAGAGAGTAGGGACGGGATCTTCTTCTGGTTTACTGATGTGCCGGAACCTTCAGGCTGTCAAAGCTGTCTTTCAGACGCTGGAACAGCTCAACCTCATTCATCACCTGTGCATCGATGACTCCTGTCAGCTGTTTTCCGTTTTTCTGTTCGTTGTTCATGTGTCTTTCGTCATCCTTTCCGGCATTCATCTGCCATGACTGTATCCTACAACAATCTGTTATTTTCACTGTACAGAATCCTGTACTTTGAAGCGATTTGTAAAAATTCGTATTTTGTTTTCAATTTCAGTTTATGTTCACATGGATGGGTTATAATATTTTCGGAGGAACAAAATGTCATCAGCAATCAATTCACTGACCACAGAATTACATAATGGAACAACAATCCCGGTCTTCGGTTACCGGGCGGATAAGGATCATAAGGAAAAGAACTACGAGAATATTCTGACTGCACTCAAGGCCGGTTTCCGTCATTTTGACATCGCTGCCGACGGGGATGCGGAAAAGACCGCAGGCCGTGCATTCAAAGACAGCGGAATTCCACGGTATGAACTGTTTCTTACCGCAAAACTTCACAATGATTCCCATGGTTACCAGCAGGCGCTGCGTGCATTTGACCATACACTGAAAAGACTCGGAACAGATTACATTGACCTGTATCTTGTCAACTGGCCAAATCCGCTGAAATACAGAGACCGTTACGAGGAGACTGCCATTGAAACATGGCGTGCACTGGAAACACTGTACAAAAACGGCAAGGCACATGCGATCGGGCTGGCCAACTTTGAGGCAAGACACATTGAATTCTGTCTGGAACATTCCGAAATCGCACCGATGGCCAACCAGGCACGTGTCTATCCGGGATTCCCGTTCAAGGACAACGTCGACTGCGCAAACGAACACA
Source organism: Bulleidia sp. (assembly GCA_051873755.1). Taxonomy (GTDB): domain Bacteria; phylum Bacillota_I; class Bacilli_A; order Erysipelotrichales; family Erysipelotrichaceae; genus Bulleidia. The sequence continues at coordinate 8,946 of JBJEFE010000067.1, read as the reverse complement.
AAATTCAGACAATCGGCTTCCTGCCGCCACAGCACGATGCCATTCTGAAATGCAAGGAACTGCAGATTTTTGCGAACAAATACAGCGTGACACCGCGTCAGATCTGCGCAAGATATCTGCTTGAAAAGAACATTCTGCCATTATCACAGGGTACTGAAATGAATGACCTTCTGGAAGTGTTCAACGCTCTGAACTTTACGATTTCCAAAGAGGATATGCTGTTTATGGACAATATGAAAAACTACGGTCCGGCAAACATCAATCCCGACACATGTGATTTCTGAAAAGAATACCGCAGACAAAAAGTGGAAGAATGATATGACTTCCACTTTTTCTGTGCTCATAAATACTGTTTACTTTTCATTGACCAGCAGTTTTTCCGCTTCGATTTCATGTGTGATCTTTCTGACTGTCAGAATACACAGCGGAACGACATACAGGGCTCCGCCGATCCAGGCAACCTGATCCGTAAATGTGATCGCATCGTAACCGAACACCGGAACCAGGAACACGGATACCGCAATACGGCAGATCATTTCAATGACACCCGCAAATACGGCTTTTCCGGCCTGTCCAAGTCCCTGCATTGCCAGACGTTCAACATTCAGGAAACCAAGTATCCACCAGAACATTGCCATTCTTGACACATACAGATATGCATAATCCAGAACCTGTGCATTTCCGCCGTTAACAAACAGACCGCACATATTCCGGCCAGACAGAATCATGACAACACCTGCGACAACACCATAGCCCACAGCCAGTGCCGTACCCTGCACAATGCCCTTCTTTACTCTGTCCGCCTTCATGGCACCATAGTTCTGTGACGCAAAGGTGGATACCGCTGTGGCAAAGGCATCAAACGGACACATCATGAACTGCTTGACTTTCATACCTGCCGTAAATGCGGAGACATACAGTGTACCCAGTGCGTTGTTTGCACTCTGCATGACCATTGAGCCAATGGCTGTAATGGAAAACTGCAGTCCCATCGGAAGTCCGCTCATCAGCAGCTTTGATGAAAGTTCACCGTTGATGACTCTGTCCTCTTTGCGGATATGCAGAATCGGGAACTTTTTCATAATCAGAATCAGACAGCAGATACCACTGACTGCCTGGGAAACGATCGTTGCCAGTGCCGCTCCGGCAACTGACAGATGCAGAACAAGAATGCAGAAAAGGTCCAGACCGATATTCAGAATGGCAGAAAATGCCAGAAACAGAAACGGTGTTCTGGAATCGCCGATCGCACGCAGGATACCGGAGAGATAGTTATACAGAATGGTAAACGGAATCCCCATGAATATGATCAGAAGATACTGATAGGACATGGAAAAGATATCTCCCGGTACCTTCAGTCCTTTCAGAATCAATGAACACGATACCCCTGTGCCCACAGTCAGAATCACCGCCATGATCACTGCCCATACCGAACCGGCATGGATAAACCTGCGCATGCCGGAATAATCCTGTGCACCGAATCTCTGCGCAACCGGAATCGAAAAACCGACACACAGTCCCATGACAAAGCCAAGCACGAAAAACTGAACCGAGCTTGAGGAACCGACTGCCGCCAACGCATCCGCTCCAAGAATCTGTCCTACAATCGCCGCATCCACCATATTGTATGTCTGTTGAAACAGATTCCCCAGCAGAAGCGGAATGGAGAATTTCAAAATCAGTGAAAACGGATTTCCCGTTGTCATGTTTCCCTTCATACAACCCCTTCTTTCCAATAAAACCACATTATTATAGTCCTTTCCTGTCATAATGAAAGTATTCTGTTTCTGTTCATGACAATCTTTTTCACGATCAGAAAACATCGTTTTCCGCTTTATTCCATACAGAAACTGTACTAGAATTGAGAGTGCTCCGGAGGTAAGTATGACTCTGATAAATATCGCATGTCCGCTGAAACAGCAGGAAATACGCGAAAAACTCGAATCACTCGATCACCCTGTCTTTACATATGTACAGCGTCTTTCCAATGTGGAAATGCAGTTTGATGTACAGTGCAGCGACAATACGGATCCGATCCGTTTTACCAGAAATGTGATTCGTTCACTCCCAAACGGAAATGTTCTGTTTTTCCAGGTTCTGTATGACGGCCAGTTATTTGACGGCGGTCCGATTTACAGACCCGGTTCGGTTGAATATGAAATGATGCATAAGAAGGTGAAACTGAAATGACCAAAAAACTTTCTGATCGAAATCTGTACCGGCCGATCATTGTGGTGATTGCCTCAATCATCATGGCATTCAATATCCGGATGTTTGTCAAGGTAGGCGGACTGTATCCAGGCGGCGCTACCGGTCTTACCGTATTGACCCAGGCAATCCTGGACCGTTTCTTCCACATCTCCGTATCCTATACACTTGTCAATATTCTGTGGAATGCCATTCCGGTCTATATCGGATTCCGCTACATCGGAAAAAAGTTCACATTCTACTCTCTGGTACTGATTCTGTTATCCGGTTTCCTGGTTGATATCATTCCATCACGCGGAATCACCTATGACCTTCTGCTGATCAGTGTCTTCGGCGGTATCATCAACGGCTTTGTCGTTTCACTTTGTCTTTCCTTCCACACCACTACCGGCGGTACGGACTTCATCTCCATCTTCCTTTCCCAGAAATACAACGTGGATTCCTTCAACATGGTACTGGGACTGAATGTCTGTATTCTGGCTGTGGCAGGTATCCTGTTCGGCTGGGACAAGGCACTGTATTCCATTATCTACCAGTACACATCCACGCAGATCCTGCATCTGCTGTACCGTACATACCAGCAGGTGACACTGCTTGTCATCTCAAACAGACCACACGAGATCGCAACGATCATCCATGCCAAAACAAAGCATGGCGCAACGATCATGGATTGTGAAGGTGCCTACACCGATGAGGAACGGAAGATGGTCTATTCGGTCATCAACGCCAATTCCGAACGTGCCGTCATCTCCGAAATTCACAGAGTTGACCCACATGCCTTCATCAACTGTGTACGGACAAAAGAAATCAAAGGACGCTTCCACCAGGAAGAACACGACTGATTGTGACGCAATCAGTTTTTTGTAGTACAATACTCACATGAGTGAATACAGAGTCATGACGCTGAACATGTGGGCGGATTTCATCCACATCATCGGCACAAAAGGATTCTCCAGACGAATCCATGCGATTGAATCACTGATTGATATCTACCGGCCGGATGTTGTCGGTGCCCAGGAAGTTACCGGCGGGATGCTGAAATACATGGGGCCGATCCTGCGGGATTACGCAATCTGCGGTGCACATCGAAAATCCCTGATGAACAACGAGGCAACACCGATTCTGTACAGAAAGGACAGGTTTATCTTTGTCAAAGGCAGAACGATGTGGTTATCGGATACACCGGATGTGGAAGGATCCAGATATCCCCTTTCCCAGTTTCCCCGGATTGTCACGGTTGTCACGCTGAAAGACAGAAACAGCGGTGAGCCTGTGACATTTGCCAACACCCATCTTGATGTCAATTTTGCGTCCATCCGCAACAGACAGTCCGATGCACTGTGCAGAATTCTTGAAAATGAAACAACACCGGTATGCCTGACGGGTGATTTCAACTCCACCGGGGAAAACCGTTCCATTCAGAACATTGTCGAACATGGATACCACGACTGTTCCAAAAAGGAATTCGGTTCCACATTACGCGGTGCTGTCGGCTCACGCAGATTTGCATATCTGCCAATCGATCATATCTTTGTCAATCAGAGGTTTGAACCGCTGCGCATTCAGAAGCTGACCGATACACCGGGAGGCATCTGGCCATCCGATCACTACCCTCTTCTGGCAGTCATTGCGGCACATTGAAAAATGTGCTGCTTTTGTTATCACGTAAAAAGGAAGATCGCATGACCCTCCTCAATGATTCATATTCCCGAAAATTTCCAGAAGCGGTACATGGTAATTTTCCATGATTCTGCGTACAAGCAGCTGTGCCTCATCCGCTTTCTGAATGGATGTTCCAAGCAGGTGGAACACACCGCCTGTTGTAAACTGGCACAGTATCTTTTCCTGCTGATCCAGAATCTCAAACAGATCATCATCTTCACCTGCCACAGCACTGCCCGAATAGATGACGGCACCATCGTTCTCCTGCAGTTCCATATCCGGGTATTTCTCCCTGTCCTTCTCCGCAAGATATGTACGCGCGGACACGGAACCTGTCGCCTCCAGCCCAAACAGCGTCTCATACTTTTTCTGGTAGGACTTCAGTCTTTCACGGATATGTGCAATCAGTTCCGTTTCAAAGTCATCACCATACTGCACATATGACATTGCCTCCTGCAGTCCCATGATACCGATCATGCCGAAATGATCATCCAGGGTTGTCAGATACTGCTTTGTATAAGGATACAGGCCGCTGTCCAGCAGTTTTGCCAGTACGGTTTTCTTTGTATGAAGGCATCTTGCGGAAAGATCCATCACCCAGTCCAGCTGTCGGTAGAATTCCTCTTTTCCTTTTGTACAGAAGGCAATACGCGGTACATTCACACTTACCAGTCCGAATGTGCCGGTATTCTCGCCATTGCCGTAAATACCTCCCACTCTCCGGTACAGCCTGCGGTAATCATTTTTCTTCCCGTTTTTCATCATGCGCACATCAGACTTATGCCTTGTTTTCATCATGAAATTATCAAAGACAATCGCCTGCCCGGATACCGCTGCCGCAAAGATCTCTGTCCGGTCTGTTTCAAAGAATGCCTCATCCACAGCACATGTGATGATCGGGTACGGGAATGCATTTCCTGAATAATCCCCTTCCCGCATGACTTCAAACAGAGCACGATTCAGTATATCCATCTGTTCCTGGCATTCACCGTATGTGAATTCCTGCTGTTTTCCGCCCGTCAGTGCCGGCTGATCCGCCAGATCCTTCGGTACGGTCAGATCCAGTGTGATATTGGTATACGGTGGTTCACATCCCCATCTTGAAAGTGTATTGACGCCATAGACAAATGTCTGGATACACTGTTTGACCTGAGCATAGGTAAGCTGATCAATTCTGACAAACGGTGCCAGATATGTATCAAATGATACGAATGTCTGTGAACCTGCCCACTCATTCTGAACAATGCCAAGGAATCTGACCAGCTGTTCACACAGTGTGTTGAGGTGTTTTGCCGGTCCGCAGCTGACATTGCCCGCCACCCCGATCAGTCCCTGTTCCATGATCTGCGGCAATGACCATCCGGTACAATGTCCCGTCAACATGTTCAGGTCATGAATGTACAGATCGCCGTTCCGGTGTGCCTGCGCAATCTCACGGTCATAGACTTCCGAAAGCCAGTAGTTGCCGGTTACCGCACCGGAGTTTGACATGATCAGACCACCGACGGAATAACCGGAGCACTTTCCCTCATTTCCCTTCCATGACTTGGAATTCAGATAGGTATCCACAATCTGGCGGTAGTCCACATTCGATTTTTCGATATTACGGATATTCTCACGCTGCTTGCGGTACAGAATATATGCCTTGGCAACGTCGGAATACCCGCATTCACTCAATACCTTTTCCGCACTGTCCTGAATATCCTCGACATCCACACAGCCGTCAATGATCCTGGATTCAAAGTTTCCCGTCACCCGTAAGGCAAGCATGTTTATGATGTCATCATTGTACTGCCGATGACTTCCGTCAAATGCCTTGCGCAGGGCACCGACAATCTTCTGAATGTCAAAATCAGCTGTTTTTCCATCTCTTTTCCTGACTCGATACATAGACATTTCTCCTGTTTCAGCGTATGCATGCGGATGGAATCACCCGCCGTACTTCCCCAAGCATCTCTTCCATCTGTCCATCGTCAAAACCTTCAATGGACGGATTGACAAGATGTGCGGATGGAATGAATTTCTGAAGAACATAGTGTTCCACCGGTCCGATCCACTCTGCCAGTGCAATCAGATCCTGAATTTCATGAAACTGTCTGACCGGTGTGGTTGTAAATTCAAACGGTACGGTTCCGTTTTTCAGATACCGTATGGATTCCTCAACAGATGACAGTGAGAAGGTACGCGGATCCATACCGCATGTCTGCGCATACTTTTCACGGCTGTTCTTGATATCCATGGACACAAAATCAATCAGTCCCTCTTCACAGTATTCCTGCAGCAGTTCACTGCGGCTGCCTGAAGTCTCCAGCCGGATCTGATATCCGTATCTGCGTATCTTACGCAGGAACGGCTTCAGATCACTCTGAATCAGCGGTTCACCGCCGCTGATCACAACCCCGTCTATCATATCCTTTCTTTTTTTCAGATAGGAAAGTACCTGATCAGGATCCTGATACGAGGCATCTTCCGGAATGTAGACAAGCTCTCTCTGATTGCAGAAAGGACATTTCCACGGACAGCCTGCAGTGTGAATACAGGAACTGATCTTACCTGGATAGGCATTCAGACTCAGTTTTGTAAAGGAACCGATACGCAATGAACTGATCTCCTCCTCTGAATGCAGGACGGTACGTGAATTCTCACATACCTGGTCCAGTGCCTGTTCAAAAGCGTTGAAGTCATTTTCGTATGCCAGTCTGTTGCGGCATACATTGCGGTATTCATACAGAAGTCCGATGATTTTGACTGCCTTGTCTGTAGTATACAGACGTTTGATACGACGGTCTTTTTCATCCTGCTGCACCTGGACATATTCCTGTTCAATCAGACGGTTGACAGACTTTGTGCATGTGCCTTTGTCAATTTCACAGATCGTACTGACCTCCTGCATTGTGATGCCGGTATTCTCATTGATGACCATCAGAATGATGACCTGACCGGATCCGATTTCATACGGTGCCAGAACATGATCAAAGTATTTCTGGATATTGCGGTACAGTACGGATATGTTCAGAAGAAAGTTGCGGTTATCCTGCATAAAACCTCTTTTCTGTCTTTATTATACAGTTTTTTCACTCCACCTGAACGACAGCCTGAAATTTGTGTATAATACCGGAGAAAAGAGGACAACGCATGCGTTATTTTACAAATGAAAAAGACCTGCCGGACGACAGAAAACTGGAATCCCTGCTGGCACAGAGAAAAGCACCGCTGTCAGAGGAAGGCATGAGAACTGCACTGATGGACCTGACACTGTATCTGTGCGGGGATGTGGAGTATCTTGCGGCAGTATATCTGAAGGAAACTGCCAGGGAAACACCGGAAATCAAAGACATTGAAAAAGCGGATATGATGGAAGGTACGGATGGAGAACGGTATTTCCCTGTCTTTACTTCCGTTGACCGCTTCAGAAGCTTCAGGGCAGAACTCAAAAAAGGAGAATCCGCAGTTCTTCTGACAAAACAGGATCTCCTTGACTTCCTGAACGGCAATCAGAAACTGGCGGCTGCCGTCGCCAACCCGATGCGCGATGACCTGTTATTATACAGAGTTCAGTTATCAAACATGATCGCAATCGCAAAGCAGAAAACACTGTAAGTCATACAACTGTATGGCTTTTTTGTATCCAAATGAAATTCCTGTCGGAAATGATCGACAGGAACTCCACCTGAAACAATAAGATTGCGAAAATGCCGTCCGCACGGATGCGGTACATTGGCATTTTTACATCCAGACGCGGCCTCCTTCCAAAGAGCTGTCATTTCTGACAACGCTGAATGTTTGAACTGACTGCAAATGATTCAGCCATTCCTTATTACCATATTTATAAGCTATTCTGGTGATTTTTTCAAGTTCCCGGCACGCAGTCACTGTTACATTGCACGTTACATGACATACAGAACAACTGCATGTTTTCCTGTATGACCGCAAAATCCTTCATACAGGGTATTGATGCCGGATGAGCACAGATCCTGCAATGGTTATTCTGCTTTTGAAACAATCAGAACAGCTTTCTGATTATGACCTGTCGGCTGATCCTGCGTCTTTTCCGTTTCAAAAAAATACCGCATCTCATGCAGTATTATGTGAATGGATTTTCCTCTTCCTGGATCGGACGAAGAGCTTCCGTTTTCTCAAATTCTTTCATCTGTTCATCTGTCAGAAGTTTTCTCAGAAACTGATCTCTTGTCTTGTATACGTATTCCGGAGAAGTATCGTATGTAATAATCAGTTCCATTCTTGTCTTTCCCTGTACGAGTGTCATCCATGTGATGGCACAATAGGCACGGGATGGAATGGAATTGATGATATCATCAATCCACTTCAGTCTTCGCTCATAGAATTCCTTCTGTTTCTCACAGGCAGCTTTTTCCTCAATCAATCGGATGTAATCCAGTTCCCTGCGGCTTGGTGAGGAACCGATCTTCTGCATGGACGGAGAATGTACATTCTGCATGCGTATGACGATGGATCTGATTTTCTCATCCAGCTTGGCAATCTGTGCCTGGTAGGAAAAATAATTTCTGCATTCCTGTTTGAAGACCATCAGTCTCTGCACTTTACTCATCATCCGGGAACACCTTCCTTTGCCAGCGATAGATGGACTGTTGAAGCTGACGTCTTGTCAGCCCGAACTTTTTCGCTACCTCAACCTGAGATTCAGCCTTTACATAAAGCAGATAAAAAAGGAGTCTGGCCTGTGTGCCGCACTCATATTCGATTGTATCGAATATCTCTTCCACAAAATCGACGTCATCTTCCATCATCTGATACATGAACCGGTCACCCAGATTTGTAGAACGGTAACTCTCAAGGGCTTCTTTCTCATTCAGATAGACCCGACATGACGCTTTGAAGGCTTCGATCTTTTCTTTCTGATTCATACGCTCTCCCGTTATACTTTTATACTATTGTATCATGAACATGCGTCATCCGATGGAATTTAATTTTTTCCCAAAATCCTCCAGGATCTCCTTCATCTCATCCAGACTGTTCATCTGCGTCAGTTGTGCCTTGTATCCTGAGTTTAACACTTACTGATTGAAAAACCTTTCATATTCGGCATAAATATGC
>JBJEFE010000066.1:0-31159 GCA_051873755.1 Bulleidia sp. | reverse complement strand
TTTTTCATATGCCTCTTTTACCTATGAAAAATCATAGGCATTTTCAGCAGGCTCTCTTCTCCATATTTTCTGACAATCGTTGGTATGCCATGACCTGTATGTTCTACAAGATTCATGCTCAGAAAGATTCTCATCAATGTGGCATTCCGTGGTTTACTGACACCTTCGAAGAACTGTTTTTTTGTCATTCCCCGTGGTAATCCTCCATGGGAAAGTATTTCAATACGATTGTAAAACATGGAAATCTGCGGCTCGGTAATTGTCCAGTCATTGTGTACAATTGCATTTAACAGAGCTTCATTGACACAATCAATGTCATACAGATACCGATCAATTCTTGGTCTGACAGTCGTATTTGTCAGACATGTATTTTCTGAGATCAGTTTGTTTTTGATTTTGCTGTAAACAGTTAAAATACAGCCATATCCAAAATCATTTCTCTCTGAGATAGATGTTTTATCGGATCCCTGGAATTTTACAAAAATGAAAGGGATATTGTTTTTGTCCGCAAGCAGTTCCGCAAGAAGATTGTATTCTCCTTTTTCGTTTCTTAGATTCATGTTGGTTTCAAAATGTTCATTAATATGAAAACCTTTTTCTGTGTAATATATTTTCAGTTCTCTGAAAGTCAGATCCTGTAAACCCGCTCTTTTCTTAAGCATGTATTCATTGTCCGTGAAATTCTGTTCATAGCGTATTCTGATCTGTTCAGGAGTCATTTCCTTACAGGTAGTACCGACTCTGATTGTACAACCACCAGATGAGAAACCATATTTTTTCTGACAGTAGATGTTTCTGGCGCCTTTCGTGATACGAATCAGAATCAATGGTATACCCTCATCGAATTTTACCTCAGAAGTCACTTCATCCTGTGGGTTTGGTTCAATCTGCGTTGTAATGACATCGGATATTTTTCTAAGAGTTTCATCAAGTTTTTCAACTCCCGTAACAGTACCATTATCCTTTACTCCGACAACAATTGTTCCGCCATCGGTATTCAGAAAGGATACAATCTCTTTTACGATCGTATCACTGTATTTTTCTTTGAGTTCCATTGTCTCGGATTCGATATATCTGGTCATCTGATCACCTCATCATGAATATAACGCAAAACCGCCATTTATGCAATTAAACCGCCACATAACCGCCATTAATCCGCCACATAACCGCCAATTTGCTGTTTTAACCGCCATTTTCATTTCATAACCGCCAACAATGGCGGTTTAAAACATATTCTGGCATTTTTAATGCATGATAATCATATCAATTATTGATACTACTGCATCAAATCATGATAGTTGATACATGCTATAATCTGTATGTGAAATAATACACAAGGAGTTTTTGCCAATGAACAAATATGATAGCCTGTTTACTCCGATTACAATCGGAAACAGAACTGTGAAGAACAGAATCTTCATGCCGCCGATCTCATGCAACCTGGCTGATAAGGGATATATTACAGATGCACTGATCGAACACTATACGAACCGTGCCAGAGGTGGTGTCGGCCTGATTGTCACAGAAGTCACAACAGTGGAACCTGTCTATACATACCTTCCGGGTGATATCTGTATCTATGATGACAGTTTCATCGAAGGATGGAAGAAACTGATTGATTCGGTACACCAGTATGACTGTCTGATCCTGACACAGCTGTTCCATCCTGCATACATGGCATTCCCGCTTCCGGGTACACCAAGACTGATTGCTCCAAGCAATGTCGGTCCATACTATGCAAAGGAAGCTCCAAGAGAAGTCACAAAGGAAGAGCTGAAAGTACTTGTATCACAGTTTGGTGATGCCGCAAGAAGAGTACAGATTGCCGGTGGAGATGGTGTGGAAATCCAGTGTGCCCATGCCCATGGACTGCTGGGTGGATTTCTGACACCGTTATATAACAAGAGAACAGATGAATACGGCGGAGACCTGGATTCAAGACTCCGTCTGACACTTGAGGTGATTGAGGATATCCGAAACAAGTGTGGAAATGACTTCATCATTGATGTCCGTATTTCCGGTGATGAATACAGTGCCGGAGGTCTGACTGTCAATGATCAGATTTATGTATCCAAACAGCTTGAAAAAGCAGTTGTTGACTTCATTCATGTATCCGGCGGAAACACCATCAAGCGTGGTTCCTCCATGCCTGCACCGGGTACTTCTGCTGCACCGCATATCGCTGCTGCAGAAGCAATCCGTAAATATGTGAACATTCCGATCACAACCGTATCCAGAATCAATGAACCATGGATTGCCAATGAACTGATTGAAAACAACAGAGTGGACGCTGTCATGATCGGAAGAGCCAACATCTGTGACTCCGACTTTGCCAACAAGGCAAAGGAAGGCAGGGCAGAGGATATCAGACCTTGTATCGGATGCGGCAGATGTCTGACATCCGTCATGTTCGGTAAACCGATTCAGTGTACTGTCAACCCGAATGTACAGTCCAGCCCTGTTGAAAAAGCAGCTGAAACAAAGAAGGTGCTTGTGATCGGTGGAGGACCTGCAGGACTGGAAGCTGCCTATACCGCATGGCAGAGGGGTCATGAAGTTGTACTGTGTGAAAAGACCGGTAAGCTTGGCGGTCAGCTGAACGTGGCAGCTGTACCGATCGGCAAGAATGATCTGTGCAGAGTTGTCAAATTCATGGTCAACAGACTCAGGGATACAACCGTTGATGTCAGACTCAACTGTGAAGTGACAGAACAGATACTTGAAACAGAGTTCAGGGATTACACGGTACTTGGCAGTACCGGTGCTGTTCCAAAGGAAATTGAAGCATTCAAGGTATTCGGCAATACAATGACTGCTGATGAGGTATTGCGCGGAGACAGATTCCCTGGCAAGAAGGTCATCATTATCGGTGGTGGTTCTGTCGGATGTGAAACCGCAGATTACCTGGCACCTCTTGTCAATGACCTGTTCCCGGCAAACAGAGATGTCACAGTAATTGAAATGACAAATCAGCTGATGGCAGGAGAAGGTGGACCTGCAAAGTCGAGAGTCACAATGCGCATGCAGGAAAAGGGTGTGCACCTGCTTCTGAACTCCACGGTTAAGGAAGTACAGGAAAACACGGTTGTGTATGAATGCAATGGTGAAACAAAGACCCTGCATGGCGATACCCTGATCTTTGCGGTAGGTTATACACCAAAACCAATAAACAACGACAGAATCATCCAGATCGGTGATTCCAGCAAAGTCGGCAATCTCAAGGACGCAATCACCAGCGCTTACCAGCTGGCTGTGACGTTATAAACAACAGTTCAGAAAAAGGAGACAAACATTATGAAACTGAATGAACCGATCAAGGTTGGTAATCTGACACTGAAGAACAGAGTCATGTTTCCACCGCTCACCACAGGCTATGAGGAAAGAGATGGATCCATCGGTCCAAGATCCCTTGCCTTCTACGAAAGACTTGCCAAAGGCGGTACCGCCTACATTGTCATCGGAGATGTTGCACCGGTAAGAACAGCTTCTCCGACTCCAAAGCTCTATGATCCTTCCCAGATTCCGACATTCAAAGCGCTGGCAGATGCATTGCACAAGTATGATGCCAAACTGGCATTACAGGTATTCTATCCGGAATACGATGTACCGGGTGTAGGCAGACTGATCGGACAGGCCATGATGCTCAAGCAGGAAGCCATGAAGATCAAGGCAACAGGCGATGAAGCAGCCTTTACGGCAAAGATGGCTGAAGCAGACAAGGTCACAAAGGATGCCTATGCCAAACTGCACCATGACATGCAGCACTTTGTCAATGAGGCAACGGTTGAACAGCTGAATGCCATTAAGGAATCGATGAAGAACTGCGTCAGACTTGCGGCTGAAGCAGGTGTGGATGCCATTGAAATCCATGGTGACCGTTTACTTGGTTCCCTGTGTTCCGATATTCTGAATAAGAGAACGGATGACTATGGCGGAAGCCTTGAAAACCGTACAAGATATGCCATTGAAGTACTCCATGCCATGAAGGAGGCTGCACCGGAGCTGATGATCGAATACAAGCTTCCGATCATTACCGTAAATAAGGACGGATCTTTCCGTGGTAAGGGAGGACTGAAGGAAGCTGAAGGCATTGAATTTGCGAAGATGCTTGATCGGGAAGGAATCGATATGATTCAGGTTGCCCAGGCAAACCATACCGGCAATATGGGTGATACCATTCCGCCGATGGGTGATGTGGATTACAACTGGACATTACCGATCGCAAGAAAGGTGAAGGAAGTCGTATCCGTACCTGTCGCAACAGTCGGAAGAGTCATTTCCGTTGAAAACGGTGAGAAGATTCTGAATGACGGTGATGCGGATATCATCGCATACGGAAGATCCCTGTTGACTGACCCTGATATCGCAAACAAGGCACAGAAGGGTGAATGCATCAGAGAATGCCTTAACTGCAACATGGGCTGCGTCAATGCCATTCAGAACAGAAGATACATTTCCTGTGTACTGAATGCGGAAAATGGCGATGAAGCCACAAACTTCATCACACCTGCCGAAACAAAGAAGAATGTCGTTGTGGTCGGCGGCGGTATTGCCGGACTGGAAGCTGCCAGAGTCCTTGCACTCAAGGGTCATAAGGCAACACTTGTTGAAAAGACTGACAGACTCGGCGGTCAGGTAAACCTGGCTTCCGTACCACCTAGAAAGTCTGAAATCCTGCGTGGTATCAGATACTATGAAAAGGTACTGCCGCAGCTGGGTGTGGAAATCAGACTGAACACAACCATGACAGATGATGAGCTGAATGCATACGATGAAGTCATCATCGCTGCAGGTGCACATAACATGGATCTGCCGATGCCGGTGGAAAACTCCAATGTCGTATCAGCATGGGATGTATTAAAAGGCGCAGAAGTCACAGGAAAGTGTGTTGTACTCGGTGGTGGACTTGTTGGAGCGGAAACAGCGGAATACCTTGCAAACAGAGGGCATGAAGTTACAATTGTTGAAATGCTCGATAAGATTGCAGCACAGGAATCACAGACCGTACTGCCGTTAATGATGAAGGACTTTGCACAGCACAATGTACAGCAGCTGACAAACACAAAGGTTTCCTCCATCAAAGACAATGTTGTGAAAGCTGTGAATACAAAGGATGAAACAGAGGTTGAAATCAAAGCTGACACCATCGTGGCTGCACTTGGTTCCCGTAAGAATGTGATCGATACAACCGGTATTACAAAGCCAGTTCATTTCGTCGGTGACTGCTCCGGTGAAAGAACTGCGGATATCGCAAATGCGATCCGCACTGCTTACCATACAGCCAACGCCATCTGATCTGTATAACCCAAAGAAATCCTTTCATTCACCTGAAGGGATTTCTTTTCATTCCATAAAGATCTGTTCATTGATTCTGTTTTCTGCTTAAATGGTTATATGAAACCGGATATTCAAAAACGCAGTATCACTGCATCAATTTCCATCAAAGCAGAAGAGGACTGTTATAAACTGATCATATTCCGTCATGGTGAAGCAGATGTGGAAACAGAGAAGAAAACATTCACATGCAATACAGAGGAACTTGTTCTTCTCAAACCCGGCAGGAAAACAAAGATTACGGGAAGGGAGAAACGTACAGAGATCTCCCTTGTGTCCATACCGATACAGATGCTGGAAGCACTGTCCAATGACAATCTGAATCTTTCAGAAGGTTTTTCCTATGCACAGTATGATGTGAATATCATATTTGCGGGATCCAACGGAGTCATGACACTCAGAAATCTGTTGAACAAAGCGGAAAACATAGAAAAAGAGGAAATGCAGTATGGACTTGTTTACTATCAGGATGTGCTGATCAGTGCTTTTCTTGTCACACTGCTGCGGATCTGTATTGACAGTGATATCAAATACATCAGCCGCAGAAGAAAGACCCTGATGATTGATGATGTATTTGTATACATCCGTCAGAACCTCGCCAATGATCTTTCTCTTGCAAAGCTTGAATCCGTATTCTTTGTATCAAAGGAACACCTTTGTCGAAGATTTCATCAGGAAACAGGTGTATCCATTCATCAGTATATCCTGGACGCAAGACTGTCAAAAAGCCAGTCTCTGATCCGTAAAGGACTGTCCGTCTCTGAAATCTACAAACAGTGCGGATTCAAATCCTACAATCATTTCTTCAAAGCATTCAAAAAGGTGTATGGCTGTACACCATCACAGTTCAGAAAGATTTCCGATGAATGACAACCTGTCAGGTTTCAATGCAGGTTGTCTTTTTACTGGAAACATACAGAAAAATCCGGTCTGATACATTCAAACCGGATTTTAATGTGCTGTATTATAAACGGATCTTATGCATGTCTTTTTCTGAACAGAATCAGTACCGCAATACTGACAACAGCCATCATTCCAAGGCTTTCATAAAGAAGGATGGATGTATGATCACCTGTGTTTGGAACGGCAGTTGTATTGTTTACAGGTTCTGTGATTTCTTCAAGTAGTGTAAATGATGAGAAATGATTGACGGTAAATGTAACAGTATCATCATCGTTGATTACAAATCTGTCAGAGTGGATGTATTCCTTTGTGCCATCTGCACTTTCATGAATGATTTCCTTCAGATCCAGTCCGTTTAACGGAAGAGTGATCTCAATATCACCTGTAATATATCTGTTGTCCAAAGCAATCTCTGTTTCCCTGCCGTCAACAGTTACAACAAGTACAGGTGTGATTTCAAATGTCATAGACTTCTGTCCCTCCACCAGCACAACATCTGTAATGGTTGTGGAAGTCACAACTCTGATTTCCTCAGGTATTTCTGTAATGCCATTGTCAGTCAGAATGGTATTCATATCCTCATCACTGATGGCATCAATCACATTGACGACTTCTGTCTTATCGATATTCTCCGCAATGACTGCTGCATCTTCTTCAGATACAGTATCAGAGATTACAATCTTTGTTGATTCGGATTCAGCAGTTACCACTGTAACAACAACTGTCTTTTCAATTCCGAATCTGACAAAACGGAATGTTTCTGTTGTAGGTTTGATCGGATGAATGGTAAACATATCAGGACCAAGTGCACATGCCCAGTACTCATCATCCAATCCACCTTCGATCTTTGCATTGGTATCCACATATCTTCCAGAAGGGGTATTGGCCCAGTTCATTGGAAAACTGACATCATAGAATTCACCAACCTGTAATGTCAGCTTCTCAGGGATATCCTGAACATAACCAAGACATCTGTTGACTTCAGTTTTCGTATTATCTGACATCAGTGTATATTCCTGATAACCTTCCTCAATGGCACCACACTCTGTGCAGACACCATTTTCATATGTATGTGCTGCCGGAACGACATGACCTTTTTCCATGATCTCACCAGTCTCATCACAGTAGATGTCACCACTGTAACCATCTTCTGTGCATGTAGGATATATTTCATCACGCTTTGTTCTGTCATGATAGCATTCCTCAAAGTATGCTTCTACGGAATAGGTTCCAGCCGTTAAACGAAGACCGCCTTTTGTGCCGAATACACCTTCCTCTTCTTTCCTATTCAGAATCCAGTGATCAAAATGATGATAGTCATTCGGCAGGGTATACATGTCAAAACGTCCTGTTGACGTGATGACATTTTCTCCTTCCACCAGTTCCGTATCGTTTACGATGACTTTTCCGTATTCAGATGGTGTATAGATAAATACGGATGTTTCTTCTGTGGACTCTTCCGCATGGATATTCACGGTAGAAATACTCATGCAGAGGATCATTGCGGCAGAGGCAATGATCGAAAACAGTTTTTTCATAGACTTTTCCTCCAAAATAATTCTCTATATATCATAATTATCCATCAAAAGAGATATAAACAGAAGATCATTTTCAAAAAGTGCAAATTCAATCATAAACTGTATTTCCCCTCATTACTGTTCCATGCATTAACGGGATATCTGAACAGCAACATATCAGAAACCATGTGAACAGAAATCTGGCATACTGCAGCTATAAGGCACTCAAAGGAAACCGTATGGCAGTGGATATATCAGACTGATCGTGTATTGGATGACGGCATTTACATAGGTCCTGAATATGAGGAAGACTATAACAATATCGTTTCCTCGATGAATATTGAAAACATTGAGCCTTCCCTTACACTTGAAAACAACCACCGAAATGATTACACCTGACAGTATAAATGTATCGACTATACTGAGGTGGTTCAAAGAAATGAAACGTACACGTATCACTGGATAAGTGATCAGGCGTCAAGGCATGAAAGCCGCACCTGTCTCTTGGAAACATTACCTTTCTGTCAGATGTCGGTATTATTCTGATCGGAGGGATCCTGTTCAGGGATATCGACGGAATCATCTACGGTATGATTGCCAACCTGCTGTTTTCCGTTGTCGTGGATAAAATGATTTACGTTCTGAATTCCGGGAAAGTGGAGCATATCGTCACAAAACAAGGGGAAAGACTCTACCAGGTGATTGATGAAGCCTGTCAGTGCGGCAGTACGATTCTTAAGGCAAAGGGCGGATACAAAGGGGAAGAGAAACAGGTTGTCATGTGTGCCTGCCGCAGTAAGGAAATGTAGCTTCCTCGTACAGCCGTCAAAGCTGAAGACCCGGAATCCTTCTTTGTCATCATGGAATCCCATGAAGTACATGGCTAGAGATTCAGAATGACCGGAATTGGTAAAGCGGAAACCTGACCTGCATGCAATCATTCATATACCTGACATGCCAGACGTATTTCCTCAGGTATATCTGAATCCTAAAGCATAAGCATGATCTTAGTACATGTTTCCATGTCATAACAGTCATAACACACTTCCAGCAGATGGGACAACAGTTCCGTCTGCTTTTTGACATACGCAGGCAGATCCCAATGTTTTTCGCATACCGCACACCCCAGAAGAAGCCATAAGGAAGCTTCCCTGTGTTGACCCCATTCAAACAGAATATTGGCGGTAGGACTGATGATATCCTCAATCATGTCAATATCCGAATGCGGGATATGCAGAGTCAGAGCATACGCCTGTTTTAAATTTACATTGGTGCTCCTTATGTCTTTCCTGATATACGTGTCATACCATGCCAGTGTCATATGCAGATCCCAATTCAATCGTGTATATGGATTGCGGCAGTGTTCCACAATCCCAATCACCCGTTGTAACAGGGATTCAGCTTCTTTGATGGAACCAGTACCGCTTCGGATCAATACCAGAGCCTTTACCCTGCAGCACTCCGCCAGCAGGTTCTCATCCTTTGTCCATCGCAGATACCGTATGGCCCGATCCGTTTCCTTCAACATCCGTTTCAGATATCTTTTTTCCTGATCACTCACCGCATCATATCCGCCATTCAACAGCTCATCATAATATCCTGCCACCAGGTAATGATACCTTCCACGTACAAGTGGATTCAGGTCTGTTTGAATATTCTGTTTCAGTTCATCTATTCTCTGCTTTGCGTCCTGCATTCTGTTTTGGTCATACAGAACATCACAAAGCAGTTCATATACTTTCACAAGATCACAATGATTGCCATCACGGAACAGTCTGATGTAATCCATACATGCCTGTTCCAGGTACTCCTGGTATGCAAAAGGAACATGGAAAAGAGTATGAATCAACAGGCTGCGATACATGGATGTATGACACAGTTTCGTTTCACTCCGCAATGCCTTCAGCACAGCCACAGCAAGTATCAGATTCCTGTGATCTGATTCATGTTCTTCTGTTTGCAGTACCGGTTCTGTTTCAATCAGATTCTTCGCTTCAACTGAGTCTCTGCATAAATGCCGTACAATCCGGCTGTGATCAAACAGATGCGGATACAGATTCGCATTGGAAGTGATCTCACGTTCACTGCATACCCGTGTATCCAGAGAATCCATAATATTCTCCGCATATTTCAAAGACAACTCGCTGTGCTCCCATTGTAAAACCGCATACAGTACTGATGGATGCAGTGACACCATACTGTGATCTGCCTGAATCCAACCCTGACGGTACAGCAGGGAAAGATCCACACTGTCCTTCATACCTGACATTGTTCTGATTTCCGATACCGATACAGGTGTACTGCCAAACAGAGACAATGCCTTCATCACTGCCTGACAGGCAGGGGAAAGACGTCCCTGTTGAAACAATACCTGCAGTACCTCAAAGAGGGTATGACGATATACGGTCTCATCTTTTGCATACAGAATGACTTCATCTGATATACCGCCAATACCATTTTCCTGAATCTGATTCATTACCGTATGGATATCCAGTGTATTTAAAGGGCTTTGAATCTGTTTTGCGATCAGTTCAATCAGAAGAGTATTGTGTCCAACCAGATCCATGATCCCCATGACATCATCTTTTTCCTCTTTGGATACACTGCGTCCAAGACTGTTTTCAAACACCGGAATCTGCTCGGATTCCTCTTTGAGTGCATCCAGGTAAATGGTGTTCTGTTCACAAGCCATAGATGGATCGGATGTGATCAGTACCGTTTTCCATCCACACTGCTGTATCATATCCAATGCCTGATCATCCATTTCCATACAGTCATCAATTACAAGCAGACATTTTTCCTGTTCCGCAATTGTGCGCATTACACCGCATTTGCGCACAAAGTATTCCTGTTGTGTTTCAGACCTGTCTTTGTGAATGCTGTTGATATGTACGGTGTAATCATTGTTTATTGTCGTTATCAGATCCATGTCAAAGCTGATCACGACAAAACAGTCAATACAATGCCTGTGTAAATACAGTGCCTGACGTACAAATGTGCTTTTGCCCATGCCTTCCATCCCGCATACATACAGAAGGGGAACTTCATTACCAAGCCAGCATTCAAACTGTTTCAGTTCCGCATTCCTTCCGATAAAGAATGATGGTTTCTGTACATGTGTGCTGTTGACATACATAGCGGTTTCATCCGCCAGTGTGATCAGTTCATCCAGTTGTTGTACAACACTGTGCATATCGGCATACCTGTCTGGGATATAGTCAGCCAGAGTGTGATGAAAGAAATCCGTCAGTGTGAATGTCAGAGAGTCCATGTATGTGGAACAGGACAAACGCGATTTGGTATAGTCATATACCGCATCACACTCACAGTCAAACATATCCGGTACACGGTTGAACAGGAGGTAATACAGAAGGGCACCGATACCATACACATCGGTATGTGTTCCGATCAGAGAATGATTTTCATTGAGCTGTTCCAGTGCCGCATAACCTCTCGTAAAGGAAAAACAGCAGTCTTTCTTTCTCACTTCCTCCATCGGTATGACCGTATCAAAGTCAAACAGCTGGATCAGATCCGTTGTACCGGAAAGGGTAAAGATATTGGATGGTTTGAGATCCAGATACAGATATCCAAGATCATGGATCTTTTCCAGGGCAGATGCCGTACTGCGTACAACCGCAATACAGTCTTTGACACTGCTGTATGTGTCATAGGACAGTTCAGAACCCTGTGTATATGCGGATACAACATACAGTGTGTTGTTTGCGGAAAAGATATTGTAAGTATTAGAGGTCAGATTGGTAAGCCCATCGGTATGAAAGAACGTATTTCCGATCTGACAGGCATGAATCATTCTTTCCTTTGATTCCTGAAACAGTTTCTTTTCAGAGTCAGGAACACATAAACCCATATCCTCATTTCGTTTCAGATTACACCGAAACGGATAACACTCCTTGATCCGTACTGTTTTTCTCTGCCCAAGGTTATCCACATAAAAGGCATGATAAACAATACCTGAACCACCGCGTGCAAGCTCGTTGAGGATTGTGTATGTTTGACCGTCACTGAATGAAAGAATACAGCCCGGTTGTAATGCCTTTCTGGAATCCATGGTACAAACCTTTCGTATGAATATTACCACCTCAGTCTTACAAACAGGTTTTCTGACTGTGTTCCTGCTGGTAGAGATAGACTTCCCTCATAAAGAAACGGAGTCAGACAGCGGATATGCACTGCAGCAGCAGTATATGAAGATCCAGTCGTATGGATTTCCTTCATACAGTGATGGATAGCCAGTATCCCCAAGCATCCGGTTAATGGAAGTCAGACACCTGTATCCATCATGTTCCAAAGCCATGTAATCCACTGTACGATGATGGATGGAACATTCTGCCCAGAAACGATAGAATCCAAGTAGAATCATCGTTTTTCGTACAACTTCATTGGATTCATACTTTCCGTTCATTATATTTTCAAGTCCCTGACGGTTTGGGAATGCATTGGCCGCAATCGGATGCATCATCGGATTTTCCTTCAATACCGGCTGTAAAGTACGATCCTGACCAATGACAAACAGTCTTGTATGGTCATGATCATAGTCCTTCAATCCGAATATCTGTAAAAAGATATCCCACACAGAACGGTGTTCACTCACATCACATGCATCATAAAGCAGATCCGCTTCTTTCCATGCAATTCCGTTTTCTCCCGCAATCCGTTTCCACAGTTCACTGATATATTTTCTCGCAGTCGCATTGTTGTATCCAAACTGTTCTCTGTTTTCATTCAGAAAGGTTACCAGTGCCTCCACTGTATCAAACCTGTTTAATTCATGAATGATGGTTTCTGTATACAGCACATCTCCATTCATATCCACATTTCCCTGAGTTCTGACAACAGGTACCTGTTCAAGAACAGCCTGTGCTTCCTTCCATGATAACTGGTGACCGATGCACCAGTAGTACACGGCTTCATGGATATCATGACAGTCAATTCCTCGCTGTAAATACACACGACGGAAGAAATCCTGTGTTTCTGACAGATTCAGATGAAATGCAAAACAGAAACGGAATGCGATTTCCCGTTTCTCTGCAGGTACATGTTTCTCATACCATGCCAGTAATGTACGCTTTTCCATCGGTACACCACTGTTTTCAAATCTTTCCATGATAAAAGAAGTCTTTTCTTTCACATCATTGATATCACCTGTATACCCATGCTCAGAAATAAAGGAATCCAGTGCACAGTCAAAGGTACGGAAAGACTTCATCGTAGCAACAAGTCTGTTGATATAATCTTCATCTGTTATACATATATTCTGTCTCTGTATTCCTTTACCGGCAGTATAAGTACTCATGATAATCTCCGTTTCTCACATAAGACAGAACCACAATGATCTGTCAGATTTATCATTTCGATTATAACATTGAATACCAACGCAAAGCAGTGAAATAACCGGATACAGGACCTGTAATGATATGATCAGAAAAATGGAGTGTGAAAAATGAAGAGAAATGTTGATCTGTGTCTTTTAGAAAGTCTGTATTTATGTCAATGGGAAAGAAAAGCTTTATAATTAAAACTTAGTACAGATGTTAGAATACATATAGGTAGTTTATATCAGAAGAATCAAAGATTTTATATCTGCAAAGTCGTGTTTTCATATCGATATTCAACACATGTGATTTTGAGATACGTTATCTGTTTTGTTGTATAGCATAACAGGATCTATCATGGTACATCAATGCTGATACATATTCAGCCGGCTTTGAAAATGGGAGGCTGCATTCCTGACTGGAAAATGCAGAAAACTGAAGGGGTGAAGAAGACAATGAAAAAAAGCGGTATTTGCATCATGTCATTGATTATGACAATGACAGGGTGTGCACAAATTGATTCGGGAATTGAAGGATTCATTTTTCGTAAATCCGGGATCGAAGAAAACACTGATTATCAGAATTATAAACAGATGAAAGAAAGCGGACAGCTGGATGAAGAAGGATATTATATCAGCCAGGAGATGAATCATGACACTGATGAGGATACTATCGATCATGAAGGTAAAGTCAGGGTTTCATTTGGCAGTAACAATTACCTGACTGTCAGCTATTTTTCTGATGAGGATCTGAAAGAAAAACTACCGGATAAGAAATGCTATGTAGAACCGGGTGATACGATCTACGCGAAACTGATGAAAAACAACAATACAAATTCGAATATGTATTGTCTGTCAGAATATCAGATCATTGAGTTTGATCACGATGGAAGTGTCTCAGAAAAGTATTCCATGACTCCTGAGGGTGATGTAATGAAACTGGAGATTCCGAAAGATTTCAACGGATCAGGTATTTCAATCATGCCGATTGGCAGTTATCCTGATCGGACAATCGAGATGAAAGTGTACTTTGTGGATGAAAATGGCAATACATGCACGCTCTTGGATGCGGGAACATGGTATAACGGGAAAAAGCTGTTGAATAGTGATTCTGCGCAGTTTTCACCAACTGAGTCGTACTCATTAAGATACGAATTTGATAGAGAAAACTATTTCTTCGTGAGCTGTTCACCATCTCCTTTAACAGAGAATCCACAGGATTTAGGATCGATTTCATTTAAGGAAGCAGCACCGACAGATGCTAATACCATGTATACTGTTCAGCTGCATCGCTATCTTACACTGACCATAAAGGTCACAGAAGATGCAGAAGTGAAAGTGAATCAATCCGAACCAATCACAATAAAGAAAAACAGTGAGTGGACATCGAATAAACTGAAATACGGCGATATTGTTTCTGTAGATACAAATGGCGATTGTGAGATTACTGACGGTGATTATCGTTATGTAACTACAGATACAACTCCGGTGAATTCACAAAACAGATATACATTTAAGGTGAACAATGAAGCAAGGGAGAATGTATCTTCTGATTCTTCGCCTGTAAAAATTAATCATGTGTTCGAAGTCGGATTAATTACAACAGGAAAGTATGGAACAGCAACATACAGACTGGACGGAAAAGAAGTGACAGGAACGGTACAGATTAAAGAGAACCAGAAACTGACACTTACCTATAAGATCACAGATAAAAACTACAGATTCAGAGATGGGTCAGAAGGAATTGGAGGTTTCTTCCATGATCTCGTTGCGGCTAATGAAAGAACAGTTACAATACCGATTACTGCTGATCGGGACCAGGCACCAGTATACCCGGATGACTGGTTTGATATTGTTAAGAAGGGAGAATAATGTATGAATGTACTGAAAAAGATGAAACCGTCATGGCTATTCCCACTTATTACAGCAGTCATGGTATTTTTGACTGCAATATCCGTATACTTTCGTTTAAAGGCAAATGATTTCGGAACTATGGTAGGTAATATGAATGGTCAAATCGTGGGCATCGCATTAGGATCGTTCAAGGGTGTGACAGAAGGTTTGGATGATGGATATAGAGACGGGAAAGAAAAAGCCCTTTCTGCAGAAGATACGGAAGTCAGAATTGGTAATGTCATGCATTCCATTGGAAAACTGGAAGTATTGTCAGCAAGTGTTACTTTAACGAATGTAAATGAAGTAGGTGATACTTACGGCTCTTTGGAACGGATCGGCGGAAACGTTGTTTTTACTGTTGATCTGAATCAGATTGAAATCAATTTCAGTAATGATAATCAGAGTGTATATGTATCAATTCCTTACCCAGAATGCGAAATATATATTGATCAACAGACGACAGAAGTTCTTGCGGAATATCAGAAGTTTTCCTGGACTGTAAAAGCAGAGGAAGGCCTGAAAGAATATATCAATTCAATGAAAGAACTTGTTGAAAAAGCAAGAGAAAACATCTCAAACTATGATACTCTTCAGCAGCAGGCAGAAAGCGCAGCTATAGAACAGGTGAAGAATGTTGTTCAGGAAGTCTGTTTAAACAAGAAGACAGTGAATATTCAGTTTCAGTAAGGAGATTTATTATGACGGAAAAACTGAAAAAAACAACACAGAAAGCTCCTTCTGAAAGGAAAGCAACAAAGTCGAGAGACAAGAAGGAGAAACTGATGGATAGAGAAATCTCGATTTGGTCATTGCTATGTTCTTTTGTACTGATTTTTATCAGTGCATTTCTGCTGGTGGATTCAATTGCTGTTTCTGTCGGTAAGGCAGTGAACACTTTTAGAGATAAGGTAACTGAAACATCTTCGGAGGTCAGCAAAAAAATCTATCAGATCTCTTATGACTATGCGGAAAAGATGTATCATGTCAGTAATCGTGCAACCATCGAACTTGGTGATATTCAGATGAAAAGTAATCTGGAAGTACTTCAGGTTTCCGATGTTTATTACGAAATTCTTCCGAAAGAAAAACGTGATTTACTCGGAGATCTGATTAATTTCATCCCAGATCTGTTTAAAGAAGATACAACTTTGTGGCTGGAAGTGCCATGTGAAGGAGTTTTTACAGTTAATCTGCAGACAGCTGAATTTATTACTGATCCAGAAAATGCATATGTTCTTGTCAGATTATTTGAACCGGAAATAACAAATTTCAGAATTAATTATGATGAGGTTGAGTGTCAACCTTCAGAAAAAGTGGAAAAACTGAATGGTGATGTAAAATTTGGTGCAGATAAAGCAAGGGAAGTTTTGAAAGATGCGGATCTGCAGATGAAACAGAAACTCAAAAATGATCCTGAGCTTTTTACAAAAGCAAAAGAATTCACGAAGACCTTTCTGACAAGTCTAATCAAAGAATTGAATCCGGATTTTGAAAATCTGACTGTAGATATTGAATTCATGGAATGAGGTGTTTGAAATGAATGTGATTAATGAACTGTATAAGGAACTGGATGAGCAGAGATTTATTCAATTCAGGAAAATGACAGAGCAGATCATTGTTTTCCGTGTTTTGAAAGATGAAGCCATCACGCGTGATATTTTCCTTGAGAAACTCTATGACTACATTGATATTGTGAACCGTGAGAATCATATCAATACACGTAAGATGGAGTATCTGACAATCTATTCAAAAGCATTGCTTTCTCTGGTGGAGAAGGGAATCGAGAAGAATTCCCGTCAGGAAAAATATTTTTCACGTGCAAAGGAAATTGAGAATCAGCTGAAATCCAAAGAAGGAAATAAAGTGGAATTGCTGAAGGATCTGACAAGAATATTTGTATGCCTGTATCGTACAACGAAGGGGAATACTTTCAGTTTCAAGATTTATGAAGCAGATCTTGAGAATACCGTAAAGATGCTCGTTGATGAGAAGGGGGACAAATCTTTGTTCAGGAAAGAAAAGAAACTGATCAACGAAAATGACCGATACGGTGAGATGCAGTATGTACTGGTTATGTTTGAATTGATCTTCCTGAGTATTCTTTCAGTAAAACCGGAAGTAGAGGTATTAGCATGAGTGAACAAATCGTAATTCGGACATTAGATGATCTGATTCGTAAATTCGGCAAGGAATTTGAACTTGTTGTTCGTAACGAGAAAAACAAACGTTTCAAGGAAATGTTTCAGATTGTGTACAGTAATCCAAAAGCAGATCAGGTAGATGAAATAAAAAATACTCTTATGGCTGTGATGAAGGATTTCAACAAAATGAATCATGCGGTAGTGAACCAGAAGGAAATGCTTGATCAGATTAATAACAGTCTGCAATGGGCAAATAAGTTGAATGCTTTCAATGCGGTAGTAGGTGTCGTGGATCTGTGTGCGACGGTTGCTGGATTTGTCATTATTGCTAATAAGATGAATCAGATGAGTGTGCAGATTACTGAAGTGCTGAATACAGTTAAGAACGCTCATGAAGATGAAACAATGTACAAATTTGACAAGGTTATTGAACAGCATCAGTATATGCTTACCTGTATGAATGATGGTACAGAGTATTCGGAATCAAAGTTCATCGATTTGATAGGAGAAGAAAAAGCAATTCTGAATCTCCTCAGAAAAGCTTTCATCAATAACACATGTGCAAGCAGAGAATCTGTACTACAGGCAACGTTATGTATGGCATCCATGCTTGCTTCATCAATTGTATATTTTGATAACCAGTACTATTACAACCATAAATCCGGAACAGGTTTTTATCCATTTGAGTCCAACTGGCTGTCTTCGTTCCAGCTGTTAAAAGAGGATGATTTTATTGAAGCGTTAGAAGATTACTTCTTCCTTGAACTCAAGCGCAGTCAGTATGATACAGATCTTTTAACCTGCAGTGTTATCGATCATCTGAATGAATATGAACATGCAGTTGAACTGGAAAAATCCATTTTGACGAAACTGGATACACTGGAAGAGTATAAGAAAGTAAAGAAAATGATTTCGGACAGTGTGAACCAGGATCTGATGAACAGTATTCAGTTACAGGAAGAAGAACATCCTAAGGTTGCTTCAATACTTAGAGAAGCTGCTATGATGCGATAAGATATAACATGTAAAAATCAGTGAATAATAACAGGATAGTTGATTTTCGTTTGAATGATAACACTTTAGCTAACAAGAACAGTTTTGCATGTTTGTTGAATAAAGGAGATGAAAACATTATGGAAAACCAATTTGAGAAACGGTTGAATAATATTATTGAAGAGACTACTCAGTGTGATTTTCCGTTGTTAATGCGTGATGAGGAAAAGCGACAGTTTATTATTAAGAAAAGAGAATCAATTGAGAATGAAATACAGAATCTGCCTTTCGTTCATTATCCTGAACAAGCCAAGCTTGAAAAACTATGGAAAGAATCGATTGATTTTGCTAATGACCAGTTCAGTTCGCTTCCAATGAAGCATAAATTAAATGGATTTTATCTTCAAGAACTACTCCATTGCTATGCAATAAAGATGGTAAAAGAGATTATGAAAGAACAATAAGGATAAGAAATTATGGGGAAATATCATGAAGAAAAGAAAAGGATCATGAAAGAGTATCTTCCGCAAATTAGCAATGGATTTACATATCATATCGAAGGTAATATTCCAGATAAAATAATTGAAACTGCTTTAAATACCTTTGCTTTCGGGATGAGAAAGGATTCAATTATCGGTTTTTATGATACAACTGTTTTTGATAATGGAAAAAACGGTTATGTTTTTACAGATGAGAAGATCTATTATCTAGACACTTTGGAAAAGCCGAAAAAGCTATGGTATGACGATATAAAATCCCTGGTCATTACTGACACTTATAAGAAAGATTGTGACCGAATTCTGGATATCATACTGAAGGATGGCAGGAAAGTCTCGTTAACCAGTACTTTTTTGAATAAAACACCTTTGAAAGAGTTTTTGGAAATCATGAAAGATTATGACTCACTTGAGGATAAAGAAGCCGAAATAATTAAACGACAGAAAAGGGATTATTCTGGTGCTGAGTCAGGTGGATTTGGAATTGGTGCATTTAAAACAGTAAACAATCAATTTGATGAAGAAAAGTTTCATGCTCGACAAGGGCACGGATTTGCTGCAGAACGCGCAAACAATCTTTATGATCATCTAACTGGTCATGATGCGCAAATAGTTGGGGATGATAATGCCAAAAACGGTGCTGATAGAATTGTTGATGGAATATATATTCAATCGAAGTATTGTTCAAATGGATCAAAATGTATAAATGATTGTTTCAATGATAATGGGAATGGTGATTTCAGATATATGTTTGACGGAAAACCAATGCAGATTGAAGTACCTTCGGACATGTATGACGAAGCTGTTAAAGCCATGGAAGAAAAAATTCGAAAAGGACAGGTTCAAGGTGTATCAGATCCTTCGGAAGCAAAGAAAATTGTTCGCAAGGGCCACTTTACTTATGCACAAGCGAAAAATATTGCAAAAGCAGGGACGATTGAATCTTTAACATATGATGCGGTAAACGGTATTATTACTGCTTCATCTGCATTTGGAGTTACTGCCATAATTACTTTGGCTTTGTCGGTTTGGAAGGGAGAAGACTTTGATGATGCTCTGAAAATAGCTACATATTCAGGACTGAAAGTAGGAGGAACAATGTTTCTTACGTCTGTATTAGCTTCTCAGTTATCAAAGGCTGGTTTAAACAGCGCGATGGTTGGAAGTTCAGAAGTCATTATTTCTGTACTTGGTCCTAAAGCATCTGCTGTTTTAATTAATGCGTTTAGGGTGGGAGCCAAACCAATATATGGTGCTGCGGCAATGAAAAGTGCAGCCAAGCTGTTACGAGGTAATGTGATAACGGGTACTATTTCAGTTGTATTATTGTCATCTTCTGATGTTGTAAATTTGTTTCGCGGGCGAATTTCAGGAAAACAGTTATTTAAAAACATGGTTGGAACAGTATTTTCGGTGACTGGTGCTTC
Organism: Bulleidia sp.; assembly: GCA_051873755.1. Classification (GTDB taxonomy): domain Bacteria; phylum Bacillota_I; class Bacilli_A; order Erysipelotrichales; family Erysipelotrichaceae; genus Bulleidia. The sequence goes on along the minus strand of JBJEFE010000066.1, from coordinate 11,116 downwards.
CGGTGGTTGGATATTAGGTACTATGCTCGGATCATTTGTGCCGGGAGTAGGGAATATTGTTGGAGGATTCCTTGGGTCATACGTTGTTGGATCTAAAGCTGGAAAAGTTGCAGACAATGTAGTAGGAAAATTCGTAGAAGACGACGCGGACGAAATGGTAAAAATCATTCAGGAAGTATTTACCGATATGGCAGGAGAGTATCTGTTGAATTCCAAGGAGGCTGAAAAAACTGTTGATGAATTACAGGAAAGACTGGATGGTAAAATACTGAAGGACATGTTTGCCAGTGATGACAAACAACTATTTGCCAGAAATCTTCTTACTCCAATCATTGAAACGCAGACAGCAAAGAGAAAAGAGATTTTTAATCCATCTTCCGAACAGATCATCTTTGCAATCAGAACTGTGTTAGAGGAGATCAGCGAAGAAACTGATTCTTTAGCAGGTCTTGCATAGAAAAGATTAATTCTTTCTTGGAAATGTAACTTATCAATTTCAGAAGGGCAGAAAAATCTGATTTTTTCTTTTGGACCTGACAGACAAAAGGAGAACACAAAATGGAACAGAACTACAACAGACTGCTGAAAAGCGTAACCGAAACAGAAAAACAACAGATCGAACACATCGTACACAACTTTGCCATATACATGTCTGAAGTCATGCTTTCAGATGCTGTAAATGAAGAACACAGAACAAAGATCTGTGAAGATGTCAGAACACTTCAGAAACTCTACGATAAATATGACATCCCATTCCCATGGCAGGCAGACTTTGAAAGAGAATATGATTATGAGGACTTCATCGGAAAGTTCATGTATGACGTATACAACAGAACCGTATTAAAACGTCAGATCGTTGCGCAGCTGAAACGGTCTGTATGATCAACACAGGGCATTCACTCTGTTATTGGTGTGAATGTCCTGTTTTCCTTTCTTTCTGCATTGCAGATACGTTTCTGTCATTCAGATATGCGTTCATCTGTAAACATTTCTTTTCCTATTCCTGGAATTGTAAGGAAATCGTAAGAAAAACGGGAGGCACTTTAAACACTTGCCTGCTATAATAAATACAGAAGTGAAGCACATATGAAAGTATTATTATATTTTGAAGGCCAGAATGTCATCGGTAAGTCCGGGATTGGTCGTGCTTTCTCGCACCAGCAGAAAGCCCTGACATCCGCCGGTGTTGAATTTACGACAGATCCATGGGATACAGACTATGATATTCTGCATATCAATACATATTACATGAATTCCGATGCCATTGTGAAACATGCAAGGGAAAACGGAAAGAAGGTCATTTACCATGCCCATTCCACAGAGGAGGATTTCCGCAACAGCTTTACCCTGTCCAATGTACTGGCACCGGGTGTGAAAACATGGCTGATCCACCTGTACAGCCAGGCAGACTGCCTGATTACCCCGACACCGTACGCAAAGAAGGTGCTGGAAGGGTATGGACTGACATTACCGATTTATCCGATTTCCAACGGAATTGATCTGAAGCGGTATGAACGCAATGTGGACAAGATTGTGGCGTACCGCAGATACTTCGGGATCCGCCCGGAAGATAAGGTTGTCCTTGGTGTCGGCCTGTATTTCCAGAGAAAGGGTATCCTGGATTTTATTGAAGTCGCAAAGAAACTGCCTCAGTACAGGTTTATCTGGTTTGGTGATACAAACCGTCTTCTGATCCCAAAGGAAATCACGGAGGCTGTTGAAAACCACCCGTCAAATGTCTACTTTCCGGGTTATGTCAAGGGCCCGATTATCGAAGGGGCATACAGTGATGCGGACTGTTTCTTTTTCCCGAGCTATGAGGAAACAGAAGGAATTGTCGTACTGGAAGCACTGGCTGCCAGATGCCAGGTAATCCTGCGTGATATCGGCGCATTCCATCCATGGATGGTGGATGGTAAAAACTGCTACCTGGGAAAAGACAACGATGCCTTTGCACAGATCATTGAGGAATGCATTGAAGGCAGACGTCCTTCCACAAGGGAAGAAGGGTATCTCACCGCATGTGAGCGTTCCATTGAAAACGTCGGTAAACAGCTCAGGGAAGTCTATGAATCTCTTTTTGTGAGGTAATACTATGAAGAAGATCATTGATCGAATCAAAAAACTGTTTCAGAATACAATCTTCAATATTGCCCTGATTTTTACACTTGCCGGACTGGTTTTATTCTTTACATTAAAGGATGATGGAGAAGCGGTACTTGCGACACTCAAACAGGTGAATGTCATCGGACTGATCGGACTGATTACCCTGATGGTATTTGAGAGATGGCTGCTGGGATGGGGTCTGGCATCGGAATGCCGTTTAACCCACCCGAGGTACACCAACCTGCAGGGGTTTGTCAATGCCTATACAGCCGGCCTTTTCAACAACATCACACCGGGTGCTTCCGGCGGTCAGCTGGCACAGGGGTATATTTTCAGAAAGCAGGGGATACCGGTATCCAACAGTGTCGGTGTACTCTGGCTTGACTTTATTGTGTACCAGACAACGATGTGCCTGTTTGTACTTGTACTGATTCTGCTTCGATTCGGATATTTCTATTCCTCCTATTCGCAGTTTTTCATCCTTGTCATCTTCGGATTCCTCGTCGGGGCAGCCATTATCGTATTCCTTTGGGTACTTGCGGTATCACCGAAGTTCTATACATGGCTTTCCACAACCGGTATTGAACTTGGTGTAAAATTCCACATCATCAAAGACAGGGAACAGGCTCTGATTTCCTTAAACAACCAGCTGATGCAGTTCTCACATGAAATTGTTGTTCTGAAGATGCATAAACAGCTGATCTTCATTCTTGGTATTGAGGATTTTCTGCGTCTGTTGATCTATTACAGTGTACCGTTCCTTTCCGCCATGGTACTGGGGATTCATGTTACACCGTCCATGTATCTGGATATGCTTGCACTGTCATCGTTTGTCGCAATGATCAACGCCTTTCTGCCGATGCCGGGATCTTCCGGAGGTACAGAGGCGACATTTGTGCTGATGTTTGGTACAATCTTTACGAAAACCCAGGCAGCTTCGATCATGCTGCTGTGGAGGTTTGTCACATTCTATCAGGTACTGATCGTCGGCTGTATCGTTTTCCTGTATGCACGTACAAGAAAGGATGTTCCGGTGGAACAGGCGAAACCGTCTGCTGTCGATGCTTCCGTCCTGAAGAAACTGGAGGAAGAAAACGCATGAGAATCGGATTGTTTACAGATACGTATCCGCCCTATATCAACGGCGTTGCCAACAGCACACATATTCTGCGCAATGAACTTGTGAAGATGGGCCATGAGGTATACGTCGTTACAACCTATCACGGTATCGGTCAACATAAATGGAATGAGGACCATACCATCCTGCAGCTGGCAGGACCTGAACTCAAGTTCCTGTACGGCTATGTCGCAACCTCTCCCATCCATCTGAAGGCCCAGGAGGAAGTGAAAAAACTGAATCTTGATATCATCCATGCTCAGACCGAATTCGGTGTGGGCATCTTTGCACGTATCTGCGCCAGACTGATGAAAATCCCGCTTGTGTCCACATACCACACAACCTATGAGGACTACACCCACTACATCAATTTCATCAATTCCCGCACGGTTGACAACATTGCCAAACTGGCCGTTGCCAAGCTTTCCAGGCTGTACGGAGACTCCTCCATGGCAGTCATTGCCCCAAGCCAGAAGACAAAGGACATGCTGCTGGGATACCATGTACGCAGAGAGATCTCCGTCATTCCGACCGGCCTTGTGCTCGATCAGTTTTCACCATCCCATAACAACCCGCAGTTTACCAGACAGCTGCGAGATCAGTACCATGTACAGGATGATGAACGTCTGATCATCTATGTCGGCAGACTTGCCGAGGAAAAGGCACTGGACCTTGTCATACGCGGTTTTCACAGAGCAGTTGAACAGGGTGTGAAGGTGAAGCTCCTGATTGTCGGGGGAGGCCCTGACTTTGATTCCCTGCAGAACCTGGCAAAGGAAATGCATTGTGAGGATCACATTTTCCTGGCCGGCCCGCAGCCTGCGGAAACCATTGCGGATTACTACAGAAGTGCAGATGCCTTCATTTCCGCATCTCTTACCGAAACCCAGGGCATGACATTCATCGAGGCTCTTGCCAGCGGACTTCCGTTGTTTGCACGCCGTGATGAAGTGCTGGAAAACCTGCTGTATGACAACCGTACCGGCTGGTATTTTACCGATGAAGACGATCTTTGTGAAAAGCTGAAACAGTTCATGGAACTCACGGATGATACGCTTGCTGCCATGAAACAGACATGTATTGATACGGTACAGCCATACTCTTCCGATGTATTCGGAAAACGTGTGGAAGCCGTGTATCTGAAAACCATCGAGGAATACAGACACCAGTACCGCATTGACAATATCCGCATGAAGGACACCCTTGTGCAGCTGTATCTGATTTCCAACCAGGATGAGGAACTGCGTCTTTCCGTATCCCTGGATGATTTCTATGAGATGGGCATGCAGAGGGACGGATATCTGACAGCCTCCCAGATTGAGGAGCTCCGTATCCGTGAGGAGGCAGCCCTTGCCTATCAGAAGTGCATCCGCAAACTGGCTGTCAAGGACCGCACATGCAAGGAGATCTACGACTATCTGACAAAGGAAACCAACTGTGATATCAACACCGTCAACGGGATTGTGGATAAGCTTGAGGAACAGGGATTCCTGAATGATACCCGTTTATGTGAACATCAGATTGAATTCATGAAAAAAGCAGGCCTGGGACATGATAGAATAGTAAGAAATCTGAAGAAACGCGGTATTCCGTATGAGATGATTGAAGAATGTCTTTCCGGAAGGATGGATGATGAGAGAGAAAATGCGGAAAAGTATGCAAGAAAGCTTCAGCTGACACACCGCCATGACTCTCTGCGCAAAACAAAGGAATACATCCGCTCGCGTATGATCACACAGGGATTCTCTTCAGATCTGGCAAAGGAAGTCGTGGACAACATGGACTTCTCCGAGAATCTGCTTCAGGAGGATGACAACCTGCGCAGATATGTACTCAAGACTTACCGCAGACTGGAACACAAGTACAAAGGTGCCGAACTGCGCAACCGTATTTTCAGAGCCTGTGTGAAGCAGGGATATCAGCACGAGGACATCACCGCCGTACTGGATGAGTTGGAGTTGAACTATGAAAAAGATTAGGGATTACAGGGAAGGCGACAGACTGAAGGAAATCTGTCTTGTCAAGGAAGTCAAAAACGGGACAACCGTCAAGGGTGCACCGTACCTCACCGTTACACTGCAGGACAATACCGGCATGATTGAAGGCAAGTTCTGGGATGTCAAGGAAGAGGATAAGGAAATAATTGAAACAGGAAGACTGGTATTGTTTTCCTTTGAAGTGCTGCTGTATAACAAAAACCTGCAGCTGAGAATCAACCGTTGTGAACGGGTGGACCCATCCACCGTGAATATGGATGACTTTGTCATCTCCTCCTCCGTATCGGAAGAAACACGCAGAAACAGTGTCACCCAGGTACTGGCATCGATCACAAACCCGGTGTACAGACAGCTGGCACAGGGCATGATGGATTATGTCGGGGATCTGTACTATACATTCCCGGCCGCTTCCAGGATTCACCACAACTACATGGGCGGACTGTCAGAACACTCTCTTTCCATGTGTGAAATGGTGGATGTGGTATGCCGGCATTACCCGCAGCTCAACCGTGACCTGCTCATCAGTGCCGCTTTGATTCATGACGTCGGAAAGACGGCGGAAATGAGCGGTGCCATTACAACCGAATACACACTGGAGGGAAGACTGGAGGGACATATTTCCATTGCCAACGGATGGCTGACGGAAGTTGCCGCAAAGCTGAAACTGGATGACAAAGAGGAAACCGTCCTTCTGCACCATATGATTCTTTCCCATCACGGCCACTATGAATTCGGTTCACCGGTATTGCCGATGCTGCAGGAGGCGGAGGTGCTGTCACTGCTGGACAACCTGGATGCCCGCATGAACACACTGAAACAGGCACTGGATGCCACAAAGCCGGGCAGCTGGACAACCAAGCTGTTTGCCCTGGAGAACAGACAGTTCTATAAGCCGAAACAGTGAGGTGTGCGTATGGACCTGCGTTTGAAAACCGTACAACTGTTCCGTTCCCTGCTTGCTTTAACCGGCAGGGGCGGATCATTACCGGGATCCCTTGCTTTGAAAATGGACCCGCATTTTATCGAAAGATTTGTCATGCCTAAGACCGTTGTCCTTGTGACCGGCACCAACGGCAAGACAACCACATCCAACCTGATTGCACAGTCTTTAAAGCAGTCGGGATTGCATGTACTGAATAACAGAAGAGGGGATAATCTGAATGTCGGTATTGCCACACTGCTGGCAGGAGGTTCAGACTCCTCCTATCATGTCAGGGCTGATGCCTGTGTGATTGAAGTGGATGAGCTGACACTGTACAGACAGTTTCACAATCTCCATCCGACCCACCTTGTCATTACCAATTTCTTTCGCGATCAGCTTGACCGTGCGGGAGAAATGGAAACCATTATCCGTAAGATTCAGGAGGTCACAGAGAATTTTGAAGGGGATATCATCCTCAACGGGGATGATCCGAATTCCCTGCGTATCGCCGATACCGCAAAGAAAGCCAGAATTCACCTGTTTTCCGTCGGAAGGAATCCGGTATCACAGAAGACGACTGACGAGGCTTCGGAAGGCAGGTTCTGCCCAAGGTGCGGCACACCTCTGATCTATGACTATTACCAGTATTCCCATATCGGCAGATTTCACTGTCCAAAGGATCACTTCGGCAACATCCATCCGGATATTCTGGTCACTGCCTGTGATTATGACAACGGTACATTCACAGCCGAAAACAGAACATTTCATTCCTTCATCAATACCATCTATGCCATATACAACTGTGCCTCGGTTCTGACACTGTTGAAGACAATGGGTATTGATTATGAAAATGCCAACCGGGTATTCTCCACATTTGAGATGAAAGAGGGAAGAAACGAGGTGTTCCATCTGTCATGTGACTGTGTCATCAACCTTGTCAAAAACCCGACCGGCACAAATGAGGTGCTCAAATCCATTCTTTCCGGCAAAGAGGATAAAAACATCTGCATTTTCCTCAATGACAACGACCAGGACGGACATGATGTATCCTGGATCTGGGATGCCCACTTTGAAAGACTGAATGTGCCGGAAGTCAAAACGATTGTTTGTTCCGGAACCCGTGCCTATGATATGGCACTGCGCCTCAAGTATGAGGGACTGGAAGACAGAATCATCGTGATTGAAGAGGCGGAAAAGGCCATTGCATGGCTCGATCAGGCACACCTGAAATCCCATGTTATCGCGACATACACGGCTCTGCATTCCACCCGTGCCATACTGAGAAAACAGGAGAAGAAGTAATATGGATCTGAAAATACTGTGGATGTATCATGATCTGATGGACCTGTACGGAGACAAGGGCAATGCGGAAGTACTGCGCCTGAGGTGTCAGAAACGCGGCATTGATGTCACGATTGATACATGTACCATCGGTGAAACAGCGGATATTGATGACTATGATCTGTTTTTCATGGGCGGCGGTGCCGACAGGGAACAGAATCTGATCTATGATGACCTGCTTTCAAGAAAAGACAACATTCTCAAAGCCCTGGAACACAACACCGCATTTCTTCTGATCTGCGGCGGATACCAGCTGTTTGGACAGTACTATAAAGACCAGGACGGCAATGTGGTCAAAGGACTTGGTATCTTTGACTACTATACTGTTGCTTCCGACCGTTCCTCCCGCTGTATCGGCAATATCGCCATTGAGACAACCCTGGACGGTCAGACATTCAAAGCCGTCGGATTTGAAAACCACGGCGGCCAGACAGAAAATGTCACAACCCCGCTTGGCAGAGTGCTGGCAGGACATGGAAACCTGTACAGAAGCGAGTATGAGGGATTCATGAATGATCAGGTCATCGCCACCTACATGCATGGACCTCTGCTTCCGAAAAACCCGAAGATCGCCGATGCGGTCATCCACCGTGCACTGCGGAAACGCCATGGGGATGCTGCTCTTGCACCATTGGATGACACCCTGGAAAACAAGGCGGCGGAAGTGATGTTAAAGAGGCTGAACTGCCTTTGATTTCAGGTTGACATATCGTCCACTCTGTCACGATTCTGTGTTGAAATCTGATTGGAATTCAGATATGATATTCAGGCAGTGAGGGAGTAATTCCAGGGAAACCTGAAACATTTCGTCAACCCGGCGTATGCCCGGAATGTTTATGAAGAATGAGACTCATATACGAAAAACCGTATATGGGTTTTTTGTATGCAGGAAGGGAATAGGTATGGAAAAAGAATATCTGAAATCGTATGAGGAGGTTCTGAAGGAACAGAACTCGACGTCTTCCGGACTGTCACAGAGTGATGCGGAAGAACGGCTTTCCCGCTATGGCAGAAATGAACTGGCCCAGGGAAAGAAAACAACTATGCTGGAACGGTTTGTCAGGGAACTGAAAGACCCGATGCTGGTGATGCTGATGGCGGCGGCAGTCGTATCAGCCATTACAAACATCATTGCCCATGAACCGTTAACCGAAGTATTCATTATCATCGCCGTTGTCATTCTCAATGCCGTGCTTGGTGTTGTGCAGGAAAGCAAAGCCGAGGAAGCCATTGAAGCACTGCAGAAAATGACCGAAGCACAATGTAAGGTAATGCGTAATGGACAGATGAAAATCATCAACAGTGCTGAACTTGTACCGGGTGACATCGTCATGCTTGAGGCAGGGGATGCCGTACCGGCCGACGGCAGACTGATTGAATCAAGAAGTCTCAAAATTGAGGAAGCTGCCCTGACAGGTGAATCCGTACCGGTAAACAAGGTCATGGATGTGCTGTATCTTACGGAAGGACAGAAGGAAATCAGCCTTGGTGACCGTACCAACATGGTATACATGGGATCTTCCGTCGCATATGGAAGAGGTACTGCAGTGATTACCGCTACCGGCATGAATACCGAAATGGGTAAGATTGCGGATGCATTGAATGATACGGTACAGGAGGAAACACCTCTGCAGAAAAAACTGGCAGACCTTGGTCAGAAACTGTCCTGGCTTGTCATCGGAATCTGCATTTTCATCTTCGTATTTGATCTGGTTCAGGCAGGTTCCTTCACATTGTCCAATGTGCTGGAAACATTCATGGTTGCCGTGTCCCTTGCGGTGGCTGCCATCCCGGAAGGACTTGCGACAGTTGTTACCGTTGTTCTTTCCATCGGTGTCACAAAGATGTCAAAATCCAATGCGGTCATCAGAAGACTGACAGCTGTGGAAACACTTGGATGCACACAGACCATCTGTTCCGATAAAACCGGCACACTGACCAAAAACAGAATGACTGCTGTGGAACACACCGGTGATACACAGCTTCTGGCAACAGCCATGACATTATGCTGTGATGCGGTATTAAACAAAGACGGCACAATTGAAGGGGAACCGACAGAAGCCGCTCTTGTGGCGTTCGGCAATGAACAGGGACTGAAGAAGTATGAACTCGAGGAAAAAACACCAAGAGTACAGGAAGCACCGTTTGATTCCGGACGAAAGATGATGTCCACCATTCATAAGCAGAGTGATGGAACATATATCCAGTACACCAAAGGTGCACCGGATGCACTGATTGCGGTATGTGACCGTAAAGTTCACAATGGGAACGTCAGCGCAATGACCGCTGAAGACAGGACAAAGGCAGAAACCGACAACAGAAACATGGCGGATCAGGCCCTGCGTGTGCTTGCCTGTGCTTATACGGTTTATGATGAACTCCCTCAGGATGTGTCTCCGTCTGCCATTGAAAAGAATCTGATCTACATCGGTCTTGTCGGTATGATTGACCCTGTCAGAGAAGAAGTGATTCCGGCAATTGCGGAATGCCGCAGTGCGGGAATCCGTCCGATCATGATTACGGGTGACCACAGGGATACGGCGATAGCCATCGCAAAACAGATCGGCATTATCGAAAACGCTGATGAGGCCATTACCGGTGCACAGCTGGATGAAATCAGTGATGATCAGCTGGAAAAGGACATCACAAAATACGGTGTGTATGCAAGAGTCAGACCGGAACACAAGGTCAGAATCGTCAATGCATGGAAAAAACATGGTGCCATTACCGCAATGACAGGTGACGGCGTTAACGACGCTCCATCCATCAAGTCTGCAGATATCGGTATCGGTATGGGCATCACGGGAACGGATGTCACAAAGAATGTGGCGGATATGATCCTGACGGATGACAACTTTGCGACAATTGTCAAAGCCGTGGAAGAGGGAAGAAGAATCTATGACAACATCCGTAAAGCGGTACAGTTCCTTCTCTCATCCAATATGAGTGAGGTATTCGGTGTATTTGTTTCCTCACTGATGGGCTTTACATTACTGAAGCCGGTTCATCTTCTGTTTATCAACCTGATTACCGACTGTCTGCCTGCCCTTGCCCTGGGTATGGAAGAGGCGGAAAAGGGAATCATGGAACGGAAACCAAGAGATTCAAAGGAAGGCATTTTTGCCGGAGGCATGATCTTTGATGTGATCTTCCAGGGTGCTCTGATCGCTGCTCTGACAATCACATCCTATCTGATCGGTGCTTACTTTGAAACAGGTGTATTCGGGATCCCGCAGGGAATGTCTTCCCATGGCATGACGATGGCATTCCTGACAATGAACATGTGCGAGATCTTCCACAGTTACAACATGAGATCTCTTCGTGGCTCCATCTTTACCATGCATTCCCACAATAAACTGATGTGGGTTTCCATGATCGGTGCATTTGCGATCGTAACAATTGTACTGGAAGTACCGTTCATCGCAGGAATGTTTGGATTCACACCGGTCGGTATGAATGAATATCTTTGTGCCCTGGGTCTATCTGTTCTTGTCATTCCGGTTGTGGAAACTGTAAAACTCATTGAAAGAAAATCCGGCAGATAACACAAATTGAAGTCATCCTGAAAAAAAGGATGACTTTTTCAGGTACAATTCAAAACAAACGGTAATAACAATAATGGAGGTACACCAA
>JBJEFE010000065.1:0-32181 GCA_051873755.1 Bulleidia sp. | reverse complement strand
AGAATAGCGCGTATTTATGCGATATTCTGCACTTTTAGTGTAAAACTTGAGTTTTATACTATTGTATCATGAACATGCGTCATCCGATGGAATTTAATTTTTTCCCAAAATCCTCCAGGATCTCCTTCATCTCATCCAGACTGTTCATCTGCGTCAGTTGTGCCTTGTATGAGAACGCATACGGCAGTCCTGTCAGGAAGTATGATGCGATGCCCCGCATCTGGCAGACCGCATTTCTTTCCCCGTCATATTCACACAGCGAACATGTATATCGGTACAGAAGATCCAGCTTTTCCTGCCAGGATGGTTCGGTGTATGTACCGCCCTCAAGAACAGATCGGATCTGTTGTATCAGATATGGTTTTCCGATCAGTGCTCTTCCCACCATGACCGCATCACAACCGGTTTCCTCAATCATTCTCTTTGCGTCCTCACCATTGTGAATATCGCCGTTTCCAATCACAGGAACCGATACCGCCTGTTTCACCATGCGGATATAACGGTTGTCGGAGTTTCCCGCATACAGCTGTGTTTTTGTTCTGCCGTGTACCGCAATGGCACTGGCACCTGCCTTTTCAACAATCTGTGCAATTTCCACACAGCTGATATGATTCAGATCCCAGCCGGCCCGCATCTTGACCGTTACCGGACGGTCAGAATGCGACACAATGGCATGAACCGCCTGATAGGCATCTTCCGGATGTGCCATCATCCAGGAACCGGATTGTGCCTTTGTGACCTTTGGTACAGGGCAGCCCATGTTGAAATCAATCATGTCACAGTCAGTATGACTGCACAGATATTCCGTTGCCTCCGCCAGTGTATCCGGGTCATGTCCAAACAGCTGTAATGAAACCGGATGTTCGTTTTCAAAGATTCTGCACATGTCAAATGTCCTTGCATTTTCAAAGTGCAGGGCTTTATCGGAAATCATCTCCGAAATGGAATAACCGACACCGTAATCATGCATCAGCTGGCGGTACACAGGATTGGAGATTCCCGCAAGAGGTGCCGCCACAACCCTGTTTCCGATTTCAATCCCGCCTATTTTCCACATGACTTCTCTTTCTGAATCTGTTTCAGCTCTTCCGTATCAAAGAAATACCTTGTATTACAGAACTGGCATACAATCTCGGCACCTTTGCCGTCATTGATCATCTCCTGCAGATCACTGTCCTGCAGTGTCGCAATGGAGGCACGGAAGTTCTCTCGTGAACATCCGCAGTGCCAGCGCACATCCCTGTGTTCCAGAATATTGGCATCCGGGAAGTAGGTCAGAATGATTTCATCCAGTGATACACCTGTTTCAATCAGTTCGGATACCGGTTTCTGCTTTGCGGCAACCTGTTCACAGAAGGAAACCGCCTCTTCATCCGCACCCGGCATCAGCTGATAAATCAGTCCACCCGCTGCTTTCACGGTACCGTCCGGATCCACCAGTACACCGACGCCGACCACGGAAGGTGTCTGTTCACTGATCGCAAAATAGTACGCAAAGTCATCCCCAATCTCACCTGTCTGCAGTGCGGACATACCGGAGAATGTCTCCTTCAGTCCCATATCACGTGTAACGGTCAGATTTCCATCCGTACCGACTGCCTGTCCAACCGCAAGATGTCCGTCTTCTCTGACAAGATACAGGTTCGGATCCCCGATAAACCCGCGTACATTGCCTGCTCCATCAGCCTGAGCCAGCACAGTACCGGCAGGCCCGTGTCCGTTGATCGTTGCCGTAATCTTCTCATATTCATTTTTGAGGTCGCTTGCCATGATGGCAGTGGCTGTCAGTGTTCTGCCCAGTGCCGCCGCACTTGTCGGCATGCAGTGGTGGGCAGTCCTCGCTGCATTGACAAGCTGTGTTGTACACGCCGCATGAATTCTGACACGGCCGTTCAAAGCGTCCGCAATTGTGATCTGATCTTTCATTTTCTGCCTCTTCTCTTCATCTTTTCATTGATCTTCCGCATCTTCGCACCGTCGATCTTCACGACTCTTCGATCTTCCGTCATCAGCCCGTTGCATTCATCCTCCACATCCGCTATCTGTGTGTAGATACATCCCGCAAGTCCTTCCGGAATATTCGGAAGGATCTGACTTTCATACAGATCAAATACGGCTTTGTTCCAATCGGAAAGATCATTGTATTTCCGGTAACCGTATTCCTTTTTCATACGGTTGTGTTTCACATCCACATAGGAATACCCGCCAAATTCACTGAGCAGGCAGATCCGTCCATGCGGATCCTTTTTCTGTCGGTATCTGAAAAAGTAGTTGTGCAGGCTGAAGAAATCCCCGCATCCCTGATCATGCCAGCCCGATGCACTGTCAATCAGCCTTGTGTTGTCATAGTTTTTCATCCAGGCTGTGACCTTTTCCGAATCAAACTGACCCCAGCCTTCATTAAACGGAACCCATGAACAGATACATGTGAAATTGTACAGGCGGTCCATGATCTCCTCAAGTTCCTGCATGTAGTTCTTTTTCATCTGTTCATTGATTCTTGTAAAGGATGATTTCTTCGTATCCTTCAGTTTCCGCAATCCGATATTCGGCAGAATTCCCATTGTCCACTGATCCCAGTGATCAAAACCGCCGCACGGTATATCCTGCATGATCAGAATGCCAAGTCTGTCCGCAAGGTAGTAATACCGGCGTGATTCCACCTTCATGTGTTTTCTCAGCAGGTTGAACCCCATCTGCTTTGCCTGCCGGATTTCCCATTTGATCGCTTCCTCATCCGGATATGTGTAACTGCCGTCAATCGTATATCCCTGATCCAGCAGACCGCTGAGAAACAGGATCTCATTGTTCATCGCAAACCGCGGATGACCTTTACTGTCAATCATGACGGAAAACTTGCGCATGCCGAAATAACTTCTGACAAAGTCATCTTCCGTCTGTACATACAGGTCGTACAGGAACGGATCCTCCAGTGTCCATGGATGCATGTCCTTGATCGGTGCGGTATATGTTTTATCATTGGTAATACCGGAATGGACCACATGCCCGTTTGAGGCAATTGTGATCAGTGCCTGATCAAAGATACCTGCCAGAGAAACATGAATGCACGCATTGTCATAATCCGGTGTGATCTTGATATCACTGACATAGTGCTTCGGCACATCCTCAAGCCATACAGTACCCCAGATACCGGCAGTCGGTGTGTACCACATACCGCCGTGATCCGTTTTCTGTTTCCCATAGGCAAAGGCACCGAATTCCGAATCATCAATGACTCTGACCATCAGTGAATTCTGATATGTCACGTACTGGGAAATATCAAAACTGAACGGTGTATATCCGCCCTTGTGTGTTCCCACTTCCATGCCGTTGACAAATACCATGCATTCCATATCCACAGCCTCAAAATGAAGCCATGTGTGATTGACACCGGGCTGATAGGCAAACTGTTTGCGATACCATAACGCCTTCCCTACCGGAAGTGTTTCCTCACTTCCGCAAAGCGTGCAGCCCAACGCAAAAGGAACACAGATATCCTTCCATGCGGAAGGATCCGGATCCGCTTTTCTCTCCGTGATCTGATACTGCCAGATTCCATTGAGATTGTAGTAACTGTCTCTCTGCAGATGCATGCGCGGATATTCCTGTAATGGCGCATGACGATTGAGAGACTCTCCCCAGACACTTAACTTTTCCATACCGTTATAACTCTTTATTTCCGATTCCGTGTGACCCATGTCCGTACACCTGTACTGACAAGCATCACACCGTTATTCACAAGCACCGTCTGCAGTAATCCCATCTGCATTCCATGTCCGGTGGAACCCGTCACATAGAACACATAGATCAGGCAGATCAGTGAACAGCAAAGCACGCTGATCCACATGGCGGCATTGATGAATACCCTGCTTTCAGGCAGTACCGTCATACACCAGGGCAGACATGCCACCAGCACAATCAGGCAGATTCCCTGAATCCCGTGCAGTGCATACCCTGTCACCTTCAGAAGAAACAGGAAAACACATGCGATCATGATACCAAGCATGACACCTGCCGTGACCGTCTGAATCCATTTCTGATTTCTGTCTTCCATACACATTTTCCAAAACAAGGAAGCGCCTGGCTTCCCTGTTTCTGTTTATGCCTGCTGCGGCTGTTCTGTATCCGCCGCAGTCTTTGTATCAAAGTCGGAAGAGATGTCCTCCCCTTTGACAACACGCTGAATCTGTTCGCTTGTCAGTGTCTCATATTCCATGAGTGCTGTGGCGATGCGTTCCAGTTCATCCTTGTGAGAACCGATGATCTCCGCAGCTTTGTCATGACAGAGATTGACAATCTTACGCACTTCCTGGTCGATCTCAAAGGCAACCTGACCGGATACGTTGTTCGGAGAGTTGTAATCTCTTCCCAGGAAGACATTCTGCGATCCGCTGTTGTATTTGATCGGACCAAGATCCGACATACCATACAGTGTTACCATATCCTTGGCAATGTTTGTGGCACGCTCAATATCATTGGAAGCACCGGTGGTAATATCGTCAAAGAATGTTTCCTCCGCAACTCTGCCGCCCATATAGGAAGTGATCGTCGCCAGAAGATCGTTCTTTGTGTCCATCAGTTTTTCCTCTTTCGGCGTCATCAGGTTATAGCCGCCTGCCTGACCTCTTGGAATGATGGTAACCTTCTGTACAACCTGGGCATTGTCCAGGAACAGACCGACAATCGCATGACCGGATTCATGATACGCAACAAGTTTCTTTGTCTTGTCATCATAGGTACGGGATACCTTGGCAGGACCCATCATGACTCTGTCAATTGCCTCGTCAATGTCCGCCATACTGATGGTTTCCTCCTGATGGCGTACCGCAAGGATTGCGGATTCATTCAGGACATTTTCCAGATCCGCTCCGGAGAATCCAGGTGTGCGCTTTGCCAGAGCGGAAAGATCAACTTCAGGTGCCATATGCTTGTTGCGGGCATGGACACGCAGAATCGCTTCTCTTCCCTTGCGATCCGGCAGGGATACGGTAATCTGACGATCGAAACGGCCTGCACGCAGCAGTGCAGGGTCAAGAACGTCCGGTCTGTTTGTGGCCGCAATGACCACAATACCCGTATTCTCTTCCATACCGTCCATTTCAACCAGAAGCTGGTTCAGCGTCTGTTCGCGTTCATCGTGACCACCGCCGAATCCGGCACCTCTTTGACGTCCGACCGCATCGATTTCATCGATAAATATAATACATGGCGCAGTTTCCTTTGCCTTTTTGAACATGTCACGGACTCTGCTCGCACCGACACCGACAAACATTTCAACGAAGTCGGAACCGGAAATGGAGTAGAACGGAACATTTGCCTCACCGGCAACCGCCTTGGCAAGCAGTGTTTTACCGGTACCCGGATGACCGGCAAGCAGGACACCCTTTGGAATACGGGCACCCATCTTTTCAAACTTCTTCGGATATTTCAGGTAATCGATGATTTCCGCCATTTCCTGCTTTTCCTCATCACAGCCTGCGACATCCGCAAAACGGACTCTGACCTTGCCCTCCAGTCTTGCACGGGACCTGGAGAATTCAAATGCCTTGCCGTTGGCACTCTGGGCACCGTTCATGCGGTTGATCATCCATACCGCAAGTCCGGCCATGAACACAAACGGAAGCAGCGTCAGTAATGTGTCCACAAACAGGTTGGACGCATCCGCATCCACAACCGTCACCTTCTTGTCATCCGCCTCATCCAGAATGGATGCGATGGCATCGGATGTGGAAGGAATGGTTCCCTCAAATGCGGAGATTTTGTCATCCTTTGTGTATTGTCCGCTGATGGTCGTGATGTTTGTGCCGATGGACACTGTCACATTATCCACATGTTCGTCACTGACGATTTTCTGCAGATCATGATAGGAGAGTGTCTGTGTTGCCGTTCCCATGTTCATGGAGAACAGAGACACAAGGGCGATCATTACAATCAGATACGGTATCCAGTTTGCAATGTTATTCTTTCTGTTCATTCATTTATCTCCTCTGATTTATTTCGTATAGCATTCCTTCTTCAATACGCCGATATACGGCAGGCAGCGGTACTTCTGATTGAAGTCCATGCCAAAGCCGATAACAAATTCCGGACCGACCGTGAATCCGACATAATCGACGTCAATATCCGTTGTTCTTCCGCATGGTTTGTCCAGCAGAGAAACAATCTTTACGGAAGAGGCACCCTTGTGCATCATCGTCTTTTTGACGGTTGCCAGGGTTCTTCCCGTTTCAACGATATCCTCGACAATCAGCACATCCTTTCCGACAACCGATGTCTCCAGATCCTTGAGAATACGGATATCACCGGAAGACTGTGTTCCGACATAGGAACTGACATCCATGAAGTCATACTGAATATCCAGGTCGATATATCTGATCAGTTCCGCAAGGAATGGTACGGAACCTCTCAGCAGTGCAACCAGCACCGGCGGGTGATCACGGTATTCCTCCGTAATCTGCGCACCGATCTGTTTTGCTCTTTTCGTAATATCATCCGCACTTGCGATGATATGATCAATATCTTTTTCTTCCCACATAATGGTCTCCTGCCGTGTTTGGTCTAATGGAATAATGATAACACATTCACATCCGGCTTTACAGTGTAATGGTCGATATCACAGCCCAATCCTGCCGCAAAAATCACTTTTCCATGCGCATTTTCGATCACCGGCCAGGCAATTCTCTGATAGAGCGGAATATGCCTGTCAATCAGAAACCGGCTGATCTTTTTCGTTCCAAACCGCATGGTAATCTCATCCCCGTCTTTGCGGCTGCGTATCACAACAGGAAAGTCATCGTCATGCAGAGATACCGCATACACACCCGGACTGCCTTCCTCAACCGTGTAGTACAGGCCTTTCCCCTGTTTCAGATCCGGCAGGGAATCATATCTGTCTTCAAATGCATGCGGCACACTGCCCAGGAAAAACGCACCGTGATTCTGTACAACCGCGCCTTTTCTGACCGGTATGATAAAGTCATTCTTTTTCAGAATCACACCATCAATCTGTCTGATCTGTTCCAGTGACATGCGGTGTTCCTCTTTCCCTGTTTCACACATTTCCCGAAGCAGGGCATACCTGTCTTCCGGTTCCATTTTCCGGTACACGGCAATCTCCACCGGACCGTGCTTCACCATTGCGCCAACCCGGCATGTACGTTCCTGTCTGACCGCATTCCGCTGTGCAATCTCTCTTACAATCATCTGCCGTTCCATGTCACTCAGATGTTCGACAACACTGTGGCGGATCCTGTTTCTTGTATATGCGTCCGAAAGATTGGTGGAATCGATGTAATAGCGGACACCTCTTTCATCGCAGTATTTCTGAAGCTGTGCCTTGGTCATGCCAAGAAGCGGTCTTCTGACACGCATGGTGTGATACATCGTATCCTCTTTCAGACCATAGTATTCCGGCACAATGTTTTTCTCTTCCTGCATGAGGTATGTTTCGATCAGATCATCCTGATGATGGGCGATCAGCACCCCGGCAAACCCGTGTTCATTCACAAGTTTCTCAAAAAAGGAGTACCGCCATGCACGTGCATCCGCCTCAAAGTTTCCATCCGATACAAACGGCTCATTCCGTACATACAGATCAATTCCGTGTTCTTTACAGAATGCGCGTACATACGTTTCCTCTTCATCCGCTTCCGCTCTGTGGTGATAATTGACATGCGCCCCCGCTGCGGGAATTCCCTGTTCCATACACATTGTCAGTAAGGCCATGGAATCCGGACCTCCGCTGACTCCGACCAGCCATGTTTTCCTGTCTGTCATGGCTCTATTTTACCATGGCTCAGAACACGGGAAACATGATTGACTTCAGTCTGTTCACGATTTCACGGAACATTTTTTCATTTGTGTCAATGTGTGCCATCACATCGATGACCCTGGCGGTGTTGATGTAGCGGGCATCATTGAGAAACAGCACGCTTTCCCTGTGCATTCCGTCAACCTTCCCGATACAGAACAGATTCCTTCTGCCTCTTGGATTGTCAACCGGATCATAGGCTTTCCGGCATGTGTTTGGATTGGATGTCATCGGAATGACGAGCGCTTTACAGACAGAGATGGACACAACCAGTCCGAAGTGCTGGAAGCCTGCCTCATTATAAAAGTTCTGTCCGAATTCAATCATCGCCAGATCTCCGGGCTCCACAACAATGCCAAGATCCTTCCCGCTTTTACATCCATAGCGTTCCAGCCAGTTGTATTCTGATATCATGGATGCCTCACGGACATCCGGGCAATAGGTGTCATAGACCTCTCTGCGAAGCTTCATATAATCCGCAAAAGGCCATTCATTTTTCTGCAGTACAGTCATGCTTTGTGTACCTCCTGTTAGTGTTATTACCGGAAAAATGAAATTTCACACCAGACTGAAGGAAAAATCTGAAAAAAAGCCACTTTTTCAAGTGACTTCAGAATCCAAGAAATACACATACAAATGAACCGGACAGATAGGCAAGTGCCATAACCAGCAGAAAGTACAGCACCTGTGCCTGCCTGACATGGTTTGGCTTCAGCATCTTCTCATAGTTCACCGCCTGCATTGCCTGCATGGAGAGAATAAAGCAGAGAATGTATACCGTTCCTTTCAGAAGGATATGCATGATTATTTTGTACCGAAGATTCTGTCTCCCGCATCCCCCAGACCCGGTACGATATAACCGTGTTCATTCAGATGATCATCGAGAGCAGCCAGATAGACATCCACATCCGGATGCGCTTCCGTCACAGCCTTGACGCCTTCCGGTGCACCGACCAGACATACAAGCTTGATCTGCTTTGCGCCTCTTGCCTTGACCGCATTGATCGCATCCACGGCGCTGCCGCCTGTAGCGAGCATCGGGTCGACGATCATGACAATCGCTTCCTCCAGATTCTTCGGGAACTTGGCAAAGTATTCGTGCGGAATGAGTGTTTCCTCATCACGGTACATGCCGATGAAACCGACCTTGGCTGTCGGAACAAGTCTTCTGATTCCATCCAGCAGACCGATACCGGCACGCAGAATCGGCACAATGACAACTTCCTTTGACAGTTCATATCCGGTGCATGGCGCTACCGGTGTTTCAATTTCAACCGGTTCAACAGGCAGATCACGGCAGACCTCATATGCCATCAGTTCAGCGATCTCATCCAGATTCTCTCTGAAATCCTTCGTTCCTGTTTCCACCTTGCGCATATGCGTCAGCTTATGCGTGATTAATGGATGATTTAATACAGTAAACATGGGTTATTTCCTCCGTTTTTCCTCAACTATGATAATCCCAAATATACCCGATTGACAACTTCATGTTATGATTTTGGCATGAAGATCCTGATCGTACCGTTCATCTGTCATTCCCGTACAGATTCCGCATATCACCTGAGTGAAAACATGGCTTCCGTTCTGCGTCAAAGCCATATCGTTGCGGTCTGCACACAACAGGAAAACAGATTTCATCACGTCAGTCTGTTTGCATCACCGGCCCCGAAACGGAAACTGTTCATGGCCGGAAAAGATTACTCCTTTGAAACATGGCTGGCGAATCAGGGCGGTACATCCCTGTCCTTTCTCAGACAGGATTTTACCTGTATTGATCATGCCGTACAGCAGTTCAGACCGGATCTGATCATCACCATCAACCGGATCGCCGCAGTCCCTGCCGCACTCAGATACCACATCCCGATCATTGCGGTTGTCCACAGTTCCATGTATCAGAAATGCGCCGTTCCTTCCTCCATCATCCGGCAGATCAACACCTTTCTCAGTGAGACCGGAAACCGCCAGATATTACGGTTAAAGGATCTGTATCAGATGTGTGATGTCCGCCTTGGCTTTGGCACAATGAAAACAGACCCGTATCCGATGGAGTATGATATCACCCGCATCGGCATGATGACACTGTCACAGTTATCCATCCACCATTCCGGTACGGTCTGTGCCTTTTTCACACAGCTTCCATGTTCCGCCGCAAAACTCAGAAAAATCATATCCGATACCTTCAAAGGTGCCTCCTATGATGTCTATGTGTGCTGGCCGGGATGCACGCCTGAAAAGGACATCAACATCCATTATCTTCGGGAACCGAAGGAATCCCTTCTGCAGAAGGCATCCGTCTGTATCCATGACGGCAGTTCCTTCTTCACCAATATCTGTCAC
Source organism: Bulleidia sp. (assembly GCA_051873755.1). Taxonomy (GTDB): domain Bacteria; phylum Bacillota_I; class Bacilli_A; order Erysipelotrichales; family Erysipelotrichaceae; genus Bulleidia. The sequence goes on along the minus strand of JBJEFE010000065.1, from coordinate 22,034 downwards.
TGTTTTGCTGTTCCGCAGATCATCCTGTACTCCACTTCCTGCATTGCCCGTTACAATGCCCTCAGTATCCGCAGAGTTCACTCCGGTATTCCTCTGTCCATTCAGAAAACGGATGTCAGAACACTGTATGAAGCCTACCGTCAGTGCATCATCAACGAGCAGTTTCATGCCATTCTTCAGAGCCTCTCCGATGCATTCCATGATGAAAAGGACCTGTATGCGATTGTTGAACTGGCTGAAAACACAATCAGAAAAAGGTAATCCGACGATACAGTCATCGTGAATCACCTTTTCAACCTGTGTTATTGCGGGTATACCATATGTGCGGAATCGATATTCTCCAGTGTCTGTTTCAGATAGCGCTGTGCCCGGTATCTGGCAACAGGCAGATTCTGATCCAGACAGTTTCCGCATTCCTTTGCGGAAGCACCCGGGATATCACCTTCAAAGTTCACGACGAATCTGAACATTTCCTTTACCGGATCCACTACATCGCAGCTGTCCAGATCGCCATGCAGAATGAGGTAGAACCCTGTTCTGCATCCCATTGGTCCAAAATAAACAGTTCTGTTTTTCCATAACGGATGGTTTCTGAGGAATGTTGCGCCGAGATGTTCTATCGTATGCACTTCCGCCGTTGACATGACAGCTTCCCTGTTTGGAGTCGTCATGCGCAGATCAAACGTTGTCAGTACTTCCTGTCCGAACTGATCCTTTCTCGACACATAGATTCCCGGTTCCAGAAGAAGATGATTTACCGTAAAACTCGCAATTTTTTCCATATACCTGATGCCTTTCCCATACCGCAGTATGTTTGACACCGGATATTATAACAGATCATATGAAATGCCTTCCGGATAATCCAGCGAACCATACATGTTATACCCGCACTCACGATTCATACTTCCTGTGTATCACTTCCAGACAAAAAGGTGCCGCGGCACCTTTTCCTTATTCAGATCAGATTCAGGTATTTAAAGGCATTCCAGATGCCGTCTTCATTAACATCCGTTGTGACATAGTCAGCGGCTTCCTTTGTTTCAGGTCCCGCATTTCCCATCGCAACAGCGTAATTGCACAATTCAAACATGGAAATGTCAATCTTTGCATCACCAAAGGCAATGGTATCCTCTGCACTTCTGCCAAGATGTTTCAACAGCACATCGATGGCATTCTTCTTTGTGATCCCTGCAGGAGACAGATCCCCGAACAGTGCCTGTTCATCCTTGCCTCCCCATGTGTTGGCAATCAGTTCCGGGAATTCCGTTTTGGAATCCAGGTGATCCTGATAGGAGGAGAGAATGAAGGAAATCTTATTGATGTCATCACGGTACAGTTCTTCTGTCGGCAGGTGGATAAAGGAGTTCACAAAGGAGTTGGCACCGGCCTGTGCCTGTTCTTCACTGGCACCCTTGCCCTGTGCATATTTTACCATTGTGGCAGGTCCCTGTTCCAACATGTAATCATTGCAGTACATACCGGAATTGGCTTCCAGATAGAAACCGAGACGGCGTTCATTACACCAGTCAACGATATGCCTGACCTCTTCCACGGATAATCCCTGATGCATGACAACCTCACCACGATCCTCGACATACGCGCCGTTTCCGCCGATCATGCCGTCCAGCTCACACAGCTGTCTCTGTGCGATTTCAGCCTTGGAACATCCTGTACAGATATAGACCAGATGACCGTTGGCACGTGCCTGATCCACAGCCTTTCCTGCGGATTCCGGCATCTTTGCCTCATAGTCAATCAGTGTTCCATCCACATCCAGAAAAATAATCTTCTTATCACTCATAATACACCTCAGATCAGATTCAGATATTGAAAAGCATTCCAGATACCATCATCATTTACATCCGTTGTAACATAGTCAGCGGCTTCTTTTGTTTCAGGTCCCGCATTTCCCATCGCAACAGCGTAATTGCATAACTCAAACATGGAAATGTCGATCTTTGCGTCACCAAAGGCAATGGTGTCCTCCACACTTCTGCCAAGATGCTTCAGCAGCACATCAATGGCATTTGCCTTGAGAATCCCCTTAGGAGAAAGATCACCGAACAGTGCCTGTTCATCCTTTCCTCCCCATGTGTTGGCTACCATATCAGAGAATTCCTCTTTTGCGTCAAGGAAATCCTGATAGGAGGAAAGCACAAAGTCAATTTTATTGATATCGGAACGGTATCTGTCTTCCCCATACAGGTAATCCAGTCTGTCCTCAATTCCCTCGTTTTTCTTCCAGGCATCCTCAAATGTGGACCCCTTCCCTGCTGCATACTTTGAGTAGACTTCCCTTGCCTGTTCTCTCATCAGTTCACTGTAGAAAATGCCATCATTTGTTTCAAGTACAGCACCCAGTCCACGGCTGTCGCACCATTCCACAACTCTGCGCACATCCTCAACCGGAATGCTTTTGTGCATGATGACTTCACCGTGATCTTCGACATACCCTCCGTTGGCGCCGATCATACCGTCAAGTTCACACAGATTTCTGCTTAACACTTCCGCTTTGGAACATCCGGTGCAGACATATACAAGGTGGCCGTTGGCACGTGCCAGGTCCACCGCTTTTCCTGCGGATTCCGGCATGACAGCACGGTAGTCAATCAGCGTGCCATCAACGTCCAGGAAAATGATTTTCTTCTCGCTCATACTGTTTTCCTCCTGTAAGCGTTATCATCAGCATTCTATCAGATTCAGACCCTTTTTCCTATGACCAACCATTTCATGATGTGAAACTTCACAGTAAAACCGGTCCATTTCAGGTAACCCTTACCTGACGACCGGTTTCTTTTTCACTAATGATCCGGGAAAGATGGTACTCTGTTATTCTGTTTCGATCAGGGATGTCTGAAAATCCATGTTTTCACCTCCCTGTATCTCTGCCACCATGATCCCGGTGTACCGTCCTGTTGGAAACAGTCCACCAGAAAGTACAGTTCCCATGTACATCCCTCGATTACCCGATAACATGTATTTTCAGATATTCACGGTTCTGCAGGTGATCGAACGGATATTGTGATGATCACAGGAAAAGATGCCCGGTATTTCCGGACATCCCGATTCAGTTCCAGAATGTGACTGTTACGGAAGTACCTCCCGCATCATTGCATGTGTACATGATATATGTTCCGTCATATACTTCATCCGCCCATCTGCCGTCATTCAGTTTAATACCATTGCCTGTGTTGACACCCTGATATGAGGAAGCACAGACAATCGTACTGCCACAGAAGGAGCCGACAGATCCAACACCGCAGGAGCGCAGTACCGAGAATCCCTGATGGGCATGATCCGCAATCATCTGTCTGCCCAGATAGTTCATCAGAACAGCGGAGTTCGGTGCGTCCACAATCGGCTGATTGACCGCGTTATTCACACCTCCCGCAAACACCCTTGCGGAATACCCGCCTATCATCAGTGTACCGAGTGCACCATCATCCACAGGTGCAGGTACCGGTACAGGTTCCGGTGCAGGCTGGGATACAGGCGGAGAAGACACCTGTGCCATGTCGGATTGAACAGCAGTGCCTGCCGGTTTGTATGACACTGCAGGTGCCGCCTGGACAGGCTCCTGTTTCACTTCCTGGTGGGACTCCACCATTTCACCTTCATCGTTGAATGTATAAATGGTATCCCCTTCTTTTCTTGTGCCGGTTTCCGCTTTTCCATCCCCATGAAAGTAATACTTCTTTCCCTCCACGGTCTGCCATCCTGTAGTCAGAAGACCATTGTCATCAAAGTAATAGACACCTTCATTGCCTTCCTCATCCACCAGTGTTTCCAGTCCGGTTGTAAAACTTCCATCCTGTGCATAGTACACGGTGTTATCTCCAAAGTGCATCCATCCGGTATGCAGTGTTCCATCCTCATTGAAATAATAGAATGTGCCGTTGATATTCTGCAATCCTGTCAGACGATCCGGATTCAACGGATCAATTGTATTCAGTTTGGCCTCAAGAAGATTGGAAGCCCGGTAAAACAGATGATCTGTTTTCTCTGCTGTAATTTCCTCAGCTTTCTCCGCATTGACATTTACAATCGTTTCCGTACCGATTGTGAGTGAAAATACCGCGACAGCTGTCTGGAGTGTTTTTCTGTTCAACATGATCCTTACCTCAGTTTCTGCCGCCAGTCTGATCTGTTGTAAGAGGATTGAAGAAACAGAATCCTTCGAACATTGTGCAGCTGGCTGCCATTTTACAGGCCCTTTAGTTTTGCGTCATACCCTTTCGGATACTTTGCCCTGTTACGATGTCTTTCGACATCTTATTTATACCATGAATATTATTTACTCACAATACTCTATATGTATTTGAGCTATCCTGTTGTGAGTAATATTTAAAAACATGTTCTTTCTGGCGCACAGCAGGTATACTGGAGAAACAGAACACAAAGGAGAAAACATGAATCAGATATCAGAATTATTACAGCAGACCAGATCCATGCGCGATTTCGAGGATCGGGAAATACCGCAGGATATCAGAGATGACATCCTTGCCTGCGCATGTGCCGCCCCTACCGGAGGAAACCAGCAGGCATATACCATCATTGACATCACCGATCAGAACCTGAAGGAAAAACTGGCAGTCAGCTGTGACAACCAGCCGTTTATCACCAAAGCAAAGATGGTACTGCTGTTCTGCGGTGACTGCAGAAAGTGGAACGAGGCATATCGTTCTGTTGGACTGCCTGTCACAAAACCATGCGTCACTGAACTGATTGGTGCTACAACAGACGCTGTCATTGCGGCACAGAACAGTGTCATCGCCGCTGCCGGCCATGGTATCGGAAGCTGTTATATCGGCGATATCAGGGAAAACTGTGAAACCATCAGGGAACTTCTGAAGCTGCCGGAATATGTATTCCCGTCCGTAATGGTTGTTTACGGCTATCCGACGCAGAAACAGCTGGAACGCACAAAACCGCAGCGTGTACCGATGGAAAGCATCGTCAGTGAAAATGCATATCCGGTGATGGATGATGATTATCTCAGACACATGTTTGCGTACAAAACGGGTAAAAAAGACTATGCGGAATGGCTGACAATGATGTTTGAACATAAGCAGAACGCACCATTCATGAAGGAAATGAGAAGATCTGTCCTGCAGTACATGAAACAGTTTGACTGGAACGAAAAATGATCCCCTACGGGACCATTTTTATTTCAACACAGCCTGAATCTGTTCCAGGGAAACAGGTCCCTGACGCAGAATCTGAATCACTTCTCTGGAACAGTCAATGATGGTAGAGGCTTTTCCAAAGGAAACATTCCCTTCCATCATGCCATCCAGCAATGGACAGCTTTTCTCAATCTCATCCAGGTCTGTACACTCCGGTTCGCCTGACTGGTTGGCACTGGTCATGAATACCGGACTGCCCGCTGCCTGGATCAGCTGTTTCAGCGGTTCAGACGTTGCCATACGGACCGCCAGAGTATCCATTCCGCCGTTGACATATTCCTGTACATTCTGTTTTTTATTCAGTATGAGAGTGACAGGACCCGGCATGAAGGCATGAATCAGTTTTCTGTCCCTGTCTGTGATTTCACAGATGGATTCAATCTGTGCCTCATCCGCACACATGATCGGAAATGCCTTTGTCAGCGGTCTGTTTTTGACTTCACGCAGGTTTTCCTGAGCCTTTGGGGAATCCATTCTGGCACAGACGCCGTATACCGTATCGGTAGGTACGGACAGTACACCGTCATGTTTCAGAATCTCTGCCATCTCTGATATCTGTGTATTGGTAAATCTTCTCATATCATCACTCTTTCCATGCGTGTATAATTATAAGGCAATTATATGAAAAGGAGTTAACAATGATCAGATTTGACAGTGACTACATTGAAGGCTGCATCCCTGAGATCCTGCAGGCACTCAATGAAACAAATGAAGAACAGACCATCGGCTACGGTGTTGACCCGCATTGTGAACATGCAAGGGAACTGATCCGCAAAGCAGTTGACAATGAGAATGCGGATGTCCATTTCCTTGTCGGAGGCACACAGACAAATATTACCGTGATTACCTCGGTACTGAAGCACTACCAGGGTGCGGTATGCGCAGTTACAGGTCACATCAACGAACACGAAACAGGTGCTCTGGAATCCTGCGGACACAAGTGTCTGACAATCCCGTCCAAAGACGGCACCATCACAGCTGAGCAGGTGGAACAGCTGATCTATGACCACTACCATGGTTCTGCAGTGGAACATACCGTACAGCCGGGCCTTGTCTACATTTCCTTCCCGACAGAACTCGGTACACTGTATTCCAGACAGCAGCTCACGGATCTGTATGCCGTATGCCGGAAGTATGAGATTCCGTTATTCATTGATGGTGCAAGACTCGGTTATGCTCTGGCATCGAAAAAGAATGATCTGACACTGCCTGAAATCGCAAAGCTGTGTGATATGTTCTATATCGGCGGCACAAAGGTCGGTGCCCTGTTTGGTGAAGCAGTTGTCATCACAAATGATCTGTACAAAAAGGATTTCCGTTACAACATCAAGCAAAGAGGCGGAATGCTTGCCAAAGGAAGACTTCTGGGCATTCAGTTTGAACAGCTGTTCACGGATGACCGTTATATGAAAGTGTCCAGACACTGTATGGACATGGCATACAGACTGATTGACGGTCTTACGGAAAAAGGTTACTCCTTCTCTGTGGAAGCACAGACCAATCAGGTCTTCCCGATCCTCCCGGATGAAAAGATTGAAGAACTGTCAAAGGACTTTGCCTTTACACCATGGGGAAGATATGATGAAACACATCAGATTGTCAGATTCGTCACATCCTTCATGACAAAGAAAGAATCCGTTGATGCACTGATCGAAAAACTGTAAAACCAATGTCTGTTGTCAGATGATGACAGACATTTTTCATTTCGGATACTGCCGCCTCATATGAGTCGATTCACGATCAACCCCTGACTTCAGTCATGAGGTGTATCAGAACAGAACAACGCATAAGATACTGTATCATCAGGGAATCTGCCACATACATGTATGATCACGTACCGTAAGCTCTTCCGCAATTGTCATATTCCGGATTTCGTTCTTTTCTGAAACGTTCAGAATAACATCATACTCCAGGTATGACGGAAGATCTTCCAACGCAAAGCGTGCCATGCAGACACCATTTTCACATTCGGCGGATACCGTCTTTGAGGAATGATTGGAAGCTGCCATTGTCACTTTATATGCAATGTCCCTGTTTTCGATTCCCGGTACAAACGTGCATTCCACCTCCTCTGCATAGCAGGTGAAATCAACACCTGTGACAGCTGTTTTCTCAGGTAATGCCGGACTGTTCCGTTCTGCGGTAAATACGGTTCCGATCAGAATCCCAATGATTACAAGCGATACAGAAAACAGACCTTTCCATACATTCGCAGATCTGCGGTTGCGGATCGCAAGCTGTTCATTCATCTGTGCAAGGACCTCCACAATGGACTGCGTGTCTGATGTCCCACTGTTTCCGGTATCTGATAAAAGTACGGATACCGGAACATCCAGTGCTTCCGCAATCCTGCACAGCATATCCGCATCCGGCACCGCAATTCCCTTTTCCCATTTGGATACTGTCTGCCTCACCACATTCAGCTTGAGTGCCAGTGCCTCCTGCGTCAGTCCTTTTTCCTTCCTTACTTTTGCAAGATTATCATTCAACATATTCATAAACTCCTTCTGTTTACAACATTATCCTATTGTTTTCTCTCAATGCACACAAGCAACGCAAAAGCGCATTGCGCACCATCTGAAAAAAAACAGGTGATGTCACCTGTCTTACAGTTCCGGATTATCCTTTGATACATAGATGGAAACGGCTTTTGGAAGAACACTGATATGTGCTTTCTGCACAAGTCCTCCATTTTCTCCATCCAGAGTCCACGGCGTCTTATCGTCGAATATGAATTCCGCCTCCCGGAATGTGAATGTAGTCAAAGCGGATGTCCTGTATCCTTCATCATTCATGGAATGAATGATCTCTCCAATCTCAAGTGCGGATAATCCCGCCTTGATCAGAGTTGCCTCAAAGATACCGTCATTCAGTGAAGAATCACGAATCACACTCGGTTTGACACCCGCAACCTGTGTACTGTTTGTCACAAGTCCGAACATGTAATTGCCTTCCTCTTCAATTCCGTCATGAATGATGCGGCAGTGTCTGTTATATGCCAGCCCTTCCGGTATGGACTGCAGGAAGTTCAGCACATAGGCTGCGTAGCCAAGGCTGTTCTTCATATTCTGCGGTGTTGTGTAACTGACCATCGGAAACGCTCCGAATCCGGCAACGTAGTTGAAATACATGTCATTGAATTTCCCGGCATCAAACTGATAGACATTGCCTTCCACAAGCCACCGGCAGATATCCATGAATGTATGATTGCCTTTGCCATACAGCGATTTGGAAAAATCATTGGTGGAACCAACCGGCAGATAACCGATCGGATAATTGAGGTGTTCATTGATCATGCCGTTGACCGCATGGTTGAGTGTACCGTCACCACCGCATACAATCACATATTCAAACCTGTGTCCGACATTGTGGAAAATCCATTCCGAGGTATAACCCTGATCCGGAATCACAGGATAGACCGTCACCTCAAAATGGTTCAGTGTCAGATATTCCAGTGCTTTCATAAAATGCACATCCTGATTTCCCAATCCTGCCTTGGCATTGTATATGATCAGCAGTTTTCTGAATTCGTTGTTCATGTTGTATCTCCAACTTCATTATATATGACCTTTTCAGAAAAATGTGACCCAATCATATAAACTGAAGACAACATCTGCGGCTTTCTGTCAAATCCACGATCATATTTCTTAAAAACCGTCCGTTTCACACCGGAATCTGATTCCGCCTGTCTTCCCGCCATCTGATTCATAAAGTCCGCCAAAGTGAACTTTATGACTTTTCTGTTCTCCCGTACCAAAAAATACCGCACAGAGCGGTATTATTGGTTTTAGCGTTTTGTGACAATGGTTCCGTCATTTTTCCAGATGGAGTTTTCCGGTACAAGACCTCTGACGCAGGATGTAGGATAGACGTTGGAATGTCTGCCGATGACCGTACCCGGATTGAGTACGGAATTACAGCCGACTTCGACATAATCGCCAAGCATCGCACCCATCTTCTTCAGCCCTGTCTCAACATGTTCGCTGCCGATGCGGTCATGTACAACAACCAGTGTCTTATCACTCTTGACATTGGATGTGATGGAACCGGCACCTGTATGTGCATAATAACCGAGAATGGAATCCCCGACATAGTTGTAATGCGGTGTCTGAACATGATCAAACAGAATGACATTCTTCAGTTCTACAGAGTTGCCGACAACACAATCCGCACCGACAAGAGCGGCGGAACGGATAAATGCACAGTGTCTGACTTCCGTGCGCGGACCGATGATGCATGGTGCACCCAGATATGCGGAAGGGAATACCTTCGCTGTCTTATGAACCCAGACATGTTCGCTGACTTCATCGTATTCGTCTTTGGAAAGCGTCTTTCCGATCTCAATGATCATGTCTTTGATTCCCTTCAGTGCTTCCCATGGATATGTGAACTGTGACAGATAATCTTTTGCCAGTGTATGATCCAGATCATACATTTCACCAATCGTATACATAGCTGTACCTTCTTTCTTACGATGGTACAGTTATATTCCAACAGACACAGACATGTCAATCATTTTTCCATCCGTTTTCACTGAGTATGCGTGCAGTTTCTGAAAGAGAGAGTACATCCGGTTTCATTGTACCTTCAATCGTCACTATCCCGTCTTCGATCATCCCTGAAAGATCTGCTGTATCCAGATCCACATCAATGACCTGCGTGATCATGTCATCCGTATGTTCCACAGAATATCCAACGCCTTCCAATGCTTCGTATTTCTGTTCTGCCTCATACAGCCTGTCATGGATTTCAATGACCTGTTCTTTCGTATACCCGTCCATCAGGATAACTGTTGTCTGATGGATGGCTGTCATCCGATCATCCTGTGCCTGTATTTCAAGTGTAACCGTTCTGTTTTCATCCTGCTTTGTGAACACGGATGTCGTCTCGCGGATCTGTTTTTCCGTACAGCCGCATAACAGCAGTGCGCATAATAATACATGTTTTCTCATAGGTTCATTGTATCGCAATGCGATGATGAAAAGGAAGCGGAACTCTCCGCCTCCTGTCATTCATGTCTTAATGCTTCAATCGGATCCAGGTTGGCAGCCTTGTAGGACGGCAGTAAACCGAACACAATACCGATCACCATGGAGAATACCACGGAGAAGATCGATGCCGGAATACTGATCGCAACAGGTGTTCCATTCAACATGGATATGCCTCTTGCCAGAATCAGTCCTGTCAATACACCAAGAATACCGCCAAGAGATGTCAGCACAACAGCTTCTGTCAGGAACTGCATCATGATCGTCTTCTTTCTTGCGCCGATCGCCTTTTTCAGACCGATTTCCTTTGTACGTTCCGTTACCGTTACAAGCATGATGTTCATGACGCCGATACCGCCGACAAGCAGTGAAATCGCCGCAATCCATATCAACATCGTATTGGTTGACTGTGACAGCTGCTGGATCTGCTTTGCCTGTTCCATCAGATCCTGTGCCTGGTATCTGATACTTTCGTTGGATACGTAAGCATTCAGAATATCCGCAGCCTCTTTTCCGACGGATGTCATGTCTCCGGTGGAATCCGCTGTCAGAATCACATTCTGTGGTTCATCAAACTGATATACCAGCGGCCAGCATTCCGAAGGAATGTAAACATTGCCCGCATTGTTCTGATTGTACATGTAGTAATCGTTCATGTTTTCAATATTCGGTTCGAATTCCTCCTTCGCACCACATATACCGACTACCACAAACGGAATATTACGGATCTCAATGGTTTTCCCGACAGGATCTTCACCATTGAACAGCGTCTGTGCCGTCACATCATCCAGCATGGCAACCTGACGGTAATACCGGTTGTCATCATCGGTGATGCCTCTGCCCTTTCGTACCTGATACCCCGCCGTCTGCAGGTAATCCGATTCAATCCCGACGATATTTCCGCCGGATAAACCGTTATTCTGATAGTACACCATGTTGTAACTTTCACGGCTGCGGTAAATACTGAAGGATCTGCTGTTTGGAATCTCACGCAGAGATTCCCTTGTATCATCGCTGATGACAGGGACACCGGATGGAAGTCCGTTGTCCATCCAGTATGTATATCCATCCTGATACAGGGATACCCTGACAATATTGTCTCCGGCTCCGATCAGATTCTTTTCGATCTGCTGGTTGGTACCCTGGATTGTGGAGACGATGGCAATGATGGACGCAATACCGATGATGATACCGAGCATGGTCAGAAAGGAACGCATCTTATGTGCGAAAATGCCCTTCAATGATAAACGGATATTCTCACCCATAGTACGCCTCCATGTTTTCATCCAGTACTGTTTTCCGGCCTTCCTTCGCATCTTTACCATACGGGAAGGTAATCGCATCCTCGCTGCTCAGACCCTCCAGGATTTCCATGTATTCACCCCATACGGTCTTTCCAACCCGTACATCCTGTCTTACAAGCACGCCGTTGTCATCCTTCAGCACATAATATCCCTGTGCATCCTTTCTGACAAAGGCGCGGCTGATATACAGTGATTCCGTTTCCCTTCCTTCACCGATTGTCAGCTCAAGGTAGTCCCCTGTGGACAGTCCGCCGGAATCCTCAATATATGCCTCAAATGCATAATATGACACATTCGGGTTTCCTTCCCCGTTGTAATATCCCGCACCTGTCGGATCCTCATCCACGGACACAACTGAGGCATTGACATTCTGACCGCTGTTCCAGCTGTAACCTGTAACGGAATCACCGACATGGATCTGATCCTTAACCAGTTCCGATACAAATCCGGATACGTATAATCCCGTACCGGAAGCCACTTCCAGGAAAGCACTGCCATCCTGCGGCGGTGCGGAAGGATCGCATGCCTTGCGTACGATACCGTCACGTTTTGCATAGACAATGCCGTCACTCAATGCGGCACTGTCTGCGTCCAATTGCAGCTGTGCCTTTTTCAGATCGAGATTCAGCTTCCGGATTTCCTGTTTCTTGTCCCGGATCGCCCTTGCCAGCTGTACTGCCGTATAGCCGCTTCCAGTCTCTTCAATCACCGGTTCCTCTATGACCGGTTCCGGTTCATGAATCGTGTGTTTTGCGACATCGTAGGCATCCGTATCCAGGCATGGGCCAAAGGTATCCGCCCGTACAAGCCACTGCGTTGTAAGAGCGCCTTCCGCATCATAAATTTCAAAACTCAGATATGCCTTTGAGCCAAGATCCTTTCCCTCATTGATTGTTTTTCCATAGACAAGTCCGTTTTCCTGCAGTCTGAATGTGTATGGATGATCCTTTGTGCCGGTCTGCACAACAAGAACATCCTCGCTTCTGCCATTGACTTCCGCAGGTTCACTGACTTCCTCTCTTCCATCCGTATAGGTAACCGCAAGACGATAATACAGCGTTTTACCTTCCTCTTCTTCCGGTCTCTGTTCCAGCCATACACTGTTTTCATCCGGTGTGGACGCACTCAGACAATAGCTGAACACCTGCTGTCTAACTGCATTGTACGCATCCTGCAGGGTCACAACATATGGATATGCACCGTTGGCATCCTTCTGTGCCCTTGCCGGCAGTACAGGTTCCGGCTGCGGCGCAGGTTCCGGTTCAACTTCAGGTTCCGGATCCGGTACGATATTCTGAAGCTGTTTCAGTTCATGTTCCGCCAGTGTGATACTGTTGGAAATACGTTCTGTTTCAAGCCTGCTCAGTTCCACCGCAAGGTTAAGCGAAGTCAGGTCATAGGACAGAAGCCTGTCTCCGGCATGAACCTGCTGTCCAACCGTCACAAATACTTCGGTAATTGTTTTGGTGGAATCGTTATAAATGGACTGATTCTGGGCATCATATACCATGCCGGAAGAACTCAGCGGATTTTCATAATATCCGATATTCAGCATTGATACCGGCGTCACAGGCACACTGCCGCCTGTATTGACAAGCTTTGACACACCGTATGCACCACCGGCAATCACGCACAGGCCGACACCGATGATCATACCTTTTCTGATCTTAGAATTCATGGTTCACCTCCGCCTGTCTGTTTTCCATGATTTCCCCGTCAATGATGTGATACAGCGTATCCGCATTTGCGGCAACGTTGGCATCGTGGGTAATCATGATTATGGTAATACCTTCCTCATTCAACTTTCGAAACAGCTCCATGACCTGTTTACCGGAAGCCTGATCCAGGGCACCTGTCGGTTCATCCGCAAGGATCACCTTCGGATGGTTGATCAGTGCTCTGGCAATGGCAACTCTCTGTTTCTGACCACCGGACAGCTGTGCCGGTTTAAACGATGCACGGTCGGATAATCCGACGGAATCCAGTGCCTCTCTGGCTCTTTCATTCCTCTCCTGCTTCCCAACGCCGGCATATACCAGAGGCAGTGCGACGTTTTCCAGTGCCGTATCGGATTCCAGCAGGTTGAAAGTCTGAAAGACAAAGCCGATCTTATGAAGACGCAGATCCGACAGCGCATTCTCGTTCATCTTTGCAATGTCATCGGATTCAAACAGATAGGTTCCCTCACTTGCACGATCCAGACAGCCGATGATGTTCATCAGGGTTGTCTTGCCGGAACCGGAAGGTCCCATGATCGCAATATAATCGCCTTCATTGACCTGAAAGCAGATATCCTTCAGAACAGGTACGGCAACCTGTCCTTCCCCGTATGTCTTATAGACATGTTCCAGCTGCAGTAATGCCATAGATTACGCTCCCGCAGCCTGAAGGGCATCTTCACTGATTGTCTTCATTCCTTCTGTATAGGTGTCATCCGGCCATGCAATATAATCATCCTCACTGAGTCCGGAAAGAATCTCAACCTGGGATGTCATGTCATTCATCTCACCCAGTTCAACGGTTCTCTTCTTCAGTTTTCCGTTTTCGGACGCCCACACATAACTGTTTCCGTTATCATCATAGGCAATGAAGAAGCTGTCCAGCCACATGCCGTCCTGAACCGGTTCACTGATGCCGGTTTCCACAAACACATGCTGGCCAAGACGCAGGCCCTCACTGCTGTCAAGTGAGATATAGAACGGATACTGGGATGCACTTTCCCCGTTTCCACCATAGTAATAATCATTGTTTTCCGTCGCAGGTTCTGTTTCCACTACAGAGACCGTACCGGTCCATGTCTGTGTTTCATCGATGCGGGAACGGATCGTTACCGGATCACCCGGAACGATCATGCCCATTTCACTGATCTTGCCCTTGATGCGGAATTCACCCGTTTCGGTAATGCTCATAAACGGCAGCTCATTGCCGTAATTGTCATACCCGCCATCCGGATTGATGGACTTGACAGTACCTTCAATCGTGCTGTATACCGTCGCATTGTCAATCTCCTGCTGGTATCTTGTGATATCTGCCTGCAGGGACTGAATGGAATACTGCTGTTGGCGGATGGAATACTGCAGGTCATTGATCAGTGCTGTAATGGCAACCTTGTCTCCACCCTGTTTCATTTCCTCATTGTAGTCATTGATCTGATTCTTCAATGCCTCGATTTCGGTATTCGCATTCTCAATATCAAGCTGTGCGGCTGTGATCTTCTGGCTCATCTCATCCGTGTCATACACAAACAGCGGATCCCTGACAGCCACCGTCTGACCTTCACTGACATAGATCTCCTTAATCTCTCTGGCACCATCCTTACGGATCTCAAGGCTTTCCTGTGTTTCCACAACACCGGAATACCGGTTGCCTCCAGTCCAGGATGATCCTGTCAGCCAGGATACCTTCTGAACATACACACCGTCTGTGTCTGTGGCATTCTTCGGCCAAAGCACCCAGACGACAGCCGCAATCACGACGCATACTGCGATCACTGCGGCAATGATTTTTGTCTTTCGATTGTTTTTCATAACAACTCCCTATTATTGAACAGTTTCTGTACTCCACTATCATACCCTATATCCACAATGGAAACATTAAGATATGCTTAATAAAAAAACAGATCCATGTATATTACATGAGTCTGTTTCAGAATTTTTCAACCCTGCACAATAAAGCGTACCGCCCATCTGTCAGTGAATATGAACATGTGCTCAGCAGCACTGTCTGATCCTGCGGTGTCACGGTCTGATTGGACTGGAATGTTGAATTGGACACAAACCGGTTGACATAGTTCATATACGCTTCATCCGATTCAAACGCATATGATACATAGTTGTCCGAACCGGTTGTCAGAATTCCCGCAACAGGATACAGGCGATAGTTCTGCGATGCGGTATAGATTTCCAGCACATCATGATCCGCATACCAGGAAGGATCCTCAAATCTGGCAATTTCCATGAACATTGTGCCGTTTTTGACATTATGAGCATAGATGACCGTATTCCGGTCCGTAAAATCACGACTGGAATTGCAGTCGAGGAATACCGAACCGACATAGTTCTCCTCTTTTGTGTAAAGGTGGTTCAGATAGTATTCATTGTCCGTCCCCTGTACCATCGGATAGCTGATATCAGAGTTCTTCATGTGAATCCAGCCGACATAATCCGGATTGATCGCAGCCATTGCCGCATGGTCAATCACAAGGGTATCGTCACTCTCCTGTTCCTGTGAGGAATCCGGCTGACTGACTTCCGGTTTCTTTACAGCCGCATCACGCAGTGTATCATAGGATGACTTTGACTGGTTGTATGTGGACAGACCCTGATACAGTTTCCAACCGGAAAAACATGCGGCTCCCAGGGCTATGACAAGAATGATGTCTGTTACAATTCTTCCGAATTTTGTCAGCTTTCTTGCCTTCCGCTTCTTCTTCGCCATGGCTTATTATCCTTCTTTCCAGATACCGCGCAGATATCTGACATAGGATGCCATTTCCTGGAATCTCCGTGTCACCTGATAGGATGTTCTGAAGATCATCTTCAGTCCGTATTTCTGTTTATTTGTCGCATCGGAATGACGACGGTGCTGCAGAAGCTTTTCATCACAGAACATGACATTTCCGGCCTTCTCCGCCACAAGCCCGATCCACTGATCATGCATGGAAAGTGATCTTGGAATCGGCAGAATCAGTTTGACAAGATCCCTGTGGAATGCCAGACAGCATCCGTCATAACAGTTGTCTGTCAGATTGTGCACATAGCCCTTTTTGATGTTTCTGTCTGTAAACAGTGTCTTGCCCTGTTCATTCAGTTGTTCATCGGTATACTGACTGTCATGCATGACAAGAATCGGATGTTCCTCAGACGCAAAGCATTCCATGACCTTCTTTACCTTGTCCTCCGTCCATACATCATCCTGGTCAGCCAGGAAAATATACTCATTGGAACAATGGGAAATGGCATTTTCATAGTTGGCAATGATGCCCTTTTCCTCACAGCTGTATACTTTGATGATCGGAAGCTGATGGGCTGCCTCCTGGATCATATCCAGAGTGGCATCCTCGGAACGGTTATAGGAAATGATGATTTCATCATCTCTGCTTAAATTGTGAATAATCGAATTCAGCTGCTGTTCGATGTATTTTTCACCGTTGCATACAGCCATCGCTACGGAAATACTCATATTGCCTCCTGTTTTATGACTCCCCTGCAGGAAGTGTTGTCTGTTCTAATATTTCACCGTCATATACCTGTTGTATGACATCCCGTACAAAGTCAATCTGGTTATCGTAAGGATATACAACCGACAGATACTGACCAGGTGCGGATGCGCATTCCTCCATGCCCATCTCACCCTCTACGTGATATTTTACTATATTCCAGTGGATATCTTCATCCAACTGTTTCTGAATCAGCGCATAAATTGAATTGCCGGACAGATTGGTAAGAACACAGTCTTTCACATTGTCCAGGATACTGTTGAAACGGATGATACCCTCCGGACTTGTAATCCGGTCAATCATTCCCTGCATGACAATCTGCTGGTGCATGTTACGGTCAAAGTCGCCACCAGGCAGATTATATCTTTCACGCACATACATCAGTGCGGATACAGGGTTCAGTTCAATCGTACCTTCAGGGAAATGCTGACCATCAATGGCGGTAAATTCGTAAGGGTTGTTAATCGTCACGCCGCCCAGTGCTTCTATGATCGTCTGGAACGTATCAAAGTTGACAAGCACATAGTTTTCAATCTTCGTTCCAAGCACGTCACTGATGCCGTCCAGTGTATTGTCAAGACCCGATAATCCCAGGTGGGTGAGCTTGTCATAGCTGCCTCCATAATATGGATTTGGAATATAGGAATCTCTTGGAAGGTTGATGATGGCAATCTGATATGTATTCGGATTAACCGCCACAATCATATCCACATCGGTTCTTCCCTGCAGTGAGAGTGAACCGGTCTGATCATTCCCGCCAAAGAATACCGCAAACGGCTGGTTGACAAGGCTGACATCACGGCTGAATCCAAAGGAGGATTCAATGGTTCTTTCCATTGTGTATACCACCTGTGTATCCAGTTCAAACGTTTCAAATCCCGGTGTATCCTGAATCACGGATGCGTAGGAATCTGCCATGATCAACAGATCCGTTGTGTTATTGTACAGATCATTGACTGCCTGATCAAGACTGTCATGATCGATTGTCATGATTTCAGATGCACTTAACATGTTCAGCTGATCCACGGCATACTTCTGATTTGCACGATCCAGATTCATGGCTGTGCCATAGACTAGATAATCACCGTTGTCTTCAATCAGTTTCTTTCCATCCATGTCATCCATGTAAATCGTATTACCGGAATTAAAGTATTCAGGATGATCATATTTATAGGAATCCCTCATCGCATACACACTGATACGTACGGTTGTGCCTGTTACGGTTTCAAACAGTGCGGTAATCTTCTTTTCCTCATACGGCAGTATGAAACTTCCGATACATAATACCACTGCCAGCAGAAGATTCACGGTCTTCTGAAAAAAGTTTGTCGGTTTCAGCTTCAACGTAAACAACCCTGTAACCAGCAGTACAACCACAAGGACAACAGCAGTGATCAATGTCCACTTCAGTGGAAACATCGGCATTTTATAGAAGGTATACAGAAAAAGGACTGCCGAAACAATCAGAAGCAGATAGTAGAATCCGGATGAAATCCTTCTCTTTCGTTTTGTTCTTTCGTTTCTCATATAGTAAAAACCTGACAGTAGTATTCTACCCGTCAGGTGTACTGAAAACAAATCATTCCATCAAACATGTGAGGATTCACATATTTTTTCAGAAAGAGTTCACTTACAAGCGATTACAGATTCCGGATCAGCTCTTCCAGTTGAGAGATGACTACCTGTTCTGCCATTTCCTTTCGGAACAGAGAAATGACATTCTCACATATCTGATCATATTCCATCTGTGTCATACCTGAAATCTTTTCTGCGTCCTTCAGAAGTGTTCCCTCACTGATGTTCATACCGATATGATGAAGATTCACGAAATCTGTTGTATCTCCCTTGATATTATTTACAAGAGGAAAACCATGACTCAGATAATCCAGTGATTTCATTGTCAATCCGACAAATACAGAATCTTTCATGCAGTTCAGGCCAAAGTGGGCGTTCCGGTATATCTGTTCCTTCGTCTTTTCATCATAAACATATCCATGAAATTCATGTGGTACATTGATTTCATTGAGCTTGAGAAGGAAATCCTGTCTGTGTTCTCCATCTCCAATGACATCCACAAACACTCTTCGATTCTTTTTCACCTGCCACAGGAACTCCCCAATCAACTGAATATCAATGATGTTATTGATGGTACCGCAATACAGGAAATGAATTTCCTCATCAATTGGAATTGATGAGCGAAGATACTGTTCCTTCTGACAGAGATATACTGTGTGCATGTTCTCATAGTCATGATGTTTTCTCAGTTCATTCTCAAACATCCGGCATTCCGGTGTAACGAGATCCGCATATTTCAGATAGTTATCTCTACGTTTACTCCACTGCCTGAAAACCGGTTTACCTGAGCTTTTAATCAGATGTCCGACAGGAAGGGATTCCGGCCACATATCAAGTACGTCAAACCACAACCTGACTTCCGGATGTCTCTGCCTGTATTCTCCGAATTCCTTTGCCATGGAATTTGGCGGGACCATGACATAGATCAGATCAATATCATTCATTTTTTCTGCTTCTTTGACACAGGCTTTCGCAAACTGTGCATGTGAATACAATCTCTCAATGGAAAGATTCCTTTTGTAAGGTGTCACATGTATATAGTTTACATTTTCACGTCGATTCATATAGTACTGTTTTCTGACATGATCAAAATCCGCAAAGAATATCTGTGTTTCATATCCACAGTTTTCCAGTGCGGTCTGAATGTATCGAATACGGATCGTATACTGATCGTATGCATCAAAAATCAGTGCCTTTTTCATTTTTTCCTTTTAGATTTTACTCTATGTTTAATCTGTTGATAAGCCCTGATAATCTGAAATCTCCATTTTATCATCTGAATCATCCCGGAATGATTCATGTCAGACGCATTATTTTCATGTCTACGATACAAAATCAGAGGTTCCGATACCAGCCGTACTTCTCCAACTGTCTCTCCCGCAAGTCCAATCAGCTGATCGTGCATCGGAAGCGGTTGTGGAAAAGGCAGAACAATATCAAGAAGTTCCTTTCGGAATGCCATACAGCAGCCACGGTATGTATTCTTCATGATGTTATTCCAGATACCTGTCTGTACATTTCTTTCCTTAAAGAATGTTATTTCTTTAGGATTCAGCTCATCATCTGTGATCTGTGCATCATGCATGACAATCATTGTATTTCTGTCAAAGGATGAGAGGACTTTCTGAACTTTATCCTTCATCCACACATCATCCTGATCACTAAGAAATACAATTTCATTTCTGACCTGTTCCAACCCATTCTCAAAGTTCCGGATCAGTCCTTTCCCATTTCCTCGAACCAATCTGATCCGATGATCATCTTTCATATATCCCCGGATCATTGCCTCACTTTGATCTGTAGAGGGATCCAATGAAACAATCAGTTCATCGTCGCTCCGAAGCTGTGAAAGAATAGAGTCCAACTGCTCAGAAAGATACTTTTCACCGTTATATACTGCAATTACCACAGAAATATTCATTTCTGCTCTTCCTCTTTTCTGTGCATTTCTCCTGTACCGCCTTCCACAACACCATCATGGCGAAGAACAGAAGTAATGGTGCCGAAGAAACATTTGCAGTCAAATAGAAAACTCATTTTCTGTACATATTCCCCATCAAGTTTTGCTTTGACGTCAATTTCCAGTTCATCTCTTCCGTTGATCTGCGCCCATCCAGTCAGACCGGGAAGAATATCATTTGCGCCATACCTGTCTCTTTCCGCTATCAGATCGTACTGATTCCACAGAGCCGGTCGTGGTCCGATCACTGACATATCTCCCATCAGAATATTGAAAAGCTGAGGCAGTTCATCAAGAGACGTCTTTCTCAGAAACTTTCCAATACCTGTAATGTACTGTTCAGGATTCTCCAGAAGATGTGTCGGAACATCCTTTGGTGTATCAATCCGCATTGTACGGAACTTCAGGATATTAAAATACGATTTATGAATACCGACTCTTTTCTGCTTGAAGAATATCGGTCCCGGACTGGAAACTTTGATGCAAATAACAATCACAAGAAGAACAGGCGATAGCACAATAATACCAGCAAGGCTTAATATCACATCAATAAGGCGTTTGATATATCTTCCATACATACGCTTTACATTCCTTTCACTACAATAATCATTCAATATTTTACACTACCAGCCAGCTGATGAAAAGATACCCTTGAAAAGGGTACCTCTGTTCACTATTCTGTCTGCTCTCCAGAAGGTTCTGTTCCTGTATCCGGATCCTGTGGAATCTCCTGAACAGGTGGCTCCTCTGCAGGTGGTTCAACAACAGGTTCATCCACAACAGGCTGTTGTTCTTCCACCACTGGTGGTGTTTGAGGCTGTGGTTCCGGTTCTGGTGCCGGTGGATCAACATTTTGGACCATCGTTTCTGAGTACCATTCCTGGCTGATTGGAGCTGGAACGTATGTTCCGGAAGAACTCCAGTTTACTGCCTCAGGTGTGGAATATGGATAATTCAGATTCAGATTTCTTTCGATCGCGGCTGAATTATCACGAATAGAACCATTGAAGAGGTTATATGTGTACAGACTCATCTGTAAACCCGGATTCCAAACCATTGTGGAATAACCATACTCACGTGAAGACACAAAGTTGAAGATTCCCGCAAGATTTCCCTGATCATAATATCTTTGCGCCTTCTGTAAAGCATAGTTGATGAAACTTGTCATCTGATCAACCGTGAAGTTTGTTTTAATGTTATCTCCGGCAGCTTTCAGAACATCCAGGAACATCTGTGGACTCTTGGAAGCCATCAGTTTCTGTATAACAAGTTCAATTACCTCCTGCTGGTGACGCTGTCTTGCAAAATCACCATCTTCAAAAGCATACCGTTCACGAGCATAACCAAGTGCTCTTGCGCCATCAAGGTGCTGGTATCCTTCTGCTAAAGGATAAACAACAAGTTCATCCGCTTCAACATCCCAGCATTGTGCCATAAATGACGCTTCCACATAAATATCAATTCCGCCAACTGCATCCACAATCTGGATAACTGATGCGAAATTCAACTCAATTGTGTAGTCAATATCAATTCCTGTCAAATTCTCTACTGTTTCAACCATGCAGGCTTCAGAAGTCGCATGTGCTGCGTTGATTTTAGAAGATCCCCAACCATAACACGAAATCGGAACATTGGAATCTCTAGGAATAGAAGTCATGGTGACTTTCATACTGACAGGATTCACACTCATCAAAATGATTGTATCCGCAAGACCTTCATTTTCACCTGTAACGAGCACTGTAAATGGTTCTTTTGTAATATCCTTGTCTGCACCTGCAACACCTTCTGTCGCTACAGAATCAG
>JBJEFE010000064.1:0-32854 GCA_051873755.1 Bulleidia sp. | reverse complement strand
TTTTATGTGCCAATCTGTTCACGTTCCTCCTTATACACGGATCATAACAGAAAAAACCGGTAGAGATACATAAATCGAATCAATTCCGGTAAAAATCAATCACAAATCAGTACGACCTCAAAATACCTCAAGAAATTGGAGAGCGGATTTAAACCTCATACAAATTTACATATTCCCTTTTCATTCTCGAAATATGTTGAAATATCAACATGTTTGTTTATAATGGATCGTACATGTTGAAACATCAACATATGGAGGAAACATGAACGAAAGATTTGAAAAGTTTACCGTATCCATCTCACGGATCGAACGTGCGATCCGTCGGATTGAGAATTTTGAAATGGCGGAATACAATCTGAGAAGCTCCCATATCTCCTGTCTGTATTTCCTGTATACAACCGATGCCCGTACCGCATCCGAACTGACTCTTCGCTGCAACGACGACAAGGCAACGATTTCCAGATCCCTGGAATACCTTGAGAAAAACGGATATGTGCATCGTGAGAAATCCGTGCGCAAACGCTACAATACGCCGGTTGTACTGACGGAAAAGGGAAACGCAGCAGCAGCTTCCATTGCGGAAAAGATTCACCATGTTCTGCAGGAGGTCAGCTTTGATATCACTGACGAACAGCGTGAGATACTGTATACATGTCTTTTCAACATTGCGGACAGACTCGAGACGATTCTTGACAACATCGAAAAGGGACAGGCATTATGAACAGAAACGTACTTAAGGTGAGAAAATGAATACTGTCTTGAAATGCGCATGCAGAATCTATCAGACGGTTTTCCGTATTGCACTGCCGGTGCTGCCGTACCGGGAACCGAAGGTTGTGGATTCCTGCCATGATCTGAAGGAAATCTTTCAGAAACAGAATATCACATCCGTGTTTGTTGTCAGTGACCGGTGCATTGTGTCCACCGGCCTTGTCAACCCGCTGCTGGATGTCATGGATGAACTGGGCATGACCTATATTGTATATGATGAGGTCAGACCGAATCCGTCTGTTGAAAATGTCGAAACCGGACTGACGCTGTATCGGGAAAACGGATGTCAGGCGATCATCGCTGTTGGAGGCGGTTCTGTCATCGACTGCGGCAAGGCAATCGGAGCCAGAGTCGTCAATCCAAAGCGTACCCTGGCACAGATGAAAGGCATTCTCAGAGTCTTTCACTCTCTGCCGCCGCTGTTTGCCATACCGACAACTGCGGGTACCGGCAGTGAGGTGACACTTGCGGCTGTGATTACCGATCCAAAGACACATGATAAATACGCACTGATGGATTTTCCTCTGATTCCCCGCTATGCGGTCCTTGATCCGGCAATGACGGAAAGCCTTCCGCCCCATCTGACCGCCACGACGGGAATGGATGCCCTGACTCATGCGGTGGAGGCGTATATCGGCCGCTCCACAACCGCACAGACACGTCAGCTTGCCCTGCATGCGGTATCGCTGATCTACGGAAACATTGTAAAGGCATATGAAAACGGATCTGACACCGATGCACGAAGAAATATGTCCGTTGCGGCGTATCAGGCAGGCATCGCCTTTTCCAAATCCTATGTCGGTTATATTCACGCAATTGCCCATTCTCTTGGCGGTCTGTACGATACTCCTCACGGCCTTGCCAATGCGGTGATCATGCCGCATGTGCTGCGTGCTTATGGTCATGTCATTGATCAGAAACTGAAGGATCTCGCTGTTGCGGCAGGAATCTGTGATCCATCACAGGACGCCTTCTGTGCAGCGGAAGCGTTCATCGAATCCATCGACACGCTCAACCGCACCATGGGAATTCCGCAGTATCTGGATGTGATCATGGATGAGGACATTCCTTCCCTTGCGGCTCATGCCGCAAAGGAAGCCAACCCACTGTATCCGGTACCGGTCATCTATGATGCAAAACAGCTGGAACAGCTGTACCATACCGTCAAAGGAGACCGCATATGACATCCGTATTTGAAAAGCAGAAAGCATACTTTCAGACAGGGGATACACTTTCTCTGTCTTTCCGTCAGCTGCAGCTTGA
The DNA here is from genome assembly GCA_051873755.1 of Bulleidia sp. Classification (GTDB taxonomy): domain Bacteria; phylum Bacillota_I; class Bacilli_A; order Erysipelotrichales; family Erysipelotrichaceae; genus Bulleidia. Next base: position 30,820 of record JBJEFE010000064.1, on the reverse strand, counting down.
ACGTTTATACACAGCCATAGTCTCTCATGAAAATGATATCTGCGAAGCACTTCACATGGATCTTGGCAAAGGAAAAGCAGAAAGCTACATGTGTGAAATCGGCATGGTTCTTTCCGAAATCACCCATATGAGAAAACATCTTTCTTCCTATGCAAAACGACACATTGTACCAACGCCTGTTACCCAGTTTCCATCCGTCAGTTACACACAGCCGGTGCCTCTTGGATGTGTGCTGATCATGAGTCCATGGAACTATCCGTTTCTTCTGACCTTTGATCCGCTTGTATGTGCAATTGCGGCAGGCAACACGGCAGTTTTGAAACCTGGACCGGCAAGTGTTCATACCAACCGCGTCATGAAACAGATCATTGAGGAACTGTTTGACCCGGATTACATCACACTGATTGAAGGCGGTATTGAAACGGCGGATGCACTGCTGGATGAACCGTTCGATCTGATCTTCTTTACCGGCAGTACGGCCACGGGCAGACATGTCATGGAAAAGGCGGCGAAGCATCTGACGCCGGTTGTGCTCGAACTTGGCGGAAAGAGTACGTGCATTGTGGATGAGAGTGCGGATATCCCGCTGGCGGCGAAACGGATCGTCTTTGGCAAATACCTCAACTGCGGTCAGACATGCGTGGCACCGGATTATGTTCTTGTGCACCACAGTGTTCACGACCGTCTGATCGAAGAGATGAAAAAACAGATTGTCAGGCAGTTCAGCGGACAGCCGCTGCACAATGATCAATACGGAAAGATCATTACCCAATCCCACCTGCACCGTCTTGCGGGACTTGTGGACCATGAAAAGGCTGTATACGGAGGTCAGGTATCATACGACACATGCCAGATGGAACCGGTGATCATGGATGGAGTCACATGGCAGGATCCGATCATGCAGGAGGAGATCTTCGGACCGGTGATGCCTGTGCTGACGTATGATGATTTTGATGAGGTTGTACGGGATCTTCAGAACAGACCGTCTCCTCTTGCCCTGTATCTGTTTTCTCACAACGCTGAGCACAGAGAAACGGTTGACAGGAAACTGAAGTATGGCGGCGGATGTATGAATGACACCATCATTCACCTCGCCACAAACCACATGGGCTTTGGCGGTGTTGGTGAAAGCGGCATGGGCAGCTATCATGGCAAAGACGGTTTCAACGCATTCAGCCATGTCAAATCCATTGTGGACAAGAAATGCTGGCTGGATCTGCCGATGCGCTATGCTCCGTATCACAATAAAATCTATCAGAAACTCATCCGTTTCTTTCTGAAATAAAAAGCATCTGCGGAATCCGCAGATGTTTTCTAATACAGCAGTGAGAGAACCAGTGCGACGGCCAGCACAAGCAGTGAGGAAGGCATGTATTCATTTTTCAGATCCTTTCTTTCCTCACGGATGGCGGAACGGTACTGGGTATAGGACATTCCTCTGGTCGGATCACCTTCATATTTCGCATTCGGATCCCTGCGGGAATGACGTTTCGGCCCCCAGGAGAAGAAGGTGAAATCTCCGGCAATCCAGGAGGCCCGTATGATCGCCAATGCCAGCGCAAAGAAACCGGTAATGGTCAGACCATCGAGAAAATGCAGATAGAACGGTGGCACAAGTGCTCCGTAGGCAAGTCCGCCTCCTGTACATACCGCATAGACAACATATGCGGTTCTGTTGAAAAACAGCTCTTTGATTTTTTTCATCATGTAATTTATTTTACATGTTTTTTGTTTTTTTTGTACAGATATGTTAGAGAACTGTGTTATTCCTTTGTGAAAAAAATGATGATCTTTACAAAAAAGGGAATCGGTTTAAAATGGTTGAATAACGGAAGGGTTTTTTGTATGGAACTGAAAGCGATAGAACATCTGATTGAAACAGATGAAAAGACATGTGAAAGAATTCGAAAACACCATGCCGAAAGAAAACAGCTGAAGGAAGAGGCTGAACAGATCAAACAGAAAATGCGTAAGGAAGTGGCGGAAGATACCGCTGCCATCATCGCCGATACAAAACAGAAGCTGGATGAAAAGATCGAAAATGAAAGCCGTGCCAACAGCGCCTATTATGAGGCAGCTGCTGCGGATCTCAAACAGACCTTTGAAGCGCACAGGAAGGAATGGTGCATAAAGCTTGTGGACAGAATCACGGGAGAGACAAAATGAGCAGTGATCTTGCGATGACTGTCAAGGCCCGGGCAATGTTCGGAAAGCGGTTGAAAGAAGACGATTACGAAGCACTCATTCAGAAGCGCGATGTCGGTGATATCGCTGCACATCTCAAGAATGAGACACAGTATCGTGAGATTCTTTCCGGAATCAATGAACGTGCCATTCACCGCCAGCATCTGGAATCATTACTGCGGAAGGATATTTTTCTGCGGCTGAAAAAACTGATGCGTTACAGCGATGAGAAAGACCGGGATTTTATCTATACATTTTCGATGAAATCCGAAATCATGATGATTCTGTTCTGTGTGCGTTACATCATGAATCCGGACCAGAATATCCGTGATGAGATGATTGCGTCAATGCCGGTATTCACGGAAAAGTATTTTTCTTTTGACGTGAAGAAACTGATTGAAATCAACGCATATGATGAACTGATCAATCTCCTTCAGGGAACCGCATACCAGCCGATTCTGATGAAGTACAGATCGGAAAAGATTCAGGAGCTGGATTACATCGCTCTTGAACATGACATGGAGATCCTGATCTTCAGAAAGATTCATCTGGCAATTGACCGGTATGGAAACAGTGAGGATGCGCAGAAGATGCGTGAAATCATCAACGGCAGAGCGGAACTGATCAATCTGTCCGTCATCTACCGTCTCAAACGGGAATTCCATATGACCGGGGATACGATGGAGGCACTGCTTCTGCCATATCATTCCATGTTCTCCGAAAAGGAGATACATGAGATGATCGAAAACAGTTCAGCCCAGGAAGTACTGGATGCGATCCGGAAGAAATACAGACGATATGTGAAGGATGCGGTGTTCACCAACATTGAACACTATGTGGAACAGATTTCCTTCCATCTGTATCACTACTTCATGGAATATGAAACAGAACCATCACTGATACTGATGAGCTACATGTATCTTGCGGATACGGAAATCCACAACATCATCAATATCATTGAAGGTGTCAGATACAAGGTATCGCCGGACAGAATCCGGGCGATGTTAACATATTAAGGGACTCAGAAAGGGGCGAATTCATGGCAATCGTAAAAATGAAATTTGTCAGTGCCGCAACGGATGAGGAACATGTCAATGACATGTTGATGAGGGGCGTTGACTCCGGTCTTCTTCATGCCGAACCTGCCGCCAAACTCATCAATGAGGACAACAGGGGAAGCCTGATCAATGACGAGGATCCGTACGGCGGTTACTGTCAGACACTTCAGAACATTGCGCACAGCCTGAATTATACAATTCAGGAAAAAGAAACCTCGGACAGAACATATACATGCGAAGAGATCGAATCATTCATCATTCGGATGAATGACCTGTTCGGTCTTTCCACCGATGCCAGAAAGGTGATTCTGACACCGGATGATCAGAAGGCATTAAAGGAACTGTCCGTACTTGGCTTTGAAAGAATTCACGCTTGTCAGTATCTGAATTTCCGGTTCGGACGACTGCCGCGGGAAAGCTTTGAGAAGCTGCACATGTACCGTGATGATATTTTCATCCAGCACAGACTCTACGAAAACTCCCATTACATCTGGATTGTGTATGTCACATCCGACTCCTATGTGGAGCGCACAAACAAGATTTTCCGGGATCTGTGTTTTGAACCGATTGATATTCCGACCGTGGATATTGATAAGGAACTGAGTGAACATCATGGTGAGATTGATGATGTCTATTCCTGGTGCGCACTGCAGGATCGGCTCTGTACTCTGCATCCGTACGCCGCGGTTTATGATGACCGTTATGTGATGTCCGGATTTGTGGAAGCGGACAGGGTACAGGAATACCGTCAGGCATTTGACGGACTTCCGGTCACATTTGAGGAAAAGGAACCTTCGGAAGTGGATGTCCCATGTCCGACAAAACTGAAAAACAACTGGTTTGCAAGACCGTTTGAAATGTTTCTGGGCATGTATGGTGTACCGCAGTATGTCAACTTTGATCCAACCGGATTTCTTGCTTTGACCTACTGCCTGCTGTTTGGCATCATGTTCGGTGATCTTGGCCAGGGACTTGTTCTGACACTGCTTGGACTTCTGCTTGAAAAGAAGGGACAGCTGTTCGGCATTATCGGCCGCTGCGGCATCACATCGATGATCTTCGGATTCCTGTTCGGCTCCGTGTTCGGCAACGAAACACTGCTGAATCCGATCCATCAGAAGCTCTTCGGTGTTCATGAAAAACTGTTTGATGTCATGGACAGCTCCAACACAATGACACTGCTGATTGGAGCCGTCGCAATCGGTGCCGTACTGATTCTTGTGACACAGCTGATGAACATCATCAACCGCCTTGTGCACCATGAACTCGGTGAAGCACTGTTCTCACAGAACGGAATTGCCGGATTTGTATTCTATGGCTCGATTATCGTCGGAATCGTATGCACGATGCTGCTGGGAATCGATGTCATTAACCCGGTTACCATCGGAATCTGTATTGTCATTCCGATCATATGCTTTGTCATGAAGGAACCGCTGACATCACTTGTCGAACATCAGCCAATCAAACCGAAAGAAGGCTGGGGCGGTTATATCTGCCAGTCCATCTTTGAACTGATCGATGTCCTTCTGACATTCGTTACAAATTCCATGTCATATCTGCGAGTCGGCGGATTCGTATTATCCCATGCGGGTATGATGCTTGTCGTCATGACACTTGTTGAGATGACAGGCAAGGCCGGTATTCCGGTCATGATCTTCGGCAACCTGTTTGTCATGGTGCTGGAAGGTCTGATTGTCGGTATTCAGACACTGCGTCTGGAATACTATGAAATGTTCTCCCGTTACTATGATGCGGGCGGCATTCCGTTTCACGCTGTTACAACTGAAAAACTGAACTGATAGGAAAAAATCCAAAGGAGAAAAAGTAAAATGTTAAGTATTTCTGATCTGTTATTACCACTCATTGCAGTTGCTCTGATCGTCGGCCCTCTGGCCCTTGTCTGCAGCGGTAAAATGAAAAAGTATTCACCAAAGTCCAGACTCATGGCACAGATCTGTCTGTTTGCCGGATCCTTCCTTGTCATGATGATCGTCGGTGTCGGCAGAATTGCCGTCTTTGCGGAAGGTACAGAAGCTGCAGCTGTTGTTGACAGCTCCCGTGGTCTTGGTTTCCTGGCCGCTGCCATTGCGGTAGGCTGTTCCTGTATCGCTGCCGGATGGGCTGTTGCCAAGTCCGCTCCAGCTGCACTGGGTGCCATCTCTGAAAATTCCGACAACTTCGGTCGTGCCATCATCTTCGTCGCTCTTGGTGAAGGCTGCGCCATTTACGGACTGCTGATCGCAATTCTGATTCTCAACGCGCTTTAATCGTTATGAGAGCTTACGTCATCAGTGACAATACCGATACTGTCATGGGCATGCGCCTGGCGGGAATCGAGGGAGAGGTTGTCAAAGGACGTGACAATATCATGGATCGTCTTGATACCCTGATCCATACGGAAGATATTGCGATCATCCTGATGACAACCAGGGCGATAGAAGAGGTCAGTGACATCGTCTTTGATTACAAGATGAATCTTGCAAAACCGCTGATTGCGGAGATTCCTGACCGCCATGGCTCCGGAAATATCGGTGAAGCCATCAATAAATGTATTTCCGAGGCCATCGGAGTGAAGCTGTGAGGTGACTGAATTTGGAAGATTTACAGGAAAAACTGATCAGGGCAATCGATGAGGATGTCAGATCCAACGCAGACCTTGTTGAGGAAGTGCTCAACCGTGAAAAGGATATTCTGCTGAATGATCAGATCAACTTCTTCAGAGAAGGTCTTGAAAAAGACAAGGCAGCGTACCTGGAAGGGGAGCTCAAGGAACTCCGCACCTACGCCGCCACAAAATCATCCAGAGACAGACTGGATGTGAAAAAGAAACTGATGGAACTGCGTACGGGTTATACGGAACAGCTGTTTGACGATGTTCGAAAGCAGGTTCTGGAATTCTCGCATTCTCCGCAGTATACAGACTATATCGCAAAGGCACTGAAGGAAATCAGTGTCAGTGCAGGCGGATATTTTGAAGTCCGTAAGGAAGACGTAAGTGACTTTGCAAAGCTGCTGAAACAGAACGGATATGACAATCCTGTGGAAGCGGTGCACATGCCTCTTGGCGGCTTCCGCTATATCGACAGTGCGCAGCGTATGCAGTACAGCTGCAGCCTGGATGAAAGATGTGAGGAACAGTTTGCGTGGTTTACTGCCAACTCTTCCTTCCGCATCATGGAAAGGGAGGATAAACATGAGTGATGTGATCTATTCCATCAACGGACCTGTTGTTTCCGTAAAGGACTCCACTTCCTTTTCAATGCGTGAGATGGTTTACGTTGGTGATAAGCAGCTTCTTGGTGAAGTGATCCGCATCAATGACGGACAGACCGTCATTCAGGTATATGAATCCACGACCGGCCTGAAACCCGGTGAACCGGTAACCGGTTCGGGATCACTGCTGAATGCGACGTTGGGTCCGGGTATGCTTGGAAATATCTATGACGGTATCGAACGTCCGTTAAAGAAGATTGAAGAGATTCAGGGTGCCTTTATTTCCGAAGGTAAAAGTGTACCGGCACTGGATGAGGCGAAGAAATGGGATGTCCATATGCTTGTATCCAAAGGGGATACGGTAAAGGGCGGACAGATCTTTGCGGAATGTCAGGAGACACCTTCCATTATGCACCGTTCTCTGATTCCGGTGGACGTGGAAGGAACTGTCACATCGGTTGTCAGTGATGGTGCATACACCGTCAATGATGTGCTGGTGACAGTTGAAAACAGCGAAAAAGAGGAAACATACACAATCACCCTGGCACAGAAATGGCCGGTGCGTGTACCGCGTCCGATGGAAAACAGAAAACCGCTGTCCATGCCGCTGGTAACAGGACAGAGAGTTCTGGATACGATGTTTCCGATTGCCAAGGGCGGTTCTGCCGCATTGCCGGGAGGTTTCGGTGCCGGCAAGACCATGTTGCAGCACTCCATTGCCAAGTTCTGTGATGCCGATATCATTATCTATGTCGGCTGCGGTGAACGTGGAAATGAAATGACCCAGGTACTGGAGGAATTTGCGGAACTGAAGGATCCGAAGACAGGCAACTCACTTCTTGACCGTACGGTACTGATTGCCAATACCTCCAACATGCCGGTGGCTGCCCGTGAGGCATCCATTTATACCGGTGTTACGATTGCGGAATACTATCGTGACATGGGATACCATGTTGCGCTGATGGCAGACTCAACATCCCGTTGGGCTGAAGCACTGCGTGAAATCTCCGGACGTCTGGAGGAAATGCCTGCCGAAGAAGGTTTCCCGGCATATCTGCCGTCCCGTATTGCCCAGTTCTATGAACGTGCATGTTACGGTACAACACTGTCCGGCAATGACGGTTCCGTTACTCTGATCGGTGCGGTATCCCCTCAGGGCGGTGACTTCTCCGAACCTGTCACACAGAACACAAGACGTTTCGTCAGATGTTTCTGGGCTCTGGACAAGAGCCTTGCCTATGCAAGACATTACGCAGCCATCAACTGGAACCTGAGTTCCTCTGAATACCTGGATGATCTTTCCTCCTGGTATGGAGAACATGTCAGCCGTTCGTTTATGAACCTGCGCAACGAGATGACCGAACTGCTTCACGAGGAGGATTCCCTGATGGAAGTTGTCAAGCTGATCGGATCGGATGTCCTTCCGGAAGATCAGAAGCTGACACTGGAAATCGGCAGAGTCATCCGTGTCGGTTATTTACAGCAGAATGCCTTCCATCCGGAAGACATGTCCGTACCGCTTGCGAAACAGTACGCAATGATGAATGTCATCAGCTATCTCAACCGGGCTTGCCGTCTGAAGATCGCAAAGAAGGTTCCGGTGTCTTTGATTACAGATACCGGTATCTTTGAGACAGTCATCAAGATGAAATACGATGTACCGAATGATCATCCGGAAATCCTGGATACATATCCGGACAGGATCGATGCGGCACTGGAAAGCATATTATGATCGAAAGGGGAAACATATGAGCATTCAGTTACTCGGACTTGATGAGATCCGCGGCTCACTGGTGGCCCTGGATCATGTAAAAAACGTATCCAACGAGGAAATGGTCAGTATCCGTCTGGACAACGGCACTGCCCGCAAGGGAAGAGTTGTTGCGATTGAAGGGGAGAGAGTGGTTATTCAGGTATTTGAAGGTACTGACGGTCTTTCCCTTTCCAACACCAGAACCACACTTCTGGGACACCCGATGGTGCTGGGCCTTTCAAAAGAGATTCTCGGCCGTACATTCAGCGGTGTCGGGGATCCGATTGACGGACTTGGTCCGGTGTATGCGGATGTCTTTGAGGATGTCAACGGCAAGCCGCTGAACCCGGTATCCCGTCAGTATCCAAGAAACTATATCCAGACAGGTGTATCCGCCATTGACGGTCTGAATACACTGATCCGCGGTCAGAAGCTTCCGATCTTTTCCGGGGCAGGTCTGCCGCATGATCAGCTTGCCATTCAGATTGTCAGACAGGCCAAGCTGACCGGAGAGGATGCGGAGAACTTCTGTATCGTATTCGGTGCGATGGGTGTCAAGAAAGACGTTGCGGACATGTTCCGCAGATCCTTTGAGGAAACAGGTGTCATGGATAATGTCGTCATGTATATCAACCAGGCGGATGATCCGATCGTCGAAAGAATTCTGACGCCGAGATGTGCACTGACAGCGGCTGAATACCTCGCCTATACATGTGATATGAATGTTCTTGTCATCCTGACGGATATGACATCCTATTGTGAGGCGGTGCGTGAATTCTCTTCCTCCAACGGTGAGATTCCTTCCCGTAAGGGATATCCGGGATATCTGTATTCCGATCTGGCAAGTCTGTATGAACGTGCCGGAATTGTCCGCGGCGGTAAGGGCTCTGTTACACAGATTCCGATCCTGACAATGCCGAATGATGATATCACCCATCCGGTACCAGATCTGACCGGTTATATTACCGAAGGGCAGATCGTACTGGACAGAGACCTGTTCTCCAACCATGTCAATCCGCCGATCGGTATTCTTTCCTCTCTTTCCAGACTGATGAAAGACGGTATCGGTGAAGGATATACAAGAAAGGATCACCAGGATATCTCCAACCAGCTGTTTGCCTGCTATGCAAAGGTGCAGGATGCCAGAAGTCTGGCTTCTGTCATCGGTGAGGATGAACTGTCACCGCTGGATCAGAAGTACATGGAATTCGGCAGAAACTTTGAGAAATATTTCATCGGACAGGGATTCACATCCAACCGTTCCATGAGTGAAACGCTGAATCTTGGCTGGGCACTGCTTTCCACACTTCCAAAGGAAGCGCTGGACAGACTGGATCAGAAACTGATTGATCAGAACTATGATCCGGAACACGCAATGCGTACCATTCAGCTGATCGTCAAGAACGAAGGAGAAAACTGATATGTCCGCACAGATCGCAGCGACCAGGGGAAACCTGATCCAGAGAAAGAAAGCACTGGCTCTGGCTTCCAACGGATATGAACTGATGGACCGCAAGCGGAATATTCTGATCGGTGAAATGATGCGGCTTGTGGATGAGGTGAAAAAGCTGCGTGATGAGCTTACGGAAGCCTACAGCCTTGGCTACTTCCTGCTTCAACAGGCAAATATCTCCAGCGGTGTCATCAGCCGCATTGTCTCGGAAGTTCCGGTTGAAACGGGAATCCGGCTGACATACCGTTCTGTCATGGGTGTGGAAATCCCGCAGGTCATCTACGAGGAAAAGAAGGAATTCGAACTTGTATACGGACTTGCGGAAACCAACTCCACAATCGATGAAGCCTACATTCAGTTTCAGAAGATCAGGAATCTGACGATGGCTCTTGCGGAAGTGGACAGTGCGGTATCCCGTCTTGCCACAGCGATATCCAAGACACAGAAACGTGCCAATGCCCTGAAGAACGTGGTTATCCCGCGTTATGTCAGTGAGATCCGCACAATCTCCGATTCCCTGGATGAAAAGGAGAGAGAGGAATTCTCACGCATGAAGGTCATCAAGACACAGAAGGAAACACAGCAGAAACAGGGGTAATATGCATTGCATATTGCCTTTTCTGTTGAAAAAACGCATATGTATGCGCTTTATTGCCGGCCATATGTAATTTCTTTCAGCGTTTTTCATTTTTTCAGCGTATAATCAGATACGTACATTAAGGGGGTACATCTATGAAGAAGCCATTATTCAATACAAAGACAATTGTAGCGACAGGTCTTGGCGGTGCATTATTCATGGTACTGTTCATGTTTGTCAAGGTTCCGTCACCTGTTCCTGAAACAAATCTGCAGATTGCCTACGGCATCTCCAGTTTCTTCTCCATGCTGTTTGGTCCGGTTGCCGGCGGTCTGATCGCATTCATCGGTCATGCTTTATCCGACTTCCTGTCCTACGGTTCTCCATGGTGGAGCTGGGTTGTCGCTTCCGGTGTTGCCGGTGCTGTTTCCGGTGTTGTTTACCTGACAAGCAGGAAGGATATTGAACAGGGTGAATTTGACGTTGTTCAGTTTGTCATCTGGAATGTGATTGCCAATGCGGTTGCATGGATCATTGTCGCTCCGGTACTTGACATTGTCATCTATGGCGAACCTGTCAGTCTTGTCTTCACACAGGGTGCTATCGCATTTGTCATGAATGCCATCTGTTCCTGTGTTGTCGGCGGTCTGTTATGTTTCGCCTATGCAAAGACAAAGACAAAGGAAGGCTCTCTGTCAAAGAAATAATCACAATTTGTGAGGTTTCTGATGATGTCCGTGATGGACATCATTTTTTTTCGCGGTACAATGAATACATTGGAGAGACATATGAACAACGAATCAGTCATCAGTTTCAGGAATTTTACATTTCAGTATTTTTCACAGGCGGAACCGACATTGTACGATATCAATCTCGATATTCATGAGGGAGAGAAAATTCTGATTGTTGGTCCCAGCGGCTGTGGCAAGAGCACACTCGGGCATTGCCTCAACGGTCTGATTCCCTTTGCGTACAAGGGAAAGATCACAGGCAGTCTGAAGATTCACGGCAGGGAGACAAAGGATCAGAGTATCTTTGCCTTATCACGGAACATTGGTACGGTACTGCAGGATGCGGATGGCCAGTTTGTCGGTCTGAATGTCGGCGAGGATATTGCCTTCTCATTGGAAAATGACTGCGTACCACTTGCGGAAATGAAGCCAAGAGTTCAGAAAACCGCAGAGATGGTTGACATGGAAAGCTTCCTGTCCAGATCCTGTCAGGAGCTTTCCGGTGGTCAGAAACAGAGAGTATCCCTGGGAGGGGTCATGGTCGATGATGCGGACATCCTGCTGTTTGATGAACCGCTGGCAAATCTTGATCCGGCAACAGGCAAAAAGGCAATCGAGCTGATCGATGATATCCATCGTGAAACAGGGAAGACATGCATCATCATCGAACACAGAATCGAGGATGTTCTGCATCGGGATGTGGATCGGATCATCGTCATGGATGACGGAAGAATCCTGATGGACGCACCTGCGGATCAGGTACTGGCATCCGATATTCTGATTCAACACGGCATCCGTGAACCGCTGTATGTAACAGCATGCAAATATGCCGGGATTCAGATTACGGCAGACATGCATCCGGAGAACATACGGAAGTTTGATCTTGCAGGAAATGAGGAAAAACTGCGCAGCTGGTATACCAATGCAAAGCAGGAATGGAAACAGGAATCACAGACGCCGCTGCTGGAAGTCAGAAACCTGTGCTTCAGCTATGATGGCATTGTTCCGGTATTACAGGATGTCAGCTTTACTGTTTACGAACATGAGATGATGGCAATCGTCGGAAAAAACGGTGCCGGGAAGTCCACACTGTCAAAGATCATCGTCGGATTTGAAAACCCGGACAGCGGGGAACTGGTACTCAAGGACCATGACATCACACACATGTCTATCAAGGAACGTGGAGAAGTCATCGGCTATGTACTGCAGAATCCGAATCAGATGATCTGTTGCACACAGATCTATGATGAGGTGGCCCTTGTATTGCGCAACCAGGGATTATCAGAGGATGAAATCCGGCCGAGAGTGGAAAAGGCATTAACCATCTGCGGTCTGGCTCCGTTTATCGACTGGCCTGTATCCGCACTCAGCTATGGCCAGAAAAAGCGTGTGACGATCGCATCCATTCTTGTACTGGAACCGAAGATCATCATTCTGGATGAACCGACAGCCGGTCAGGATTATCACCACTACAGCGAGATCATGGAATTCCTGAAGGAACTCAATGACAATGGCCAGACCATCATCATGATCACACATGACATGCATCTGATGCTGGAGTATACAAAGCGTGCGGTTGTACTGTCAGGTGGACACAAGATTGCGGATACCCTTGCCAGTGAGGTGCTCATCAACGATGAGTGGATTGCCAAGGCCAATCTGAACAAGACAAGCCTCTATGAGCTTGCCAACAAGGCAGGAATCGACGATGCCCTCGGCTTTATTCAGACATTCATTCAACAGGAGAAGAAAAGCAGATGAAAACAAAATTATTCTCATACAGTCAGCTTGACACATTCATTCACCGTCTTTCCGGTCTGACAAAACTCGTCTGTTTTCTGCTTCTGACAAGTACGGTGATGCTGACATTTGATATCCGGATCATTCTGTGTATCATGGTACTGTCACTGGTATTATTCAAAGTCGCACAGATTGATTTCAAAAGAGTCAGAGTCATGTTTGTATTTGTATTCGTATTCCTTGCGACAAACTTTGTTCTGACATTCCTGTTTTCACCAAAATACGGTGTGGAAATCTACGGTACCGAACATGTGCTGTTTGTGATTACCGAACGCTACACTCTGACACTGGAACAGCTGTTCTACCAGATTTCCAAGTTTTCCAAATATCTTTCCGTCATTCCGCTTGGCTGTATCTTCTTTTTCACAACGAATCCGAGTGAATTCGCATCCAGTCTGAACTCCATAGGCCTCAGCTATAAGGCATGCAGTGCATTGTCATTGACACTGCGTTATTTCCCGGATGTACAGGGAGACTACCATACGATTTCCCTTGCCCAGCAGGCAAGAGGTGTGGAGATGTCATCCAAGGCAGGAGTATGGAAAAGACTCAAAAACATGGTCATGATTCTTGTGCCTCTGATCTTTTCAACACTGGATCGGGTTGAACTGATTACCAATGCCATGGAGTTAAGAGGCTATGGCAAACATAAGAAGAGAACATGGTATTCGTACCGGAAGCTTGGGAAAAATGACTGGCTTTCCATCGGATTCTGTCTTGCCATCTTCCTGTTTACAATGTTTATGCGCTTTTTCGTCACAAAAAGCATGTTCTATAACCCGTTTATCTGAAAAAGGAGAATAAGAAAAACATATGATTGATTACACAAAGCCGATGCTCGTCTTCCAGACGGATTTCACATACAAGGAAGGTGCCGTATGTGCGATGTACGGTGTCTGTAAATCCGTTGACCGCACACTGGAACTGATTGATGGAACACATGAGATTCCACAGTACGATACATGGAGTGCATCCTACCGTCTGTACCAGTCCATGAAATTCTGGCCAAAGGGAACGATCTTCGTTTCCGTTGTAGATCCGGGTGTCGGTACCGCACGAAAAGCCTGCGTTGCCAGAACAAATGATGGCTATTACATTGTCACACCGGATAACGGATCTCTGACACATGTCAAAAAGTATGTCGGAATTGAAGAAGTCAGAGAAATTGATGAAACCATCAACCGTCTTCATGGCATGGGAACGGATGAAACAAGCATTTTCCATGGACGTGACCTGTTTGGCTATTGTGCCGCAAGACTGGCTTCCGGTATTATCACCTACGAACAGGTAGGTCCGGCATATCCGGTTGAAGAGATCAGATGCCATGAGATTCTTGAACCTGTGATTACGGAAGATACAGTCGAAGGCATCTTTGAGATCAATGATCCGAACTTCGGCAACCTGTGGACAAACATCACACTGAAGCAGTTCAATGAGGCAGGCTTTGCGTATGGAGACATGATTGATACAACTGTCTATCACAATGATGAAGTGGCTTATCATGACACGATTCTGTTCCACAGGTCATTCGGCATGGCCAACAAGGGAGATGTCATGATCTACAACAATGAGCTTCTCAAGATTGCAATGGCAGTCACAATGGGATCCCTATGCAAGAGCCGTAATCTGGATTTCGGACCGGATTGGAAGGTTGTTTTCAGGAGGAAAAAGTAATGAACAACACGATTGTTTTTCAGAGTGACTTCGGTCTTGTGGATGGTGCGGTCAGCGCCATGGAAGGTGTATCCATTGGTGTTGATCCGGATATCCGCATTCACCATCTGACGCATGATATCACGCCATATAATATCTTTGAGGCAAGCTATCGTCTGTTTCAGACCATTGAATACTGGCCTGAAGGTACAGTGTTCGTATCTGTTGTTGACCCGGGAGTTGGGTCAAAAAGAAAAAGTGCAGTTGCGAGAACAAAGACAGGGCAGTACATTGTCACGCCGGACAACGGTACACTCACACATATCAAAAAATATGTCGGGATTGAAGAGGTGCGTGAGATTTCCGAAACAACAAACAGAAGAAAGAACACAGAAGCCAGTTATACCTTCCATGGTCGTGATGTGTATGCCTTTACCGGTGCGAAACTGGCAACAGGAAAGATCACATTCGAGGAAGTCGGACCATCCTATGATCCGGATGAGATTATCGAATTACCGACAGTGGAAACCAGAATCACGGAAGACAGTGTATCCGGTGCCATTGATATCCTTGATGTCCGTTTCGGCTCTCTTTGGACAAGCATCACAAGAGAGGAATTCCTGAGTCTAAAGGCAGAATATGGCGAAAGACTGGAAGTCAGCATCTACAACCATGACAACCTTGTATACCAGAACGGTGTCATCTATGGCAGAAGCTTTGCGGATGTCAGAATCGGTGCACCGATCATCTACATCAATTCCGTATACAGAGTCGGTCTTGCGATCAACCAGGGTTCCTTTGCCAAGGCATACAATATCGGTGTCGGTTCCTCCTGGACCATTGAATTCCGCAAAATCAGATAGTCTTTACAGCCGCAGTCCATCCGGATTGCGGTGTTTTTGTATTGACTGCAGGTGTATCATATTCTGTATGGAGGTGTGTGAAATGAGCGAAGAATATGACAGGATGACAGGAACATATCTCATGTATTTGAGAAATCAGAAAAAGATATCTCTACAGCAGGTCTCTGACTGTACGCATTTCAATAAAGGATATCTGAGTCTGTAGAACATGGCTTTGTACCTGTAAACAGTGAAATCATCAGAATCCTGACAGATTATTATGACGTGGAATTCTCCGACAGTATGGAATTACTGGATGAAGCAAAGAACACCGTTTCAGAAGCGTTCCGTCTGAATATCACAGAGGATCTGAACAGTTCAGAGAAAGTTATGGAAAAATTTCTGAACCAGGGATACTGTATCCATTCATCTGTTTTCTTTTATATTCACCTGATCCGGTTCATGCTGTACAGAGACAGGAATTCAGAAGCGGTGATAGAGAAATACGGGGAACATGCCTTTGATGCGAAAACAATGTACATATATCTGTTTTATCATATGACAGACGCAATGAAGGCAAAACATGTGAATCAGATCGGTATGTATCTGAAACGGATGAATATCTACCGGAAACAGATCAATGATCATATCTGTTCCGGTTTATGGCATGAGTGCAGCTGTACATATGAGTTGTGCCGGAAACGTGCCCCACAGGCATATATTTATGCGGTAAAGGCAGAGAATGAATACAGACAGCTTCTTCTGTTTCCAAGAATCAGAAATATCTATCTTCTGAAAGCGGACTGCCTGTCTTCTATGGGATGTTTTTTTGTTGCAAATGGTATATATAAATGATTGATGGAAAGCTTTCGCGATGACAGTATGTATTATGATATCATCAAAGACAGTTATCTGTGGTCAAAAACAAATGAGGAAGACTACAGTTATCTGATCGAAACACTGGAAAAAGAAAACGACAGAAGACCGATTCATGATCTGATTCTTTCTGTCTGCTATTATGAAACAGAACAGTATGAAAGACTGTTGCGACTGTCTGAGCAGAAACACCATGACAATGAATATGATGATGTGATACAGCTTCTGAGATGGATGGCTGAAGATAAAACGGAACAGCTTGTTCATGACGCAGATCGTTATATTGAAAAATGCCATGTCAATCATGAAATGTTAATGGAAGAGTTTGTACTTCGCAAACTGATACGGTATTGCGATAGGAAAGAAAATATCATTGATGGATACAGGTATCAGAAACTTTTTCTGAATATTCATATGGAGCAGAAGGTTACACAACACTGATAGATTGCATATACGTGATGAAAATAATACAATACCACTAACAAAAGATGGCCGGATTTTTGTACAGATTGACAGAAAAGGAGGTTTTCTATGAAAAAGAAAATGATTTATATTACTGCAGCTGCAGTTATCATCATAGCATCATTATCCGGAAAATTCATTTATGATCAGAGGCATCCAAAACCAAGTGATGAATTTGTCGAAATCATGGACTGTCTGTATTCTGAGGACATTATCACAATCCTGGATGAAAGAACAGGAAAAGATGTAACAGAGCAGTTTAAAGAAAAATATCGGACTGATTATGAAAACAGCGATTTTCAGATCATCTACGATGATTTCAGCAATACATACAGTGCTTCCTATAATCCACTGGAATTTGAAAACTGGCAGAAAACCAAATAATACCCGAAAATGGAAGACTTTGGCTTTCCGTTTTCTTTTTGAACTTTATTGATCAAGTATCGGTATATCCGGTATTTTATGGAATGGGAATCCGTTTCTTTCCCATTGCGTTTTCTGTTTCTGATTTGTGGACATTTGTATTTCAAATATGCATAATTGAAGTATATATACGGAGGTTATCATGTTACGCAGAATCCGTTACGGTATTTCTGGAAAACCATTCTCATTTGTTTTCCAGGCAGTCATGTATACTGTTCTTTTCACGTTTCTTCTCGGATCCCTTCTGATCGTCAGTCTTTCTGATGTTTTTGAGACCGTGGCGGGCAGGACGATGTCACTGAATGTGACGCTGTCCGGTGATGAAACGTCACCTGTTTCTGCGGAAAACGGGTATTACACAACGGATTACATGGACCAGGAAAAACAGTATCTCAAGGTTGTGGATGATCTGAGAAACAGGGATGGGGTTGCGTATTGTGATGTGAATGTCAATGCGATGAGCACACCATTCCATGTCGGTACGATTTACGATGATGGAAGCTGGGATTTTCTGATGGAACGCAGTCGGGTATCGGATGACACGCCGACCCTTGAACAGCTGTATGACTGGCAGCCCGACCTTCCAACAACGGCAGTAACGGTCAAAGGTGTTTCGGTTTCGGATTTTACGGATTATCGTAACGGCGATATCATTCTTTCGGGAGATTACAGCGGCCGAACCTTTACCACCGAAGAGCTGGATCAGGGAGAAATGGTATGCATGGTTCCATTCAGTGGAAATGCGGACTGGTACAGAAGTGATGGTACGGGCAATTCACAACAGAGGGATGAAATTACAATCACAAGTGTTGTTTTCAATGAAAATAATGAAATATCAGCCCACCGCAGCTGGACATTAAAAGTTGTCGGCACATATATGCTTACCGCAGGAAGAACACTGATGTCATCCAGATCTGTGAATATTCCTGTATATGTTCCATTGAATACACTGATGAAACTCCTTGATGAAGCTGCCGCATTTCAGAAGGAAAATGATCCGGATTATGAAAGCAGACTGAAATTCAAGGAAAATGTGATTCAGGTTTATCCTGCAATACTGGAAATGGACAGCTATGCATCATTAAAAAACATGATCCGTTATATTCAGTCAACGGACGCATATGCCCAGGGACTTGTCAGTCCGGATTCCGAACTTGCCTCCATGGCTCCGGTCATTACGAACATTGAAACGGTGACATCTTCTTTCAGAATCATTTCCTGGCTCATGATAGGACTGACGGTTGTGTTCGCTGTTGTTAACAGCTGTATGAACTGTTACATGCGGAAAAAGGAGAGTGCGGTACTGATGACAATGGGGGAAACAAAGACAAACATCGCCATTCAGAGAATGATGGAAACAGGTCTGCAGGCTTTCATCGGTATGATCACTGCACTGCCTTTATCCCATTGGATTGTATGTCAGTTCGGTATGGAACTGTTCAATTCCTCCATGCAGTATCGTGATACGACAATCGGACAGGCATTATCCGGCACTTTCTCACTGCATGATGTGAAGCTGAGTGCCGAAGAACTGAATGAACTGTTCCGTTTCAGCAGTACGGATCTTTTCATTGCAGGCGTTGTGCTTGTTGTGATTGTGCTTCTTGTCTATTGGTTATCGATGGTTATGACAGAAAGAATCCGGCTGCGGGATACGCTTTCGGCAGGTGAATAAAATGAAGAAAAAAATCAGAACGGTTCTTCTTTACACATGGAAGGCATCCGGTAAGTCACTTCTTGGATATGCCGTTACGGTGATGTTGTGCACATTTATCGTTTCGGTATCACTGTTTTTTACGGACAGTGATGCGATTGAACAGAGTATGGCTGCCACACTGCCATTATCACTGCAGATCAGAGACAATTCTTATTTCGGATATATGGATACATACAGTACATGCATGGAAAACAGATATGATTTTGTCATGAACAATCCGGAAGACAACCGCACCGCTTCCCGTAAATTCCTGGAAGACATCGATACACTGGGCAGTGATCCGGATGTTTCAGCGTATAACAGAATCATGGAAGTGCATTCCGTAAACATGGACATCACCGGAGATAACGGTATTTCAATATCCGGATGCATGTCCATGGCCTCTGTCAGAGACATGTCAATGCTGGAGAGGAAGGGACTGGAAATTGACGGACCGCAGGAATTATCCGATCACGGTGTGCTGATGCACATGCTTGCGGTGCAGAGCGGGTTCCGGAAAGGGGATCGGATCATTGTCAAAGATGCCCGTGATACAACAAAGGTCATTACGGAACTGACGGTGGAAGGGTTCTATACAACCGGAAACAGTTCGAATCGCAATCTGACCATGTCTAATCTTTCCGAAACCAAATCCATTCTGACAACAGATGAAACGATCCTGAGCATTCTGGAACAGTGTCCGGATTATTATGGTCTGATCATTCCTGCGGATCCTCCGGAAACCGGTGGTATCTACTGGCAGGATTATGAATCGGATGAGGAATACAATGAGGCAGTCAGCCGGTGGTATGCGGAACACAAAAGTATCCTGATTGACGGTCTTACGGTTTACGGCATTGAGTATGAAATGGATACTCTTGCGGCATACAACAGCTTCAATACAAAACTCAACACATTTGTGAATGAGGAAAACAATGCATTCGCAAAGATGTTCACGCAGATGGGAAATCCGACAAAACTTGGACTGATGACGATGACGAATGACTTTGGATCCATGATGACCTCCATCGGCAGAATCCGGATGATTTACCGTTTTATCATGGCGGGCATCTGGCTTCTGGCAGTCATGACAATGTATGGATTCATTTCCTTCCTGCAGAAAAACAGAAAACGGGAAATCTTTATCAGAAGAAGTCTTGGATGTCCAAAACATAAGATAGTCATGTTCTATCTGAAATACTATCTGATTCCGTCTGTGCCGCTGATTCTGCTCGGATGTATACCGGGATACGGCGTTGCCGTCATGATGAGCAGTGCCGTGACAAAGGGTGCCGTGCAGGCACAGAGTGATATTGCCCAGCTGATTGGCGGTAATGTGTACCGCAACAGCGGTGTATCGCTTTTTGATACTTCACTGTCCAGATTGATCCTGGTGCTTGTGATGATCATGGCGGTGATGCTTGTGTGCATCGGATGTTGTATTTCCCTTTCCACACGGAATGTGATGCGGGAAAATCTCAAAGATACGGTAAGAGGGTTATAGGTTATGAGTGAGGAAATTCTGAGAGTAAAGGGCCTTAGTTATGAATACAGGGACGGAAACCGGAAAAGAGTGATCCTGGACAATGCGGACGCCGCATTTGAGACAGGAAAGATCTACAGTATTACAGGGGAGTCCGGTTCCGGCAAGACAACATTTCTCTATTGTATCGGCGGGATGGATCCTTCCTACAAAGGAGAAATCCTGTACCAAGGAGAGGAGCTGAAAACAATCGGACTGGAAAAGTACAGACGGAAAGATGTTTCGATGGTATTTCAGAACTACAATCTGATTCCATATCTGTCCGCACTCCACAATATCTATGTGGCAGCGGATATCAGTGACAATGTGAAATCCATTGACGCAAAACAGGCAAAGCACATACTGAAAAAACTGGGCATCACCCCAAAACAGGCAAGAATGAAGGTATCTTCTCTTTCCGGCGGGGAACAGCAGAGAATTGCGATTGCCAGATGTATTGCATTGCATTCAAAACTGATCATCTGTGACGAGCCGACCGGAAACCTGGACTATGAGACAGGGATGAATGTCATGCGGATTTTCATGGATCTTGCACATGCGGAAGACAGATGTGTGATCATGGTCACCCATAACAGTGAGCTGGCGGAAATGTGCGATGTACAGTATCGGATTGACCGTACGCAGCACTGCCTGATCAGAGTCTGATACTTCCCATAACAGAATCTGTTTCCTTTTCCATCAAAGAGGCATAAAATGCTTGTGAAGGGAAACAACAGAAATATGAACAGAGAAATTGAGAGAATCATGAAACTGAGCGATGCCTTTGGAACATCAGGTTTTGAAGAGGATGTCGCGGATATAGTGGAAAAGGAACTGCAGGGTGTCTATCAGACACACCGCGATCATATGCTGAATGTATGTGCATCCAATGACATGGATCCAAAGAAACCGGTGATCATGTTTGATGCCCACATGGATGAAGTAGGTGCCATTGTACAGGCGGTCAGACCGGATGGAACACTGCGTTTTCTTCCGATCGGAGGATGGCAGAAGACATCCTTTCCTTCCTCCTCATTTCTGATTCGAGGTAAAGATGGTGAATGCCATGAGGCGGTGGTGGCTGTCAAACCGCCGCACTTTGTCAGCGCAAAGGAAAAGGATGCCATGCCGGAAATATCGGATATGATCATGGACTGCGGTACGGTGTCAAAACAGGAAACCCAACAGCTTGGGATCGGAATCGGTTCACCGGCATGTCCGGATATCCGATGCCGGTTTGATGATTCCAGAGGCCTTTTCTACGGCAAGGCATTTGACTGCAGAATCGGTGTTGCGGCGGAAATCGAAACGCTGTTGAGATTGAAGAATCAGGATCTGCCATGCAATATCACAGGTTCCTTCTCCACCCAGGAGGAAGTCGGTGAACGGGGTGTTCTTGCAAATACACGCAGACTGAAACCGGATGTGGTGATCTGCTTTGAAGGATGTCCTGCCGATGATACCTTCAGTGAGGACTACATGGTGCAGGCTGCTTTACATAAGGGACCGATGTTACGGCACATGGATGTTTCGATGATCACAAATCCAAGATTCCAGAAACTGGCTTTGAAAATCGCAAAGGAAAACAGAATTCCGGTACAGGAGTCCGTCAGATCCGGAGGCGGTACAAACGGTGCCATCATCAATTCCCACTTTGGTATTCCATCCATTATCATCGGTATACCGGTGCGTTATATCCATTCCAGCAACTGCTGGACATCCATGGATGACTATGAAAATGCGGTGCGTCTTGCCTGTGCGATCGCAAAGCAGTTTACAACTGCGGTGCTTGACGCGCTTTGAGTCTCGCTTTTCCGCATGAACATGGTATAATCTATACGTTGGAGGTGTCTTATGGCATTTGATAAACTGAAAAATTTTATTGCCCCGGTAGACGAGGATGAAAATGATGAATACGAAGAGGAAGAAACAGAAGTGACATACAAGCCGTCCGAGACAAAGCCTGTTTCCTCCTACGAAGCAAAAAAGACAAAGGTCAATGCTGTTCCGAGTGATACACAGATGGTTCTGTTTGAACCACGTTCCTTTGAAGAAGCGGAAGAGATTGCACGTCATCTCAAGCAGAGAAGAGCCTGTGTTGTCAACCTGCATAAGCTCCCAAGAGACTTTGCACAGAGAACGATCGACTTCCTGACAGGTGTCGTGTTCGCTCTTGACGGAACAATCCAGAAGATCGGACATAACGTCATTCTGTGCACACCGCAGAATATCGGCGTTTCCGGTGGAATCTCCATGGATTCCGAAGATGACTGAGCAGACGGAATATGCATCTCTGATCGCACATCTGTATGATCTGCAGGATAAGAGTCTGACATGGCATAAAAACATGTGTTCCGGCTTTCTGAACGAACAGGAACTGGCTGTCGTATCAGCCAAGTTTCCGGAAGGGGAACATATCCGCCATGAAGGAGGATATCCGGGCGCAATGAAGAAACGGGTCATTTTCCTTGATCATGAGGAAGATGACTTTTCTGATATTGTATGTATTTCATCACGTATCGATCAGAGATTCCGGAAAATCTCACATCGTGATGTGCTGGGTGCGCTCATGCACCTGCAGATTGACAGACATGCATTTGGAGATTTCTGGGTGGAACAGGAGTGGATCCACCTGTATACAGGAACTTCCATGGCACAGTTTCTCATTGATCATTTGACCAGGATCAACCAGCTCAGCGTGCAATTTACCGTCAATGACGAACATCCTGTTCAGCAGATTGCTACAAAGCGTTTTACCGTGATTGCGGCAAGTACACGCATGGATGCGATTGTGGCGGCACTGTCACATGTATCCCGTGCAAAGGCGAAGGAAATGATCCGTGCCGGACTTGTGCAACTCAATCACATCCCGCTTGATAGCCCTGATAAACTGTGCGATAATAACGGTACGATTTCGATCAGGGGGAAGGGAAGATTCCGTTTTCTCGGTGTTCTCCGTAAAACCAATGGTGATCGCACCGTGATAGAAATCGAACAGAGTATATGAGGAGAGTGAGTACATGACAGCGCAGAAACCGACATTTCGCGTCATGAAGAACGGTTATGACCGGTTCGCAGTCGACGATGCGATTGATCGCTACGCTGCCATGGTTGACCAGCTTCAGCGCAAACTTGAACTGTATCAGCAGCAGCTTGTTGAAACAACAAAACAGCTGGAAGAGCTGCGCGGAAAGTATGAAGCACTGCAGTCCCAGGATGCCTCAAGAAGACAGGCGGCGGAAAACATTGCCAGACTGTCTTTACGGGAAGCCAATGAGATCATCTCAACGGCACAGAAGAATGCGGATGAGATTGTGAAAACCGCAATCGGCACATCCCGTCTGATCCTGATGGATTTATCCAAACTGTATTCTCAGGCAGATGATGTCAAGTCCGAAATGAAAGAGGAACTGAATGATCTTCTCAAAGCACTTGACAACTTCCGGATCCCGGAAATGCCTGATCTGAAATGGCTGGAACAGGCCGAAGAAAAACTGCGTTGAGAAAGGACGCGCCTGTACGATGGCACACAGAGAGAGCCTGTGTCTGGTGCAAACAGGTTGTAAGATCGTACAAGGACATCACCTTTTGAGCAGCCGCAGATCCTGCGTTACAGGATACACAAGGGCATGTTCATCATCTGAACATGAACTAAGGTGGTACCGCGCTTTCTGCGTCCTTAGAGTGATTCTATGGACGCTTTTTTATTGAAGGGAGAGAAGAAAAAATGGATTTCAAAGACACGCTGCACATGCCGGAAACAGACTTTGAGATGAGAGGAAACCTTGCGACAAAGGAACCGAAGATCTTAAAGCAGTGGCAGGAAAACAACTACTATCAGAACATTCTGAAACATCACGAAGGGGAACCGACCTTCATTCTGCATGACGGTCCTCCGTACGCAAACGGCAACCTCCATGCCGGTACGGCAATGAACCGTTCCATCAAGGACTTCATTGTCAGATCCCATGCCATGGCAGGTTACTACACACCGTTTTTCCCGGGTTGGGACACACACGGCCTGCCGACGGAAAATGCCATTCAGAAACAGGGTGTTGACCGCAAGAAGCTGACAAGTGCACAGTTCAGACAGAAGTGTGATGAATTCGTACATACACAGATCGCCACCCAGATGGAAACCGAAAAGAGACTGGGTGAAGTTGCGGATTATGAACATCCGTATATCACACTGAATAAGGAATTCGAAGCACGCCAGGTCAGAACATTCGGTAAGATGGCTTCCACGGGAATGATCTTCCAGGGACTCAAGCCGGTTTACTGGTCTCCGTTCAACGAAACAGCGGTGGCGGACTCTGAAATCGTATACCGTGATGTCAAGGATGCGACGATTTATCTTGCATTCCAGATTGCGGACGGAAAAGGCATTCTGGATGAAAATGACTACTATGTCATCTGGACAACAACCCCTTGGACAATTCCTTCCAACGAGGCTGTTTCTCTGAATGATGCACTGGTTTATGCGGAAGTACAGACGGAAAAGGGAAAGCTGATCATGCTTGAAAAGTTTGTCGATACCCTTCTGGCAAAGTTCGGTCTGGAAAACCAGGGTATTCTGCGCACATTTAAAGGCAGAGAACTGGAAGGCATCACATACCACCATGTCGTACTGGACAAGGAATGTCCGACACTGCTTGGCAGCCATGTCACGGATGAGGATGGTACCGGTGTTGTTCATACAGCCGGCGGTCACGGTCTTGACGACTTCCTTGTATGTGCACGGTATGGTCTGGCTCCGATCAATACAGTTGATTACCAGGGTAAGATGAATGAAGAGGCAGGCAAGTACTGCGGTATGTTCTTTGAGGACTGCTCAAAGGCAATCATCCATGATATGAGTGAACAGGGCTGCCTGCTTGCGGTTGAAAACATTACCCACAGCTATCCGCATGATGACAGACTGAAGAAGAAGGTCATCTTCAGAGCGGTCAAGCAGTGGTTCTGTTCCATTGAGAAAATCAAGCCGCAGCTGCTGGATGAAATTGACAATAAGATCAAGTGGCACAATGACTTCGGTCAGAAGAGAATGCACAACATGATCGCCGATCGTGGTGACTGGTGTATTTCCAGACAGCGTTTATGGGGTGTTCCGATTCCGATCATCTATTGTGAGGACGGTTCTCCGATCATGGATATGGATGTGTTCAACCATATCGCAGACCTGTTTGAGGAATACGGCTCCAATGTCTGGTTTGAAAGAGAAGCGAAAGATCTCCTTCCGGAAGGATATGTCAACGAAAAGTCTCCAAACGGTCTTTTCACAAAGGAAAAGGACATCATGGATGTCTGGTTTGACTCCGGCTCCTCCTGGAATGAACTGATTGCCCGTGGTTATGACTATCCATGTGACCTGTACTTTGAAGGTTCTGACCAGTACAGAGGCTGGTTCAACTCCTCTTTGATCGTATCCACAGCCGTTAACGGCACAGCACCGTATAAAGAGGTTCTGTCCCATGGCTATGTCTGCGACTCCAAGGGTGAAAAGATGTCCAAATCTGTCGGAAACGTTGTCAATCCGATGGATATCATCAATAAAAACGGTGCGGATGTATTCCGTCTTTGGGCAATGACGTCCGACTTCAAGGAAGACCTGAAGCTTGGTCCGTCCAATATCAAACAGGTTTCCGATCAGTACCGAAAGGTCAGAAACACATTCCGTTTCCTGCTCGGTAATCTGAACGCAAAGGACTTTGATCCGAAGAAGGACATGGTTTCCTATGAAAACCTTGAACCGGTGGATCAGTACATCATGATTCAGCTGAATGAAGTCATCGAGAAGACAACAGCCTCTGTTCTTGCGTATGATTACCTCGACGCAAATAAGACACTTGTCAACTTCATGACAAATGAACTGTCTTCCTACTACTGTGACTTCACAAAGGATATTCTGTACTGCAGTGCGAAAACAGATCTGAGAAGAAGACAGGTTCAGTCCGTATTCTGGCAGTGCACAGATGCACTGGTGAAGTTATGGGCACCGTTCCTTGTCTATACAATGGAAGAGGTATGGATGCACTTCACGGATGATTCTGTTGAATCCGTACACTACGCTCATTTCCCGAAGCCTGTTCACTATGACAATGAACAGGAAGTCAGGGATATGTTCAAATCCCTGCTGTCCGTGCGTGATGATGTCCTCAAGGCGCTCGAGGAAGCACGTGCGGAAAAGACCATCGGTACAGCCCAGGAGGCGGAAGTACAGATCGGTGTGACTGCAGAGGAAGCGAACCTCCTTGAAAAGGGACTCAAGGGGGAAGCTGCACAGTGGATGATCGTATCCAAAGCAGTCGTATCTGAAGTGGCTGAAAGAAGTGTGAAGGTTGTCCGTGCATCCGGTACAAAGTGTCCGAGATGCTGGAACTACTCTGAACAGCCGGATGAAAACGGCCTGTGCCCACGTTGTGCGGATGTGCTGAAAAGAGAAGCCAACTGATGTGAAGCAGTCAGAATGATTCTGGCTGCTTTTTAACTGTATAATGAAAGTACAGAAAAGACATCTTTTTCGGAGGACAACATGAATATTCAACAGTTTCAATATGACAGATTCGGCCTGTTTCTGCACTGGGGCGTCTATGCGATCCCGGCCCGTGGCGAATGGGTACGGAATTATGATGAGATGAATGAAGAGGACTACATGCCGTTTGTGCATGAATTCCATCCGGACAGATTTGATCCTCATGCATGGGCGCGTTATGCAAAGCAGGCAGGCATGAAATATGCGGTGATGACAGCCAAACACCATGACGGTTTCTGCCTGTTTGATACAAAGACAACCGATTTCAAATACGAAAAGGACCTGGTCAGGGAATACCTGGATGCGTTCCGGCAGGAAGGACTGAAAGTCGGTCTTTACTACTCACTGATTGACTGGCACCATCCGGATTACCCGCACTATGGTGATAAGCACCACCCGATGCGCAATCATCCGGAATGTTCCAATGAGAACCGAAACTGGGATCATTACCTGAAGTACATGCATGAACAGATCAGAGAACTTCTGACAGGATACGGCAGACTGGATATCATGTGGTTTGACTTTTCCTACGATGACATGAAAAAGGAAAAGTGGGGTGCGGAAGCGATCCGGGACATGATTGATGCCTTCCAGCCGGATATGATTATCGACAACCGCATGGAAGGAGACGGTATCTATCCAGGGTCCATCATGGAGGAACATCCATCCCGTACTTCCGGTGATTTCACTTCACCGGAACAGATGATTCCACCGCACGGTATTGTAAACAATGTCGGTAAACCGGTACCCTGGGAAGCCTGTATCACAATGAATGAACACTGGGGCTATTGTGCAGAAGACACCAACTACAAGTCCGCAAAACTCCTGATCCGTACACTTGTGGAATGCGTCAGTAAAGGTGGAAACATGATTCTCAATGTCGGCCCGGATGCCAGAGGCCTGTTTCCGAAACAGTCCGTTGAAATACTGAAGCAGATTGGTGAATGGATGGATCTCAACAGTGCATCCATCTATGGCTGTACTGCAAGCACCCTTGAAAAACCGGAATGGGGCAGATATACACAGAAGGGTGATATCATCTATGCCCATATCATGGATGAAAGTATCTTTGATATCGCAGTACATATTCCAATGGACAGAATTGAATCCGTCAGACGTCTGGCCGATGGTTCACAGATTCAGCTTGTCATGCCATGGAACGGTGAATCCTTCCCGGATTACACATTCCTGAATGTGGATACCGCATACCATCAGATGCCGGATCCGATTGATACGGTATTGGAAATCAGACTCAGGAAGAAGTGATCATCATTCCATTCTGATCTACGACAAAACAGGACCGAAAGGCCCTGTTTGACATCAGAGATTGATTTTGCGGAACTGTTCCCATGGGAGATCCTTTTTCCCGAAGTGGCCATAGTTGACGGTACTGCGGTAAATCGGTTTTCTCAGATCCAGTTCATCGATGATGTTTCCGACAGAGAAGTCAAAGTTTTTCAGTACGATTTCCTGAAGCTGCTCATCTGTGTATGAGGATGTCCCGAACGCCTGCACATAGACGGAGATCGGCTGCTGAACACCGATGGCATAGGACAGCTGAAGCTGACACTTCCTTGCCAGTCCGTTTGCGACAAGATTACGGCATACATATCTTGCATAATAGGCAGCGGAACGGTCGACCTTTGTCGGATCCTTGGAGGAGAAACATCCTCCCCCGATCGGAGCGTAACCGCCGTAAGTATCAACGACAATCTTTCTTCCGGTTGTACCGGAGTCACCCCAGGAACCACCCAGTACGAAGGAACCGGACGGATTGATGAAGTACTTGGTGTTTTCATCCAGCAGAGCAGGATCCACAACAGGTTCTACAACCTCCTTCATCAGAAGGTCACGAATGGTATTCTGATCTGCGTTTTCCGCATGTTGGGTGGATATGACAATCGCATCCACACGCAGAAGCTTTCCGTCTTCGTATTCGGCTGTCACCTGTGTTTTTCCATCCGGTTTCAACCATGGCGTTCTGCGTCTGACTTCCTCCAGTTTTGCGGCGAGCTTGTGTGCAGTCATAATCGCATACGGCATCAGTTCTTCTGTTTCATCACTTGCGTAGCCGAACATGATTCCCTGGTCTCCGGCGGAGACAACATCATGAGCGACGGCACTGTTGATTTCGGATGACTGTCTGTTGACCTTTGTGATGACATGATACTCTTCGTCATAACCGATTTCCTTCAGAACATTCAGGGCAATCCTCTCATAATCCATGTCTGCCTTTGTGTCGGCTTCACCATACACAAGAATCAGATCATCTTTGATTGTGGCCTCAACAGCCATGTGTGACTGCGGATCCTGGCGTAATGCCTCATCCAGAATGGAATCTGCGATCAGATCACAGATCTTGTCAGGGTGTCCGCTGGTTACGGACTCAGAAGTAAAATAATAACGGGACATAATAAAAAACCCTTCCTTTCACAGTCTTTCAAACCAGAATCGAAAGAGTCCAATACTCTACTCTTTCCTAATCGATGTCAGCTGTACCACCTTATCTATCATTTTCATACACAGGTTGGTATGAGGATCCCCGAACTGACTCTCTCCCCTCATTCCTGATTAAAGACGAGACATATTAAAGCATTCATATCATAATACGTCAATACACAAATAAATGAATCCGGTATTATGTCGTATGGAAGGATTTGACATCTTTAACATATCGTAATAATCAGCTGGCAGTCCATATGCTATAATGATCCGTACAGAAGGGGGAGACTTTTGTGAATTTTCATATTAAACCTGAAACAAAGGAAAGTATTATCGCACTTTCACTTTCGGGCATCATCATTGTCAGCTTTTATCTCCTGATATCGCATCTGTCGGTCATATCGGATATCTTCAGTTCCATCGTCAGTGTACTCGCACCGTTTCTGTATGGCATTCTGTTCAGTTTTCTGTTGATGCCGCTGCGGGATATTGTGGAAAAGAAGTGGCTTGTGAATAAAAACATGAAGGAATCGATCAAACACAAGATCGCGGTTGCCATATGCATGATCTTTCTGATTCTTGTATTCGTGGCTTTCTTTGCGGTGCTGATTCCGCAGCTGACGGACAGTATTCAAACCTTTGTACGAAATCTGGGTACATATATTCAGAATGCGGAGGATCTTCTTTCCGCTCTCGCCGCATATTCTCCGGAACTGGTTGAGAAGATACGGGAGATGTTAACGGAACTGTACAACTTTGCGACAAACCAGCTGACAGATCCGTCCGGAGCCTTTGGCGGGATTGTCATGACCATCGGAAATGTGGTGTCAGGCGTGATCAATTTCCTTATCGGTATGATCATTACGGTCTATCTGCTCAATGACAGTGAACGCTTCAAGCTGCAGCTCAAGAAATTCATGTTCGCGATATTTCCGGAAACCATCTCCAACCAGCTTGTGCATGTTTCCGATCTGGCAACAGATATGTTCTATAAGTTTTTCTCCGGTAAGGCACTGGATTCCCTGATCATCGGAATGCTGTGTTATATCTGCTGTTCCATCATGCGGATGCCGTATACGGTTATGGTTGCGGTCATTGTCGGTGTTACCAATATCATCCCGGTATTCGGACCGTTTCTTGGTGCGATTCCGTGCTTTATTATCCTGGTCATGATCGACTGGATCAAGGCACTGGAGTTTGTTGTATTCATTGTGATTCTCCAGCAGATTGACGGCAATATCATCGGTCCGTACATTCTCGGTGATGCGGTTGGACTTCCGACTCTGTGGGTCATGTTTGCGATTATTGTCGGTGGTGCCATGTTCGGTATTGTCGGTATGTTTCTGGGAGTACCGGCATTCGCTGTCATCTTCACACTTGCCAGGGAGTGGACACACAACCGTCTGATCGAAAAGAATATTCATCTGAAAGAATAGAAGTTGCAGCTTCTGTTCTTTTTCTTCTGATCCGTATTTCAATATCTGCAGTATAAAAGCTGCGAATATTTCTGAAACAGACAGAACATGGGCTGCCCATGTTCTGTTTTTACGTCAGAAAATCACGTTTTGTGATCTTTTTCAGGTACAATTCAAAACAAACGGTA
>JBJEFE010000063.1:0-7831 GCA_051873755.1 Bulleidia sp. | reverse complement strand
TTGTAATGATGATACTGGTCAGCACATACCGTCAGATCGGATGTGCCTTCCGGAACAACCTTGACATCCTGGCAGGATGGGCCCTTGCCGTCTTCAAGGTTGGCACCTTCCACCTGATAAGCAGAGGTGGAAGCACCCCAAAGGAAGTCCTTCGGGAATGGTTTGAGTGTCTTATGGATCATATTTTCCTCCTGTTTTACTTACCTAAATTGTACTAAAACAGAAAAAATCTCTCAATCCCCGAATTCCTCAAAAACCGCATTTTGTATTGCCGTAAGGTCTGCCTGAAAGAATCCCTGAATGTTGTCAGGCCTGCCTCCGCCCCTTCCATTCAGC
This sequence comes from Bulleidia sp., assembly GCA_051873755.1. Lineage (GTDB taxonomy): Bacteria > Bacillota_I > Bacilli_A > Erysipelotrichales > Erysipelotrichaceae > Bulleidia. Next base: position 7,495 of record JBJEFE010000063.1, on the reverse strand, counting down.
TTTGCATTCAGTATTTTTGCATGCAGGGAAAGATTCACCTGTTCCGAACACATGAAGTATGCATATCCTTCCTTCTCTTTTGAAAGCACCACAGCCGTGCATGCATGTTTTTCCTGCATCATCCGGTTTGCCATATGAATCATGGATACACGGTCCATGCCTTCCTCCACGTCCACCAGCACCTTCTGATCCATCTCATATTCCTTGAGACGGTATTCCATCAGACTGTTCATCAACGATGTCACTTTCTGATTCAATGCCTGATTTTCCTGTTGAAGATGCACAACGGCATCCGCCACATTTCCCTGTACTGCACAGGTCAAAGCCGAACACGCACGTTCATCATTGCACAGCTGACGTACTCTGTTCACAGCACGTTTTCCGGAAACCATTTCAATGCGGACACCCTTTTTGTACTTTGCCAGTGAGAGGATTTTGATCAGTCCGATCTCTCCTGTACGTGCCACATGCGTACCGCAGCAGGCACACATATCGCCACCCGGAAATTCCACAATCCTGACTCTTCCGTTCAGTTCCTTCTTGGATCTGTAATCCAGGGTTTCCCTTTCCTCATCAGAAGGAAAAAACACATGTACAGGAATATCGGACTGAATCAGGTCATTTGCCTTCTCCTCGATTTCCATCAGTTCTTCCCATGTCAGGGGTCCGTTGAAATCAATCTGGATGACATCCTTTCCCATATGAAATCCGATATTGTCATATCCGAATGCCCGGTGAATCAGACCGGACACGATATGTTCACCGGAATGATTCTGCATGTGATCAAAACGTCTTTCCCAGTCAATTTCACAGCTTACGCTCTTTCCGACCTCCACAGGCTGCCTTGTGATATGCACAACCACACCGTCTTTTCTTCGTACATCCTCCACACGGACGCCGTCGATTACACCGGTATCCGCGTCCTGTCCGCCGCCTTCGGGATAGAATGCGGTATCCGACAATACAATCTCAAAGCCTTTCTTCCCTTCCGTGCACGAAAGCACATCTGCCGTAAATACACGTGCATACGGATCTCTGTAAAACAGTTCATTCATCTCTTCCATACGTTACTCCACTCATATAAAGAAAACCGGTCATCCCGGTTCTCTGTTGTTTACTTGCCTGCCAGTTCGTCAGCCAGAGCTGCGATCTGTGCTCTTGAGGCATCATTCAGTGCACCTGTCAGAGTGACTGTATGATCCGCAAATGTGATGTCCTTCAGGCCTTCCAGCATGGAACGCATCTTCTTTGCGGCCTGCGGTGCCCAGCATCCGTTTTCCACAAGTGCAACCCTGCGGTTCTGATATGCATGATCTTCCAGATGATTGATGAAATCCTTCATGAACGGGAAGATATCCGCATTGTATGTTGTCGTCGCAAGAATCAGTGTGCCGTAACGGAATGCATCCTCAACTGCTTCCGCCATGTCATCTCTTGCCAGATCCGATACATGCACTTCCACACCTCTGTCTTCCAGTTCCTTTGCCAGAAGCTCAACAGCTTCCTTTGTATGGCCGTAAACAGATGTATAGCATAATGCAATGCCTTCGCTTTCAACCTCGTACTTTGTCCATGTGTTGTACAGGTCAAGGTAATACGGCAGGTTTTCGGATAATACCGGTCCATGGAGCGGACAGATGATCTGAATATCCAAAGCAGCAGCCTTCTTCATGACTGCCTGTGCCTGCATGCCATACTTTCCGACAATACCGAAGTAATAACGGCGTGCCTCACATGCCCAGTCCTCTTCCTCACAATCCAGTGCACCAAACTTTCCGAATGCATCGGCGGAGAACAGAATATGATCTGTCTGATCATATGTCATCATGACCTCAGGCCAGTGTACCATCGGTGCTGCGATAAACTGCAGAGTATGCGCACCAAGGCAGATTGTATCGCCTTCCTTGATTATCTGACGATTTGCGGCAGCGGAACCGCCGTACAGGTTCTTCAGAATGTTGAATGCCATGGCAGAAGCCACAACAACCGTCTGCGGATACACTTCGAGGAATGCCTGCACACTGCTGGAGTGATCCGGCTCCATATGCTGCATAATCAGGTAATCCGGTGTTCTGTCTCCGATCACCTCTTTGATGTTGCCAAGCCACTGTTCTGTAAAGTGACCGTCTACCGTATCCATGACCGCAATCTTTTCATCCACGATGACATAGGAGTTGTACGCCATTCCCTCCGGAACAACATACTGTCCTTCAAACAGATCAATCTCATGGTCATTGACACCGACATATCTGACATTTTCCGTAATCTTCATTTTGCTCTCTTTCCCTTCAGAATAATACTCAGCTATTATATACCAGCCTTACAGGTTAGATGTGCATAATCATCAAAAAATCCGGCACTTTTTCTGCCGGATCATGATCATGCGATCACAATGAGTTCGTATTCACGGCTGCCATAGCCAAGTGCTTCTGCTGCTTCAATGGTATGTACACCGTTACGGGATTCAATACGTTCAATCAGATGATCTCTTCCCGGATCATCAGAAGCGTAGACAAGATCAATACATGCCTGATCAATCGCAATCGGATCTTCGGAAATCAGAATACCGATATCCTTCATGCATGGATCTTCCGCCTTTGCACAACAGTCACAGTCAACGGACATGTTCTTCATGACATTGACATAAACCGTATTGCCTTTGAAGTATTCATGAACGGACTTTGCGGCATCAGCCATGGATTCAAGGAATCTGTCATGGTCTGCCGTCCAGATCTTTTCCACTTCACCTGCTCCGTGGATATATGCCTTGCCATAGGAAGAAGCCACACCGATTGACAGCTGCTTTAATGCACCGCCATAACCTCCCATCGGATGTCCCTTGAAATGAGAAAGAACGATCATGCCGTCATAGTTCTTCAGATTCCTGCCGACGTAATTCTTCTGAATGACCTTTCCATCCGGAATCTGCAGCTCCATATCAGGTCCTTCAGCGTCCATCAGATCCACGTTGAACGCTGTTGACCAGCCATGTTTCTTCAGGGTCTTTACATGGCGTTCCGTTGTGTTTCTTTCCCCGTCATATGCGGTATTGCATTCCACAACCGTACCACCGATGGTATCGATGACAGGCTTCCAGAAATCCGGACCCAGGAAGTTCTGGTTTCCGACTTCTCCGGAATGAAGCTTGAAGGCGATATTACCGGTGACCTTCTTACCGAGTGTTTCATACATCTCAAGTACCTTTTCAGGTGTAATGGTACGTGTAAACAGTACTTTGGATTTCATTGTTTTTCCCTCTTTCTGCCCTAACTATACACCTCAAGCTGACTTTACAGTCAAATCTCTTTTCATGTTTTGAAAAAATGCCTTTAAAAAAGAATCTCAAATTATAATGATGGCGAACGGAGGAAATAAAAATGAGCTTTCCAAAAGATTTTCTATGGGGCGGTGCCATCGCAGCCAACCAGTATGAAGGTGCCTGGCTGGAAGACGGCAAACAGCCAAACGTAACCGACGTCGTTGTCGGTATCATGTCTCGTGATCCGGGCATTGCATGGAATCCTGAAACAAAGAAGTATGAGATGAAACTGGATCCTGCAAAGGCATACCTCAGCCATGAGGCAGTTGACGGTTATCACAGATACCGTGAAGACCTCAAGCTGATGAAGGGCATGGGTTTCAACAGCTTCAGAACTTCCATCGCATGGGGCAGAATCTTCCCGAATGGCGATGAGACAGAGCCAAACGAAGCAGGTCTGAAATTCTACGATGACATGTTCGACTGCATGAGAGAACTGGGCATGGAACCGGTCATCACACTTTCCCACTATGAAACACCGCTTCACCTTGTAACAGAATATGGCGGATGGTCCAATCCGAAGATGATCGACTTCTGGATGAATTATGTCAGAACCGTATTTGCACGCTACAATGGCAAGGTAAAGTACTGGCTGACATTCAACGAGGTCAACAACCTGTTCAGAATGCCGCTGGTCGCAGGTGGTGTTCTTACCATTGACAATCCGGCTGATCCGACAGATCCGATCGGCTCTACAACAAAGCAGGATATCTGGGATGCCTATCACAACATCCTTGTCGCAAACGCACTGACCGTCAAGGCAGGCCATGACGCAGATCCGGAAAATCAGATCGGATGTATGATGACTGCGTCTTCTGTCGCAACATATCCATACAACTGTGATCCGGACAACGTACTTGGTGCACTGGAAACACAGCGTATGGCAATCTTCTACATGTGTGATCCGTTCTGCCTCGGTATTGTACCGACATACCTGAACAAAGTATGGAAGAAGGACGATGTTACTGTCACTTTCACAGATGAAGAACTGGCTCTGATCAAAGAATACACAGTCGACTTCCTCTCCTTCTCCTATTATCGTTCCACAACATTTGACAGAGAATTCTCAATGCGTGCGGATACAGGCGGACTGTTATGCCGTGAAAACCCATACCTCAAAGACGCCGCACCAAAGCCTTGGGGCTGGCCGGTTGATCCAATGGGACTCCGTTATACAATGAATATTCTGTATGACAGATATCATCTGCCTCTGATGATTGTTGAAAACGGTGTCGGTCTGGATGAAAACCTTGATGAGGAAGGAAAGATCCACGATGACTTCCGTGTTCACTACATCGAGGAACACATTAAGAATGTCAACGCAGCTATCGAAGACGGTGTCGACTGCCGTGGTTATCTGTACTGGGGTCCGATCGATGTCGTATCCGCAGGTACAGGTGAAATGAAGAAGAGATACGGATTTGTATACGTTGACCGCTTCAATGACGGACACGGTACAATGGAAAGAAAGATCAAGGATTCCTATTACCGCTACAGGGAGATCATTGAATCCAACGGTGAAATTCTTCTGAAATAATCCGTTTTAAAAGGACTGCCCGCAGTCCTTTTTTCATACCAGGTAAATCAGCTTTAACAGCCGTTTTCCGCTCTCCGTTTCAAACAGCTTATCATACGCCTGTGCAATGGCTTCCTGTGTATAACTGCTTTCATCCGCATTAACAAGATAATCCGCCTCCAGAAGAATCTGATAATCCGGATCCATACAGAGATGATATGTATGATGATGGGAAACGATCCATGATATCCGATCCACTGTTTCCGTACTGATATCCATTCCATCAAAGAATTCCCTGATCAGCACATCACTTTCCGCCTCCTGGTATTTCCCGTTGGTATTACCGTATTTCCTGCGGCATAGAGGACATGCAATATCATGGACAACCGCAGCCAGTTCAAGCCTGTACTGTGTATCCTCATCCAGCTGTTCCATTTCTCCAATCATCCGTGCGTAGGCATGCACCTTGATAAAATGAGCAATGTCATGTCTGTTTCCTTCATAATACACGATCATCTTTTCAATTGCCTGATTTACATTCATCATTTTCATCGCTCCTATACAGCTGGCATTGTATAGCCTCTTCCCACAACACTCCGTACATCACTCATTGTGACAAACGCTGTCGGATCGATCCCATTTACCATTTTCCGGATCCGATATGCCTTGCGGAAAGGCACAACAGTAAGTACGGTCCTGCTATGTGCATCCCGCAGCCCGCTGACTGTTTCAAACAGTGTAACACCCGCATCCGCCTGGTGTAAAAGCATTTCTCTGATTTCATTCGTACAGTCTGTAAAGATCATCATCTGTACCGTACCGGTACCGGCTGTCATCATTCTGCGTATTGTAAGCGAAATCACAATAACCACAAGCAATCCATATACAACCGACATGGCAGCTCCTGACATTCCCTGTATCAACAGCACCAGACCATCACAGCATGCATTTGTGACAGAAACAGGGATACCTGTTTTTTTCTCAACGATCACACCGATCACATCCAATCCTCCTGAAGAGGCGTCCACACGAAGCACCAGCCCTGCCCCGGCTCCCACAAGTATTCCGGCAATACATGAGGCAATCAATGGTTCCTGTTTTAAAAAAAGCAGTACGTCAACGGACTGACATACCTGCAGAAACACAGGAAACAGAAGTGCACAGACAAGAGATTTCATGACAAACTCTTTTCCGACAAACACATATCCTGCCCCAAACAGTGTAATATTGATCAGAAGTACAACCACCGATAATGGCAACGGTACAACACCGCACAGAATTCTGGCAAGACCTGTTACCCCACCAGACGCAAACCCCATCGGCAGAATCATACAACCGAACCCGGCTGCCATCAGAAAACATCCAAATACCATCACAATCAGTTTTTTCATGTCATCACCTCACAATCAGATGATATTCATTTCTTTGACAATACACTGTAGTTCAGACTACAATTACAAAAAAGGAAAACAACATGAAACTGACAGAACATGATCTGACACTGATTCAAAACCATGGTACTCTGATCCACTGCCCGATGGATCACATCCTGCAGGATCCATCTCTGAATGCAGGATATCTTTACTTTGTCAGAAGCGGCAGACTCCGGGTTTACCTGTCAAATGCAAACGGAAAAGAGCTGACACTGGATATCATTCACAAAGGTGATTTCTTCGGAGACAATTCATTCCTTCAGAACGGCCATCATCGTGTAACGATCCAGACAGTCACGGAAACAGATCTGATTGTATGTGAAACACAGGATATCCTCAGACTCTCAAAGGAATACCCGGATCTGTCTAACAGATTTCTTCAGTATTTCATTACGGAAAACAACCACCTGACACACCTGCTTGAAACAATCACACTTTACAGTGCATCTGCACGTGTCATGGATTTTCTGTTAACCGCCACAGAACACGGAAAACGGCAGATACCATACACACACGAGGATGTGGCTTTATGCCTGTCTCTCAACCGTGTTACGGTATCACGTATTCTCAAACAGCTCTGTGATCTAAAACTTGTGGAAAGCAGTTATGGCATCATCACAGTTCTGAAACCTGAAGACCTTCAGAAACGCCTGGATCATGAAAGACAATAACAGGGATACAGTCACGTATCCCTGTCACATCCACATTATTTCAGATCCACAATGATTCCATAATACGAAGGCTGTTCCTTTGAACCTCCATTAAATAACCATACCGTCATACTGACTCTATCTCCCGGTTTCCTGTTTTCCTCATACATACTGCGTGTATCCGGTCCGTCAAAATAACAGTATATGGTATCCGATGTTGTTTCATCCGATACAAGAATTCCTGCAAGGGCATTCTCATCCTCAAGGGTATCCCCTTTGATGACACCCTCCACAAGAACATCCTTCTTCTGTACAGAACTGACCAGTTCTGTTCCTTTTTCGTTTATCTCAGATACGGTATATACCGTCTGATCTGTACCGGCAGTCTGACAGCCAGCGAGCAGTAATACTGTGCATAATGCAATGATATGTTTTTTCATGATGTTTGCCTTTCCAGGTTGAAAATCCATCTACCTGCTTTTATTATTACCTCCACATATATGCGATCAGACGCAATGCACATCCTGAGTTTAACACTTACTGATTGAAAAACCTCTCATATTCGGCATAAATATGC
>JBJEFE010000062.1:54555-86454 GCA_051873755.1 Bulleidia sp. | reverse complement strand
ACACTTTACTTATTTCCTTTTTTTCTGAATTGTTCGCGGAAAAGGAGAAAAAAGTTTAAAAAAAGCACATATGCATCATGCATATTCCTGGAATCACACAGATGAATTGTATGAAGTGATAAAAAAGGATACGGACTTTGAGATCCGTACCCTTTGTAACATTGAAGAGTAAATTACTTTTCTTCCTGGAGCTTCAGCTTTGTAACAAGCTTGTTGTAACGTGTCTGAGCATCCTTCAGAGTCTTGGCGAACATTTCATCCGCAACTTCCTGACCCTTGAGTCTTGGGAGGTTGAAGTAACGTGCTTCTGTCATCAGATATGCATTGAACTTTGTCCAATCCGGTTCCTTGGAATCGATTGTAAGAGGCTTTTCCTTACGTGGATCGTAACGATACAGAACTGTGTAACCGCAGGCAACTGCGTCCTTCTGACGTGTTGGAGCTGTGATCAGACCACCCTTGATACCGTGTTCAGCACATGGACTGTATGCAATAACGATGGATGGACCGTCATAGGATTCAGCTTCCTTCAGAGCCTTGATTGTCTGCATCTGGTTAGCACCCATGGATACGGAAGCGACATATGCTGTGCCGTATTCCATGAAGATCTGGCCGATGTCCTTCTTCGCTGTTGCCTTACCGCCGGCAGCGAACTTGGCAATAGCGGATGCCTGTGTGGACTTGGAAGCCTGACCACCTGTGTTGGAATATGTTTCTGTATCGAGAACGAGAACGTTGACATTCAGGTTGTTTGCCATGACATGGTCAAGTCCGCCATAACCGATATCGTAAGCCCAACCGTCACCACCGACGATCCATACGGACTTACCGACAAGGTCTCTTTCCATTTCGAGTAATGGCTTGACTGCTTCAACAGAGGAAGCCTTCAGACCTGCGACCAGCTGATCCTTGACAGCTCTCTGTGCATCTCTGTCATCACCTGCAGCGATGTAAGCTTCGAAAGATGCCTTCAGTTCAGGTTCTACAGCGTCCATGTTTTCTTCCATGATTCTGTAGATACGTGCAGCCTTGGTTGTCTGAGCAACTGCCATACCGAAGCCGTATTCAGCGTTGTCTTCGAACAGGGAGTTAGCCCAGGCAACACCTTCACCCTGATCGTTTGTAGCGAATGGGTTGGATGGTGTTGCGGAGCAGTAGATCATGGAACAGCCTGTAGCGTTGGCTACGAGCATGTCACGACCGAACAGCTGGGAAACCAGTCTGTAGTATGGAGCTTCACCACAACCTGGGCAGCATCCGGATACTTCGAAGTATGGTCTTTCCAGAGATACGCCTGCGACTGTGTTCGGATTGCCGTACTGCGGCTTTTCCGGTGTTTCCTTGTAGAGGTAGTCAGCGACCGGCTGCTGCTTCATCTGTGTAGCGATCGGCTTTGCTGTGAGGGCTCTTGGCTTTTCCTTTGTGCCGTCACCGACAGGACATACTGTCATACATACACCACAGCCTACGCAGTTTTCAGTAGCGAGCTGGATTCTGAACTTCAGACCTTCAGCCTTTGCCTTGCCATACAGTGGAGATGGTTCCTTGTATGTCAGTTCAAAGCCGTTTTCCTTAGCGATTTCGGAAGCCTTTGTATATTCTTCCTCTGTCATCAGGAACGGACGGATTGTTGCATGTGGACATGCGAATGCACACTGACCGCACTGGATGCACTTGTCAGCGTTCCATTCAGGAACATATGCAGCGATGTTTCTCTTTTCACGGAAAGAGATGTTTTCAGGCATGGAACCGTCGATTACGATTTCGTTTGTGAAATCGGAAACCTTCATGTCATAGCCTTCCAGAGCATTGATTCTCTGAACGTTGTTGTCGTAGTGTTCATCACCTGTCAGTTCAAACAGCTGAGCCTTTGTCGGCAGATCAGACCATTCAGGCTTGACTTCAACCTTGACCAGACCTTCAGCACCCTTATTGATGGCTGCGATGTTGTTGTTGACAACGTCATCACCCTTACGTGCGTATGTGGAACGTGCAGAGGATTCCATCAGGTTCAGGGACTTTTCATAAGGCATGATCTGTTCATTCAGCTTGAAGAATGCGGACTGCAGGATTGTGTTTGTATGGGAACCCATGTGTGTTTCACGTGCAATCGCATTGGCATTGATGATGTAGAAGTTTGCCTTCTTGTCAGCCAGTCTCTTCAGCATTCTGTTTGGAAGTCTGTTTTCGATTTCTTCTGCAGGAATGACAGTGTTGAGCAGGAATGTTCCGCCTTCCTTCAGATCACGTACCATATCGTACTTGAAGGCATAGGATTCCTGAGAGCAGGAAATGAAGTCTGCCTTGTTGATATAGTATGGGGAATGAATCGGAGTCGGACCGAATCTCAGGTGGGAACGTGTAACACCGCCTGCCTTCTTGGAGTCATATGCAAAATATGCCTGGGAATACAGATCTGTGTTGTTGCCGATGATCTTGACTGTGGACTTGTTGGCACCTACTGTACCGTCGGAACCAAGACCGTAGAACAGACAGGATGTGTAGTCAGCGTCAACGTGGATATCAACCGGATCCAGGGACAGATTTGTAACGTCATCGTCGATACCGATTGTGAATTCTTCCTTCGGGTTGTCCTTCTTGAGTTCTTCAAATACGGCATTGATGTGGCTTGGGTTTGTGTCCTTGGAAGACAGACCGTAACGGCCGCCGATGAATGTGATATCCTTGTGGTTTCTTAATGCATAGCATACATCAAGGAACAGTGGTTCTCTTGTACCGACTTCCTTTGCGCGGTCAAGAACTGCAATCTTCTTAACAGTTGCAGGGAGTACGGATTCCAGATACTTCTGGGAGAATGGACGATACAGATATACCTTGATGAGACCTACCTTTTCGCCTCTTGCGACCAGAGTATTGATTGTTTCTGTAATTGTGTCTGTGACAGAACCCATGGCGATGATGACTCTTTCAGCATCAGGAGCACCTACGTATGTGAATGGAGCGTAATTGCGGCCTGTGTGTTCGGAGATCTTCTTCATGTACTTATCAACGATTTCAGGAACAGCTTCAAAGTGCCTGTTCTGTGCTTCTTCAGCCTGGAAGAAGATATCGTCGTTCTGGTTGTCACCACGTACAACCGGATTTGTATGCGGGTTCAGTGCATGTGCACGGAATGCTTCAAGCTTGTCTGTCGGAACAAGGCTTCTGAGATAGTCATAGTCCATGACTTCGATCTTGTCATATTCATGAGATGTACGGAAACCATCAAAGAAATGCATGACCGGAACAGAACCGTCAATTGCGACAAGGTGAGCAACACCTGCCAGGTCCATACAGTCCTGAACGGAGTGAGAACACATCATGACGATGCCTGTCTGACGGCATGCATATACGTCACTGTGATCACCGAAGATGGACAGTGTATGTGTAGCCAGAGATCTTGCGGCTACGTGAATGACACCCGGAAGAAGTTCACCCTTCATCTTGTAGATATTCGGGATCATTAATAACAGACCCTGAGAAGCAGTGAATGTCGTAGCGAGGGAACCTCCCTGCAGTGCACCGTGAACTGCACCGGCAGCGCCGCCTTCCGACTGCATTTCAACGACTTTCACCTTATCGCCAAACACATTCTTACGTCCGGCTGTTGCCCAGTCGTCTACGTGTTCAGCCATCGGTGAGGATGGTGTAATCGGATAAATACCGGCTACTTCAGTGAACGCATAGGCTGCGTGCGCTGTGGCGGTATTACCATCCATGGCTTCGAAAACCTTCTTGTTTTCAGTACTCATAATATCCTCCTAAAATTTGCCTCTATAATTATACTCCGAAAAATGATACTTTGTTAATGATTTTGCAAAGGCTTACAAAAATGAAAGTAATAATGATTATATTCATCATTATATGAAATATTTTCAGATGATAATGAAATACATTCAGTGATTTAGTGAAAATTTTCCATACTGTGATTGCGGATTTCCCGGTTTCGTTGTAACGTGTTTTATCATTGAAAGAAGGTAAATTTATGAAAACAAGGAAAGCAGGCGTCATCGGAATCGGACATGTGGGAGCCCACGCAGCTTACGCACTTGCGGTACAGGGCATTGTGGATGAGCTTGTACTGGTGGATCTCAACCAGCAGAAAGCGGAAAGTGAAGTGCAGGATTTACGGGATGCGGTGGCGTATCTTCCCCACCGTGTCATTGTCAATACCGGGGATTTTTCAGATCTTGGGGATTGCGATGTCATCATCAACAGTATCGGTAAGATCGAACTTCTCATCGGCAATCACAACAGACTGACGGAGATGGATTTCACCATCCCTGCCGTACGCAGCTATGCCCATAAGATCAGAGAATCAGGATTTGACGGTGTTCTGATCAATATTACAAATCCATGTGATATCGTTACCCGTGAGCTGGCAATCGGAATCGGACTGCCAGAGGGAAGAGTCTTTGGAACAGGTACCGGCCTGGATACATCCAGACTGATTTCATCGCTGGCAATGCAGACGGGAATTGACCACAAATCCATCACCTGTTACATGCTTGGCGAACACGGCAATGCCCAGTTTGCGCCATGGTCATGTGTCAGTTTCCACGGTGTGCCGTTATCCAAATGGGAAAAGAAGGATGAACGGTTCCACTTTGACCATGACGAAATGCAGAAAACCGCAATCGGAGGCGGATGGAAAACATTTGCGGGTAAACACTGCACCGAATACGGGATTGCGACAACAGCTGCCAGAATGGCATCGATTGTACTCCATGACGAAAAAGTCATCATGCCTGCCAGTGCACATCTGAACGGCCAGTATGGAGAAAGCGGCCTGTTTGCCGGTGTACCCTGCATCATCGGTAAAAACGGTGTAGAGGAAATCGTGGAACTGCCTCTGACAGAAGAAGAAAAACAGACATTCCATGCATGTTGTGAAAGCATCCGTCACAACATGGAACATCTGAAGGAAATCTGATTGTAACAGCGACGTGTCATGCGTCGTTTTTCTGTAACAGAGCAAGGAATTGTCGGATTGATCCGGAAAGGATTTTCTGTCTGTGTGTAACCACATAACAGGTTCTCTGCAGCGGTGCATCCGTGATTGTCACTGACTTCACCCTGTTTTCCTCTATTTCCCTGCAGCACATCCGATATGGGAGAATGGTGACGCCAAAGCCCTCTTCCACTGCGTGAATCAGAGCATGGGTGCTTGTGGATTCCCACAATGAATCCACGACAATTCCTCTTTCCGCAAACAGATGGTCAACATATTCCCGCACTGCACTTCCCCTGTCACGTTTGAGATACGGAATGCCGTTGAGATCCTGCAGTGATATCTGATTTTTTGAGGCAAGCGGATGATCCGTTGGAACAATCAGTACAAGACTGTCCGAATCAAACGGTACTGCCTGCAGGTCATCAAAGTGAATGCTGTCTTCGATCAGTGCCAGATCAATATCATCACCGATCAGCGCATCCTGCAGAAATGCACCGTTGTTTACCGTTATCTCGGTACGGATGTCCGGATACATGCTCTGATATTTTTTCAACAGGGAAGTCAGAACCGTATTGGATATGGTAACGGTGGAACCGATGCGGATCATCTGTTTCCCGTTTTCCATTGCCTTATCCATTTCGGTGTATGTCTGAATAATCCGCATGGCATATTCATACAGCAGTTTTGCGGAAGGGGTCGGAATCAGTTTGTGATGATATCTTTCAAACAGTGTAAGGGAATACTCGGATTCCAGATCCCGGATGGTACGGGATACCGAAGGCTGTGTACAGTAGAAACGGTTTGCGGTCTGTGTTACGCTTCCGGTTTCATACACACAGACAAAGAGTTCAAGTGCGTGTCTTGTCGGCATAATATCATATTCTCCAGTTTATGTTTTCATAATTATAATAGCATTTTCATTATGTTGTTAAAAAACGTATACTGTCTGAGGAAAGAGGAAATGAAATGGAAAAGAAAATATCGTATGGAAAACTGTTTCTGACAATGCTTGAGATATCCGCATTCACATTCGGAGGCGGGTTCGTCATCATCGGAATGATGCAGAAGAAATTCTGCGGGGAACTGCATTGGGTCAGTGAGGATGAGGTCATGGATATGTGTGCCATCGCCCAATCATCCCCGGGTGCGCTGGCAGTCAACAGTGCCATCATCTTCGGTTACCGCATGGGTGGAATCAAAGGTGCTCTCTTGTCCACACTGGCGGTGATCATACCACCGTTAATCATCATCTCTGTCATCTGTACCATCTACGATGCCTTCTGTACAAACCGGATTGTACAGACTGCACTGCAGGTCATGAGAGCCGGTGTTGCGGCAGTCATTGTGGATGTGGTATGGGATCTTGCCTCAAATGTCATACACAGTCATGACATCATCAATATTGTGATGATGGTCATATCCTTTATCGCATCCTGGTTTTTCAAAGTCAGTGCAATTCAGCTGATTCTGTTTTTCCTGATACTGGGTACGGCAAGATATTACCTGGAAAGGAGGCACGCATGATCTACATTGAAATGTTTCTTGTCTATCTTCAGATCGGTATGTTTTCATTTGGAGGCGGGTATGCGGCAATGCCTCTGATTCAGACACTGTGTGTGGATCAGAAAGGATGGCTGAGCATGCAGGAATTTGCGGATCTGACAACCATTGCGGAAATGACACCGGGGCCGATTGCGGTCAACTCCGCCACATTCATCGGTCAGAAACTCGCCGGTTTCCCGGGTGCGCTTGTCTGTACCATCGGCTGTATTATGCCTTCCCTTGTCATTGTTCTGTTTCTTGCCTGGCTGTATCGGAAATACGCAAAGCTCAATATCGTCAGGTCTGTTCTTTCCTCCATCCGTCCTGCCGTTGTGGCAATGATTGCCTCTGCAGGCATGACTATTCTTATGCTTGCCGTATTCGGTTCTTCAGACATTCATCTCAATGCATTCCATTTCATCGAATCCGGCATATTTCTTCTTTGCCTGATTTTACTGCGAAGAAAGAAAGCCGGTCCGATTCAGATCATATTCCTCAGTGCCATACTCGGTACACTGCTGTATCTTGTACCATCCATGATCATTTAAAATATCTGTCTGATTTCATTCCCGTTCCAGGATTTCCAAACGGTCAGATGAGATCATTCCGGTATATGCATTAATTTCCTCCACACACTGACAAAAAATGTCAGTACATGGAGGAAATCTTGCTTTGTACATACAAAATGCGCAAAGAGAATCTGAATCAGTATCAGGACAGCCACACAGGCATTTTTTTATATGATTGATCTGGGATTAAGAGAGCTTTTTTCAATCAACCCGCAAACCGCGATCTCACCCTACGATATTCTGAAGATACTGAAACAATCCATATGCAGCAAAAGCTGCAATCAACAGCAGAAACATCGGATGATTCACAACGCAGTAATTCCAAAGCATTGCAAGAATCACACCAACGAAAGAAAGAAGACCAAACTCAATCACAAACCACATCAGATTTGTAAGAAGTCCCACAACATTGAATCCATCCAAACATCGTATGACGATGAGCAGCGCACTTATCGCAGCCACACCTCCAAGGTAAGGATAAATGCTGTCTCGAATCTCGAAAAACAACCGGTACGATACCAGTCGTACCATGCATAGTGAACATGCCAGAAACAACGGTGGCAGTGTGTAGAACAGATCACTCATTCCCCGGTCAATCTGTGTAATGACTGCAGTAAACAGAAACAGACCAACAATCAGATTGGCAAATCCTCCCCCTGTAATGTAAAACATACTGGAAAGAGACGCCTCTCCACTATACGGTTTTTCCAACCTGCGTTGTCTTTCCAGATCAAACTCCTGTTGCCTTGCCTGTTCTTTTTCCTGTTCTTTCCGATATTCAATATATGGGCATTCTTCTTCACAACCACAACAATATGCCGCGGACAGACTGCTTCTTTGATCGGAAACCTTCATATCTACGAATGAACAATAGCCCCATCTATGTCCCTCACTGAATTTATGATGATTATAATACCTGCACCCCATACAATTATCCCCCGTTAATATTACTCAAATTATATAGGTCACAATCATTTCAGTCACATCCAGGGAATACATTTCATCCTTTTTTCATCATCTCCTGCTTATCCATTTTCAATTCAGTATTCTGATCAAAGCTCTGATACTTTACAAATGCACTCAGGTTTCCAACTAAAAGTACAGAATCCCGCATCAATATGCGTTATTCTGTACTTCATACCTACAGCGTAAAATTCCAATTTCAATGATGTGGATGAGTATTTCTACAGCCTGGGGTTAATCGTTGGCTGTCAGTTAAGGTGGGAAGATCATGCCGGGTATTGAAGCAGAAATCTGTTTACACTCTCTTACCAGTTCAAATCAAATTCATACAGAATACATGGAATCCGGTATGTCTTCCCTGCCACGTTGATCATAGCACAAAATACGTTATGACAGATGTGAATGTTTTGTGGAGTTACACAGATTGTGTCAGGTGTTGAAAAAGATGGTCTCTTTCGAAACCACCTTCAGAATGAGATCTCCTTATTTCCGGTGACCTTCATGTATACAAGCAGTGATATGATTGTGGATACTGTCAGGATTGTTGTATAGGCTGCCGCAATACCGTAATTGCCTCTGGATACGTATGTGCAGGTTGCCAGGGTCAGTGTAATGGTATTGAGGTTGTACAGAATCATTACCGTGGACAGTTCGGTGATGATGGTCCCCAGGACATGACGGCACCGGAAAGAATACCGTTTGTCATCATCGGTACACTAATCTTAAAGAATGCCTCAAGTTTACTGGAACCAGGGGAGATGGCCGCTTCTTCCACAGACATCGGAATCTGCCGGAGGGTGGCGGTAGAGGATCGGATCGTATAAGGAATACGGCGGATCAAGGAATGATATACGGAACCATGGAGATCGTATCAATCACCTTGTTTACGAAATCGTTTCTTCTGACAACCAGACAGGAAATCAGAACCACATGAATCATGACAATGACCAGTGCGAGAATACCGATGATAAAGGTATTCGGAATGGCTTTGGTCAGATGTGTGAAAGCGTATTGATACGAATCCAGGGAAAATCCTTCCCGAAGTCTTCAGGAAGGGAGGATGAATATTTCTGATAACATCTGTTTACGGATCTGAGATACGACCGAAGGAAAACAATACAGATCAGAAAAGGAAAAATGCAGAGTACATAGTTGTTACGTCACTCTGCACCATGTGCTTCTGCATCTGCGATGTACTTCTTATGACCGCCCATCTTTGCCCTTTTTCAGGCTACCGTGGGAATAACAGAAGTCCCACACCGCATGCAGAGAAGAATACTGCGATGAATACAGCTGCTGCACTGAATCCCATCGAAAGATCTGCGAAGAAGAGAATGATGGATCCTGCAATACCGGGTACTGCAATGTCCCATGTGTTCACATCTCTGTTTTCTTTACCATAACCTGCTCCTCTTTTCTGATGACACGTATATCCTGTTCTCTGAATACTGATGGAATGATGTTGGCATGTTTGAAAAACAAGAATTGACAGATTTTCGATGCATGAAAAAAAGAGCCTGATTGTTCAGACTCTCGGTGTTATTCAACTGCGATGGAAGCGGAGGCACTGCCTGCCTTTTCATGCACGGCTGTGACGGTAATCACATCGCCCGCATTGGCTTTGACGACCCACTCCAGCTTTTTCTTTGCCGGTGCATTGGACATCGTTGTCAGGTTACCGTATATGGAACCTGTGATCGTACGGGAGTATCCCGATAACATGCCTGCTTCGACCTCGGATTTACCATTGATGACAGTGCATCCCGTAATTGATGCCTGTACCGGTTTTGCAACTTTGAGGGAAAGGGCCTCTTCACTGAGGTATACCGGCAGGTAACCGCGGTTTCCGACAACGGCAGTGATCCTGTATACACCGTCCGCCACCTTTTCGCTGCTTACGGATTCCATGTGCAGATGCGGCATCGCTTCCGCAAAACGCAGGTTGAATTTTGTGTCGTTTTCGACTTCGTGGATCAGAAGATTTTCCGGTGGATTCTGAATTGTGAACTTGGTGTTGAAACCGCCCAGTTCAACCTTTCCGAATACCGGGTGATCAAATTCCTTCCATGAACAGAAGTACTGCGGTGCGTTGACCTTGACCCAGTTCATGATGGCATTGAACCGTTCCAGACTCTCCTTCTGGGAATCTCTTTCTCCGCCCCACTTCATCGGATGTCCGGATTTGGAATACACATCCCAGAACTCCATTGTGTAGGCAGGAATACCCTGTGACTGATAGAACCAGTCATCCAGTGCACCGGAATCCCAGTGTTCCTGATCACGCATGAAGGAGTCAAAGATATTCATCGGTGTATAACCGAGTTCTTCCTGTCCCATATCCGCAATGGCCTTGAAGGCTTCAATATCCGGTGATGGAGCACTCTTGGCAGGACATGTTCCCGGAGGGTACAGAATGATACCGCCGGACGTATGACCGATGGCTGCGCCGCCGATATTCGGATGGCTCAGTACAAAGTCAACGACTGCCTTTGTCTCGACATTGCTTAACGGGTAGGCACCCGCACCCGGCTGTCTGGAATCCGGGAACCAGCCAAGCGGGAAGTTACGGTTGAAATCAAGTCCCCATGACGGTTTCTTCTGCTTGAGATTTTCACTGCCGTCATAGTCTTCGAGAATTCCTTCCGGATAGATGTCATAGAATTCACCGCACACATCACTTGGTGTACGCAGCACCATGGCATCCGGATCCGACGGATCCTTTTTCCATGCGCCGTATGGTGTCGGAATCCGCATCATGCGGATCACGCCGTCGCCATCGAGATCCTCTGGCTTGACACCACCTTCCTTGACAAGATAGTCACGGTTGGCACTGCGCAGGTTGTAAGGCGTGGAAAGATAGGTTTCAGCACCGTCCGGTGTGACTCTTGGAATGACGTAGATCGTCATGTGATCAAGAAGCTCTTTGCATTCATGATCGGATTCATAGTTTGTAAGCAGATAGTCAATGGTATGCATGGCACACATGGAAGCCGTGACTTCTCCGGCATGGATGTTTCCATCCAGATACCATCCCGGTTTGGCTAGGGCATCCCCTGTTGCCTTGTTTGTCAGTGTCATGACATACTGATTTCTGCCTTCCAGTGTGACACAGTTGACATCCAGCTGTGTCAGTTCCGGATATGTCTTTGCGAAGTACTCGAGATTGGACTTGAGTTCTTCGTATTGATAGTAGTGATCGTATTTGAACGTTGTTTTCATAATATCTATGCGTACTTTCTGTTTTGGTTTACAGCACCTGGGAAAGGAATTCCGCGGTACGTGGATTCTGCGGATGTTCGAAAACCTCTTCCGGTGTTCCCTCTTCCGCGATGATGCCCTGATCAATGAACAGGACTCTGTCACTGACTTCTTTCGCAAAACCCATTTCATGTGTGACAATCACACATGTCATGCCGCTGTCCGCAAGGCCCTTGATGACGTTCAGTACACCCTTGACCATTTCCGGGTCCAGTGCACTTGTCGGTTCATCAAACAGCATCACATCCGGATGCATGGCCATGGCTCTGACAATCGCAAGTCTCTGTTTCTGTCCGCCGGACAGCTTTCTTGGATACTCGTTTGCCTTGTCCTCGAGGCCAACCTTCTTTAACAGTTCCATTGCCTCGGCTTCGGCTTCCTCTTTTGACAGTCCTTTTTCAAGAACCGGTGTAATGGTGATGTTGTCAATTGCGGTCAGATGCGGGAATACATTGAACTGCTGGAACACCATCCCGATCTTCTGTCTGTGCTTGTTGAGATCGGTGCTCTTTGGATCCAGGACATTGCCCTCAAAGATCACCTGACCGGATGTCGGTTCCTCAAGAAGGTTCAGACATCTCAGGAATGTGGACTTACCGCCGCCGGATGGACCGATGATGGTAACGACCTCTCCCCTGTGGATCTGTTCATTGATGCCTTTCAGTACCTGCAGGGAACCGAAGTTTTTATGCAGATCCTTTGTTTCAATCAGAATTTCATTTTTCTCAGTCACTGACACTCAACCTCTTTTCCAGTAATTTGACAATCCATGATAATGACAGGGTCATGAGCAGGTAGATGGCTGCGATGATGAACAGCGGCTGCCATACAAGGTACTTGTTTCCAAGCAGAGTCTTAGTATACATCAGCTCATAGCACATGAATGTACCGGCCAGAGATGTTTCCTTGATCATCGCAATGTATTCGTTGGCCAGAGCCGGTAGAATATTCTTGATCGCCTGTGGAAGAATGATTCTTACCATACAGTTTTTCGCACTCATACCAAGAGATCTTGCGGCTTCCGTCTGCCCCTTATCGACCGCATTGATACCGCCTCTGATGACTTCAGATACATAGGCACTGGAGTTGAGGGTCAATGCGAACAGAACATAGTAGACTTTGTCGATGCTGTTGAGAGCAGGAATGACCATCGGAATGAAATAGTAGGCAATGTACATCTGCACAAGCAGTGGTGTACCTCTCAGCACATTGACATACACTTCCGCAATGGCTGACAGGATTCTGTTCTTACTCAGATGCAGGAATGATACAAGCGTACCGATAATCGTACCGCCAAGTACCGCAATTGCCGCAAACTTCAATGTACCAAGCGCACCCTGAAGAAAGACGGGCCAGTACAATATGAATACTTCAAGAATACCCTTTCCCATTTCATGCCTCCGGTATCTTATTCAGCACCGGATACCGCTTTGGCATCCGCATACCATTTTGTGATATATCCGTTGTCAACCGCTGTTGCCAGGCACTGGTTGACAAGATCCATCAGCTGTGTTTCACCCTTCTTGCAGATGGCGATGTTGCCCTGGTAATCACCATATGGTGTCAGATCGAAGTATACTTCTGTCAGAGCGAATGCACCTTCAGAGGATTCAACGTAATGTTCAGCTGTGGAGTTATCCAGAGCGACTGCGTCACACTTGCCGCTGGACAGACCAAGGATTGCCTGATCCAGTGTAGCGACCGGTTCACATACTGTGGAACCGGACTTGTCGAGTGACAGGATTTCGTCAGTTACATACATTTCCTGCAGGGAGTTCGCCTGAGCCATGATCTTCTTACCGACGAAGTCTTCAAGACTGCTGTACTGGTCTTCCTGACCTGCCGGGCAGATCAGAGTGTGCTTGGATTCCGGAGCGTCCGGATCGGATACCCAGCCGTTGGAGATTTCATAAGCTTCCTGTCTGTCCTTCTTCCAGCCGTAACCGGAGATTGCCATGTCAGCCTTGCCTGTATCCACGGCGACGAATGTGCCGGAGAAGTCAGAACTTTCAATGGCGAAGTCAACACCCAGACAGGATGCGATGTATTTACCGATCATCATTTCATATCCATAGATATGTCCTGCATCATCAACCCATTCACTCGGTGGATAGTCCGGGGAAGTCGCAACTGTCAGAACGCCTTCATCCAGGATATCCTTGAGGACACCGGTCGGATTGGAAAGATCCAGTTCCGGTTTTGCAAGTTCACTGCAGTCGAGCTTATCAGGATCCGCAACATCCAGTGGATTGGATCCTGTGGATGAACCTGATGCATTGGAAGCTGTGCCTGATGAGCAGGCTGTTAATGCGAATGCCAGGAAGGCAGCGGCTGTTGTCTTAACGATATTCTTTGTGTTTTTCATAATCTTTCTCCTCTTCTGTTTTCTTTTTTCAATTGATTCATGATTCTTCGTTGTACATCTTCACTGCTTCGTCGCTGTCTCATGTTCATTCCCCCCCTTTATGCAAAAAAGCCGTCTTCTGAAATTCAGAGACGACTTGTTATCGCGGTACCACACTGATTGCCGATGAAGTAAAAACAGATTTCATCGACCTCTCTTACCCTTAACGCGGGTGATACGTTTCCTCCTACTGGTTCATTTCAGAGGAACTTCTCCCGGATGCGCTTCACACACAGTTCCGTTCACCGGACTTCCACTCTGTTCCGACTCGCTTTCAACTTTCCTGCGGTTACTCTTCCGTTCCTTGAATATGACAACCATGTTACTGTCATATGTTTTCGTTGTCAACAGTTATTTTTACATTTTATTTCTGAAAATATTTACATTCTGTTCAGTTGTATTGAAAATATGCACATTTTCAGTTATCAGAAAAATTTATTTCATGACCGTTTTTTTTGAGATTCCGGCACATACAGAGAACCGGAACATGCTCAGAGTACATGTGTCATATGCTTTTTCTGTTATCCTGATCGAAAACAGAAACAGGCGCTCCTGTATGGATACGCCTGTCATTCCGTCAATTCTCAGTTGCCTGCCTGCTTGAAAGCCTTCATTGTGGCTTTGATCTGTGCCTCGGATGGTTTTCTTCCCATCGACATATACATGGCGCGGATCTGCTTTTCCGTTACCGGAGGATGTTCTCTCAGTTCCTTTTCAAAGTGTCTCTTTGTCAGGAAGAACGTAACGAAAGCGGAGACCACTGCACCAACCAATGTCCATAATACTGATGTCCAGAAACTGTTCATGTGTGTAAACTCCTTTATCTCATGTCTAACTATTTTAGTCGAAACGGCACCTGAATTCAATATACGCGGAATTAAAATGACAGAACATACGTTATGTCGTACTTATTCCGCTTTGGATACTTCAATGCCGAGTACATTCAGCTGTTCCTGATCGACAATGCCAGGAGCTTCACTCATCAGATCCAGTGAAGAGTTGGTTGTCGGGAAGGCAACGACATCACGGATGTTGTCCGTACCTGCCAGAACCATGGTCAGACGTTCCAGGCCGATACCGACACCGCCATGAGGCGGCGTGCCGTAACGGAAGGCATCCAGGAAGAAACCGAAGCGTTCCTTTGCCTTTTCAGGTGATAATCCGATGGCTTCGAATACCTTTTCCTGCAGATCCTGATCGTGAATACGGATGGAACCGGAAAGCAGTTCATATCCGTTGAGTACAAGGTCATAGGCACGGGAACTGCAGTGTTCCGGATCGCTCATCAGCTTGTCCACATCCTCTTCCTTCGGTGCGGTAAACGGATGATGTGCAGCCACCCATCTGTTTTCCTCTTCGGAGTATTCAAACATCGGGAAGTCGGTTACCCAAAGGAAACGGTAGTTGTTTTCACGGTTGATCAGATTCTGTTCATGTGCGATTCTGACACGCAGTGCACCCAGTGCGGATTGTGTAACGGATGCCTGATCCGCAATGATGAATACCAGGTCGCCATCCTTCATGGACAGTCTGTCAATCACAGCCTGCTTTTCCTCTTCACTCAGCGGCTTGACAACAGAACCGGAGAGAACACCGTCTGCCATCTTGAGATATGCCAGGGCGTGTGCCTTGAAGCCGGCCCTGACAAACTGCTGTAGGGCATCCAGTCCCTTACGGGAGTACTTATCCTGCATGTTTTCAAACTTCAGTGCACCGATCATGCCCTTTGGATTGGCTGCGGTATCGTGGAACACCGCAAAACCGCTGTTGACAAACAGGTCTGTCAGATCCTGAATCTCATTTCCAAAACGCAGATCCGGTTTATCCGTACCGTACTTTTTCATGCATTCTGCCCAAGGAATACGGACAAAGTGGTCTTCGAGATCCACGTTTTTCACGCCCTTGAAGATCGCCTTCATCAGATCCTCAACCGTACCGAAGATCTCATCCTCATCCCCGAAGCTCATTTCAATATCGATCTGTGTGAATTCCGGCTGACGGTCTGCACGCAGGTCCTCATCACGGAAACATCTTGCGATCTGGAAGTATTTTTCCATACCGCCGATCATCAGAAGCTGTTTGTAGATCTGCGGACTCTGCGGCAGTGCCCAGAATCTGCCGTTGTAGATACGGCTTGGCACAAGATAGTCTCTTGCCCCTTCCGGTGTGCTCTTTGCCAGAATCGGTGTTTCCACTTCAATAAATCCCTTTTCATCCAGCACATTTCTTGCGATCATGCATACTTTGTGACGCAGGATCATGTTGTTCTGCAGGGACGGTCTTCTCAGATCCAGATATCTGTACTTCAGTCTTGTATCCTCGGCACTGGTGGATTCATCGGAAAGGTCAATCGGGAGCACTTCCGCACTGTTGACGATTTCCACATCCTCAACGTGGATTTCCACTTCACCCGTTGCCATTTTCGGGTTGGCGTCCTTACGCAGTACAACCGTACCGGTTACGGAAAGAATGTACTCATTCCGGACATCCCTTACCTTTTCCGCCATTGTCTCATCAAATGTCAGCTGGACAATACCGGAGCGGTCTCTCAGATCGATAAACACCAGGGATCCGAGATTTCTTCTTTTCGCAACCCAACCGATCAGGGTTACCTTTCTGCCGGCATCACAGGCACGCAGGGTGCCGTTTCCGCATGTTCTTTCCATTGTTTACTTTCCCTCTTTCTGTAAAATCAGATCCGCAACAGCGTCCATGGACACCGTTGTCTGTTCCTTTTCACCGGATACCTTGAAGTTGGCAACACCGTTGTTCACTTCATCCTCACCGATGATCACAATATACTTTGCCTTCTTTCTGTCGGCACTCTTGAACTGTGCCTTCAGACCTCTTGGCACAAGGTTTCCTTCCGCCACAATGCCCTTTTCACGGCATGCCTGCACAACCTGCAGCACATTCTTTGAAACATCCCCAAGGCCGATGACATACACGTCCAGCGGTGTTTCACCAGGGAACGGATAGCCTTCCTCACTTGAGAGTGCAAGCAGTCTTTCCAGTCCGATCGCAAAGCCGATGCCGCTCATTTCCGGGCCGCCGTAATATTCGACGAAGTGGTCATAACGGCCGCCGCCGAAGATCGTCGCCTGGGCACCGGAATCCGGACGTGTGGACACAACCTCAAAGACCGTGTGTGTATAGTAGTCCAGACCTCTGACCAGTCTGTCATCAATTTCGTATGGAATGCCGATGGCATCCAGGGCTGCCAGTACTCTGTTGAAGTAATCACGGGATTCCTCATTCAGGTAATCGGAAAGGCGCGGTGCACCCTTCATGCATGGCTGATCGTGGTCAACCTTGCAGTCAAGGATACGCAGCGGATTCTGTTCATAACGTCTGTGACAATCCGGACACAGTTCATCCAGGTATGGTGCGAAATATGTCTTCAGTGCTTCTCTGTATGCACTTCGAGAGGCGTCATCACCCAGGGTGTTGATGCACACCTTAATGGAGCTGATGCCCATGGCCCTGACGATATCATAGCCAAGCGCAATGGTTTCGGCATCCATTTCCGGTGAACGCAGGCCGATGTTTTCAACACCGAACTGTGTGAACTGTCTCTGTCTGCCCTTCTGCGGACGTTCGTGACGGAACATCGCACCCATGTAGTAAAAACGTGCCGGCATCTCCATGGAGCCGTACAGCTTGTGCTGGTCAAAGGCACGGATGACTCCGGCCGTACCTTCCGGACGCAGTGTATAGGAATCACTGCCCATTGTGAATGTGTACATTTCCTTGTTGACCATATCAGAAGAGTCATTGTCTCTTGCGAATACGTTTGTGGCCTCAAAGTACGGTGTGCGGATTTCACGATAACGGTACAGCTGTGTCTTCTCACGGATGACACGTTCCATTTCCTGCCATTTCACCGCTTCTTCCGGCAGAATATCGTATGTACCTCTCGGTGTCTGATAATTCATATTTTTCTCTCCTCTTTCCTTTCTGAAAATAAAAAGCGCCCTGTTATCCAAGGACGCATGACGCGCGGTACCACCTCAGTTTACACAAATCCATATGATTCATGTACGCTCTTTTCCTTAACGCGGAGCACGGATATTCCTACTGCTGTGTTCAGAATATCTTCTCGGGAGTGTCGATTCCGATGCCTTCACTCAATGCTTTCACCGTACCATTGTCGCTGACAGTGTCCACATCGGAAATTCTCCGTCACTGAATCTGATTTCCTACGCATTATACCCTTTTCAAAAGGGATTGTACAGTCATCAGTGGATCGTTCTTTCCACGCTGATAACCGATTCGATCTTACGGATATTGGCCATGACATTTTCCAGGTGTTCCCGGTTGTGAACGCGCAGGGTCATGGTGATACGGGATGTCAGAGTCTCATGGTTGACCGTCGCATTCACCGATTCCATCGGTGCCTTGCACTGGGAAACAACCGTGACGACATCGGTTAACAGGAAACTTCTGTCCCTTGCGGTAATCGCAATGTCCGTATCGTAGTTGCGTTCCGGATCGCCTCCATCCCACTCGACATCGATCAGACGCGCGTGCGGGGTGTTGATGTTCGGGCAGTCTGCCCGATGAACCTTTACGCCCTCACCCTTTGTGATAAAGCCTTTGATCGGATCCCCGTGTACCGGACAGCAGCACTGGGCAATGGCCATCTTGATGTTGTCGATGCCCGGAATGATGATGCCGGTTTTGGAGTTGTGCAGCTTCGGCATTTCCCTTTCAAGAATCCGCTGTACGGTCTGATCCTCGGACAGTCTTGCCTTGGCACGGGTCATCCTTTCAACCACGATGGTCGGGTTGATGGACTTTACCGCAATGCCGTACATGAAGTCAACGTAGGTGCCGACCTGGAAGTCACGATAGACATTTTCCAGTCTGGATTTTTCCATCCACTCCTTTGCATTGAATCCGCGCTTTGTGAATTCATCACGCAGGATCTTCTCGCCTTCCTCAATCTTCTCGGATCTCTTTTCGGTTTCCTTTTTCTGCAGGTAGCTGCGGATCTTGTTTCGGGCCTGATTGGTTTTGACAAACTTCAGCCAGTCCTCACTCGGACCGGAGCCCTTACGCCGCCTGATTTCCACAACATCACCGGTTTTCAGTTCGGTGTTGAGCGGAACCATGGTTCCGTTGACAATCGCACCCACACAGGTGTGACCGACATCGGTATGTACACGGTAGGCAAAGTCAATCGGGGTTGCCCCGCTTGGCAGGTCGATGACTCTTCCCATCGGCGTCATGACATATACATTGGCCTCAAACACGTCATGTTGTAATGTGGCCATGTATTCGCTGGCAGACTCGTTGTCTGCGGTTTCCGCCGAATACAGCGCAAAGTTTTTGAACCACGACAGCTTGTCCTCGATTTCCTTCTGTTCCTCGCGGGCATTGTAACGGCTGCCCTCCTTGTAACGCCAGTGGGCCGCAACACCGCGTTCCGCAACCGCATCCATGTCTTCGGTACGGATCTGTACTTCAAAGATCTTTCCGTCATCACCGACGATGGTCGTGTGCAGTGACTGGTACATGTTTGTTTTCGGTACGGCAATATAATCCTTCAGTCTGCCCGGAATCGGCTTGTATTTTGCATGAATATAACCGAGAATCTCATAACAGTGCAGATCGGTATCGGTGACGATCCGGATCGCAAGCAGGTCGAGAATCTCATCAAAACGCTTATGTTTCTTCACCATCTTGTTGTAGATGGAGTACAGATGTTTGGATCTGCCGAAAATACGGAACTGGATGTGATTCTTCTTCAACATGTCCGAAATCTCGCAGATCATGTGGTTGACTGCCGCATCACGCTCTGTTTTCTTGGCTTCAACAAGGTGTGCGATATGATAGTACTCATCCCGGTTGAGGTAGTAGAAACAGAGGTCCTCCAGTTCATTCTTGATGGCACTGATACCAAGGCGGTGGGCAATCGGCGCATATACATCCAGTGTTTCCGCCGCAATGCGTTTCTGTGAGGCTTCCGGCTGGTATTCCAGTGTCCGCATGTTGTGCAGACGGTCCACCAGCTTGACGATGATGACACGCACATCCTTCGCCATGGCAATGAAGATCTTACGGTGGTTGGCCGCCTGGTATTCCGGATCGTCCTTGCCCTTGAACTTCAGGGTACCGATCTTTGTGACGGCTTCAACGATATCCGCAATCTCATCATCAAACTGCGCAGCCAGTTCATCCCTTGTGATGCCGCAGTCCTCAATCGAGTCGTGCAGAAATCCCGCCGCAATCGTTCGGGGTCCCACCCGCATCGTTGCCAGGATATACGCCACGTTGTACAGATGCACAACATACGGTTCCCCGGACTTGCGAAACTGCCCGGCATGGTGTTCCGTCGCAAAATTGGCTGCTTTCTGAATCAGTCTGATGCTTTCCGGATCATGGATATAATAACGGGCTTCCTCAAGCACATCGTCCGCACCCGGATTCCTGTAATTCGCCATACATCCCCCTTCCTGCATAGTTACAATGATTATACAAAAAAATCAGAGAAATGTTTCTCCGATTTTCATGGATTTACAAAATCAGTTGTCACTCATTTTCAGGATACTGAAAACTTCGTAGTCTTTCAGAACCTCTCTGCCTGCCATACCGTTGCCGTACAGTTCGATGACAAATGCACATCCGGCTACGACACCGCCAAGTTCCTCAATCATCCTGCAGGAAGCTTCAGCCGTACCACCTGTGGCCAGAAGGTCATCCACAACCAGGACTCTCTGACCAGGTCTGATCGCATCCTTATGCAGGCATACCTCATTGGAGCCGTATTCCAGATCATATTTGCAGGAAACCGCTTCTCTTGGCAGTTTGCCCGGTTTTCTGACCGGTGCGAAACCGACGCCCATCTCAATTGCGGCAGGTGCGCCGAAGATAAAACCGCGTGCTTCCGGTCCGACAACAAAGTCGGCGTTGACGCTCTTTCCGAATGCGACGATCTGATCCACCGCCTCTTTGAATGCGGCAGGTTCCTGGATGATCGAAGTCACATCACGGAACAGGATGCCTTCCTTCGGGAAATCAGGAATGGATGATACATAATCCTCTAAATTCAATGCCATGTCTTTTCTCCTTCAATTTTCATGAATATGTGCATATTATACAACAGAAACACACTTCAGGCGATATGTTCAAGGCCAAGCTGGAGCGTGACTTTCCCGCGGAAACGGTTGATTCCAAGAGTTCCGATCATCAGGTGCGGATGTTTCACGGGTTCAATTCCCTTTGATGGGAAAATGACCGCTTCGATATTGGATCCAAGCGGATAACGGACGGTTTTGCCGGCCTGTACCATTTCCACATCCGGCGGATTGACAATCGCAAAGTATGGCTGGATCAGATCCTTCGGATATGGGGAAAGCACGGAAAGATCACTGACCGTATCAAATGTGATGTCGGAAACATCAATGCGGACTGCAGGTGTTTCCGCTTCACATCCGGCAAGATCCTCTTCCCTGATATTCCCGTTGACATACGATACAAGATCTTCCATGTGTTCTCTGGCCACGGTAATGCCCACTGCCGCCTTATGACCGCCGAAGGCCTCCTTATATGTAAAGGCGGAAAGGAATGAAAACAGATCAAAGCCTTCCACGCTTCGTCCCGATCCTTTGTATACATCTCCGCATTCACTCATGACCAGTACCGGTTTATGACATGTGTTGGCCAGCTTTCCCGCCACCAGACCGCAGATACCCTCATGGAAAGAGGGATCATGGACAATCGGAAACAGGCTTGTTTCATCCATGATTTCCAATGCCCGTTTACTCATGGCAGCCGAAAGTGTCTTGCGTTTATCATTGACACGGTTGAGTGAGGCACAGTACGCCTCAATCTGCCGGACATCTGTACTCAACAGATATGGGATCAGGGTATTGACATTGGAACTGTCATCCATTCTGCCGATACTGTTGAGTTTTGGGACAATCGAAAAGGCAATATCGGTTTCGGTACACTGGCCGGGTCTGTACAGCAGTGCGGTCAGAGGTTTTGGAAACCCCTGATTCAGCAGTGTCAATGCCCGTTTGACAATGGTTCGGGTTGCCCGGTACAGCGGCATTACATCCCCGATCAGGGCGGTACCGCATAATGCGGTTAACAGATCCACTTCACCGATCAGATTCAGGGCCAGCTGGTACGCCACACCCGCACCGGAAAGATAGGCATATTCCGGTTCCATGTAATCCGGATGTACGACGATATCCGCTTCAATCTCCTCTTCAATGGTATGGTGGTCGGTCACGATCACATCCATACCGAGTCTTTTTGCCTCAAGCAGTGCCTCATGTGCCTTGACGCCGTTGTCCACGGTCATGATCAAGCGATAGCCTTTGTCATAG
Source organism: Bulleidia sp. (assembly GCA_051873755.1). GTDB lineage: Bacteria > Bacillota_I > Bacilli_A > Erysipelotrichales > Erysipelotrichaceae > Bulleidia. Next base: position 64,425 of record JBJEFE010000062.1, on the reverse strand, counting down.
GCCAGCTTTACGGTATGGGCATGCAGGCCATAGCCTTCTTTAAACCGGTCCGGAATGTAATACCCGTTTTCAATGCCAAGGGCATCGAGGGTGTATTTCATGATGGCAGTGGAACAGATGCCGTCCGCATCGTAATCCCCTCCCACAAAAATCTTCTCATGTTTTTTCTTTGCGTCCATGATCCGCAGACATGCCTGCACCACACACGGTGCCTTTGAGACCGTGATTCTTTCATCACTGTTCAGAATCCCGCGGATCGTCTGATCCTCAAATCCGGACGCTTCCAGCAGTTTTCCGGTCAGAATCCCGACGTTGTATGTTTCAGACATCCCTTTACCGTCTGCTTCAATCACCTTCCACTTCATTGAACATCCTTTCCAAAGGCAAGCTGTTCAAACACTTCCCCGCGCTGTTCAAAGTTGCGGAAATGATCATAGGAGGAGGCAGCCGGAGACAGCAGTACAACATGGTGCTGTCTGCATAAAGCCTGTGCTTTGTAAACGGCTTCCTGCAGGGTATCCGTTTCATACATCCCCTTTCGGTACAGTCCCTTTGCCTTCATTTCTTCCGCAATCCGTCTGCCGGTTGCGTACATGAACACAACCTGTACATCATGTTCAGCCAGATACTCCTCCAGCTCATCATATTCAATGCCGCGGTCCATTCCGCCGATCAGTACGACATCCACGTCCTTAACGGATTCCATGGCCTGAATACATGCCTGACCGATGGTGGAAATGGAGTCGTTGACATAACGGATGCCGTTTACGTCCTCACCAAGGTCCTGAAGGCGGTGGGCAAGCGGAGTGAAAGAAGCTGCGGCGTGCTGAATCTGCGCATCGGAAATCCCGTAGAGTCTTCCGATCTCAGCAGCCACTGCCAGGTTGCGGTAGTTGTGCTCCCCGATCAGAGGAGAGGATGAGGCGTCGATATTCCCGTCTGTAAGAAGCAGTGTTGTTTCCCTGGCGTCAATGTCCTTTCCGATCAGAACCAGTCTGGATCTGACACGTGGAATATACTGTGTCAGATGTTCATCCATGATGGCAATATCATCCGGTTTCTGATGGGCAATGTTGTTGAATTTGGCTTCACCGTATTTTTCAAAGGAACCGTAATGGTCCAGGTGTTCCTCAAACAGGTTGAGGTATACCGCCACATGCGGGGAATACGGACAGTATTCCAGCTGGTGGCAGGAAATCTCAAATGCCGCAAGGGCACCCTGTTCCATCTGATCAATCGCATCAAAGCAGGCAATTCCGATATTCCCCACAAGCACGGTTTCGTATTTTTCCCGCAGGATTGCGGCTGTCAGAGAGGTTGTTGTGGACTTTCCCTTTGTGCCGGTAATGCCGATGGTACGGTCGGCGTAGTGTTTGAGAAACAGCTGTGCCTCACCGCTGATATTGGAAGTGTCGGTTCCCTGCGGCAGTACGATCCCCGGGGATTTCATGATCAGATCATAGGCACCATAGTCAATGCCCTGATCATCAATCACGGTTGTATGTACGGTTTCCTGTCCGGCAGTGTCCTTTCCCCTTCCCCCATCAGCGATGGTAAGATGCAGGTTCGGGCAGATGCGGCGGATGAAGCGGTAGGTTGCCTTCCCTTCAATTCCGTATCCAAGAATCAGAATGTTCTTTCCTTCAAACTCCTGTATCCACTGTTCTAACATTCCATTTCCCTCAGCTTTCTTTTCAGGATTTCCTGATAGTGTTCCGGCAGGAAATTCTCATCATTCCATGCATTCATATCCACTTTTCTGTCCCGATAGGCAGGGTAATAGGATGAATGCAGATATCCTTCATACAATAACGGCAGTGTTTCCCCGTTTTCCTTCATTGTTCTGACTGCCATGCATACCGCCACATTGACTTCATCTCTTGTACCGACGCATTCAAACGGCTTGTCATCGACGATGCCTGTCAGCTGTTCAAACAGATCCTTCATGGACGCATCATTGAGCATATCTGTTCCAAAAATCTGAATGACTTCAGACTGCGGAAGGTACGCCGACAACATCAGGCATACAAACAGGCACTTGGCACAGTGTCCGCACCATACCCCCTTCCTGGATCCCACATTGCAGGAGCGGAATACCGGGTGGTACGGCTTCAGCCTGGAAAACAGACCTGTAATCTGCAGTTCACTGATCGGACGCAGCAGCGAGAAATAGGAAATCCCATCCCAGAGATACTTCCTTATGTAGGTATGAAAATCCTGTTCAAACTCATAGGACTTGGAATACTGGTGGTTGACCGTGGATCCTTTGATCGTGGATTCATTGGCACTGGATTCATTGGACAGTGTGATATACCTTCTGCCATACACAAAAGCACTCATGTATGTCGCAAAGGCAACCATGGCACTGAACGGGGTATGGCCGTTGAGGTAACCCTCTCTGTTCAGCTCCAGCATACCAGGATCCAGTGTACGTCCTGCGATCAGAAGATCCTTTCCATCCTCATAACCTGCCGCATGGGCGGAATTGACTGCGGAGATGACCGGGTTGATGATAAAGGCACAGTTGTCTTTCTTATATGGAGACAGCACATCCAGTGTCACAAAGGAATCCTTTCCTCCTCCTACCGGAATCAGATTGCCTGCACATGCCGGCAGGTAATCCGTACCGGAAACAGGTTCTCCTTCCGAAACAATGGTCATGAAACCCTCGTAATCCAGAGGGATGTGATTGATGTGGAAATACTCACCAAGACCATGGAAGTACAGTTTCTTCCACCATGCCTTCTGTTCCTCATCCAGCTTTCCGCATGCGATGTGCACACATGGTGCGGCAGTAATCTTCCAGTAGGAGATCAGCTCCACCATACCAAGGGAAAAGGCAGCCTCCCTGAAGATACGCGCATCCTTCCAGGCATCGTTTCCCTTTGGCTTTGCAAGGGTAAAGGTCGGGTGGAAATGACGCAGCCCGACAATCTCAAAATCATATGTGATCGTGAATGCATCCTCTGTTTCGCTGTATGTCCAGCTGTGATAGATGAAATCCGTATACTGTTTTCTCAATGACTCATAACTCTTCATTTCATATTCTCCAGAAGGTCAATGACCTCTTTCAGATCCTTTGTCTGATAGCACATGTGCTTTCTCATATCATCATCAGGTGTGATCGTATCCTCGATAAACACGCTTTTCATACCCGCATTGCCTGCAGCTGCGATACCCTGTCGCGAATCCTCAAGCACAAGGCACTCTTCAGGTTTCACCTCAAGCATCTTTGCGCCAAGCAGGAAGATATCCGGTGCAGGTTTCCCGTATTTCACCATATCTCCTCCGACAATCGTTTCGATCGGCAGTTTTACCGATACGGTGTTGAGCAGGGTCTGCACATACTGACGGGATGAGGATGAACATACCGCCATCCGGTAATCATGTTTCCAAAGCCACTGTACCAGTTCCACCAGTCCCGGCTTGTTCAGTCCGTCCGGGTAAAATGTGGACCAGAATGAAAGATCAAACCGCTTTGTATTCATCGCCTTCCGGATTTCATCCAGGTGCGGGATCTCCTTTTCAAATACCGAAAAGTCGACGCCTTTTGCGCCCGTAATGGCACGGAAGAACGCATCGGAAAGATGATCCCCGTATTTCAGCGCTTCTTTGCGCCACATATCCTGTGATACCTGTTCGGTATTGAACATCAGTCCGTCACAATCAAACAGTACCGCTCTGATTTCTGACATGATTCAAACCTCCAAAAAAGAAACAGCATTTCTGCTGTTTCCTATTATACCCGAATTATGCGTTTATGCCTGAGATTGTATACTCATCAAGCAGTTCTTTTTTCTCTTTCTTTGCCTTCTTCGGTTTTGATTTGGAAGAACTGTGCTTCTTTCTCAGTGTTCTCCAAACTGTCGGAGCGACAAACATGGAGGAGAATGTACCCGCAATCAGACCGACAAACATGGCAATGTTGAAGGTGAAGATGGAACGGGACCCCAGTATCAGCAGGAAGATGACAGGCAATAATGTTGTCAGGGAACCGTTGATCATCATCATGAATGTCTGATCGACGGATGTGTTGACAACCTCATCGTAATCCTCTGCTTTCATGGCCCTTACATTTCTGTCTGCCATGTTTTCTCTGATACGGTCGAAGACGATGATGGAGTTATTGATGGAATAACCGATGATCGTCAACAGCACGGATACCAGATCTGTATTGACCTCCATGCGGAAGATCGCAAAGAAAGCAAGCACAATCAGCACGTCATGAATCAGAGCGGACAGACATCCGATGGCATAGTCAAACTCATAACGGACAGTGATATAGGCAAGCATCGCAATCCATGCGACGATTGTCAGAATGAACGCATTGCGGACAAGGTCACGACCGACAACCGGTGTAACGACGTTGTCTCCAGGTTCCTCGCCGAATGTCTTTGCAAGATCAGCCTTCAGCTGTGTCAGTTCCGATGTTTCCAGAGAATCCTTTGTGATGGCATACACCGTGTTTTCTCCGGCAGACTGGTAGGAGAAGCTGTCATAGCCAAGGCTTTCCATCTCCGTACGCACATCATCGACTGTGATCGCATCCGGGGATACGACTGTCAGCTTTGTACCGGAGGAGAAGTCAATACCAAAGTTGACCGGTCCATTTCCTGTCGCAGTATTGAAGATACCGAAACCGAGTGCACATGCAAAGATGACAATCGCAACAGTGATGATCTTCTTTGACATGCCTGTATAGTTGAGCCTGAGTGTGCCTGTATGGAACTGGTTCTCACCCCTGGATAGATCCGGAATCTGTGACTTCCTGACACCGAACCATTCCGGATGGCTGTCAGCGATATGGGATCCTGCAAGCAGGCGCATCAGAATTCTGGACAGACCGACGTTGATGACCATTGTCATGACAACCGTCACGATCAACATCGTCGCAAATCCCTTGACGGAACCCGTACCCCAGACATACATGATCAGCGCTGTGATCAGGGTTGTGAACTGGGAGTCAAATACGGCGGAGAAGGAAACCGTCTGGCCTTCACGGATGGCATTCGGAACGGAACGTCCCTTGTACAGTTCCTGACGGATTCTTTCAAAGTAGATAATATTGACGTCGACCGTCATACCGATACCAAGCACAAGAGCACCGATACCGGAAAGTGTGAATACCGCACCGATCAGTGAATACAGTCCGAATACTGCCCAGAGATACGCCACCAGCATGACTGCCGCAAGAATACCCGGAACACGGTAACGGATGATCAGGAACAGCGCAATCAGCGCGACACCGACAACACCCGCAAATGCGGTCTTTTCCAATGCATCCGCACCGAATTCTGCGGATACGACATTGGAGGAGATCTCCGTCATCTGTACCGGCAGAGAACCGGAGTTGATGAGGTTTGCCAGTGTCTTGGCTTCCTCTTCGGTAAAGCTGCCGGAAATCTGGCAGTCACCGGAGATGGTTGTGGAAACGGAGGCGGCGGAAATATATGCCGGCTCCTCACCGTTATTTGCCTTTGCGGCTTCTTCGGTGTAGCTCTGTCCATCCTTGTAATCCAGCCAGATGACCATGATATTCTCACCGCTGGAACGGGATGAGATATCCGATGTGATTTCCGAGAACTTCGTCTGATCCTTGATCTTCAGTGAGACCACAGGTCTGTTGTTTTCATCGTAGGCAAGGGAAGCTCCACCCTCCTGCAGGATGGAGGAGTCTGCCAGTTCCTCGTCATTGACATCACGGAACGTCAGATTGGCGGTTGTACCGATCATCTCACGTGCCGTATCCTGGTCGGCAACACCGGCCAGCTGAACACGGACTCTGTTATCCCCTTCAACGGTAATAGACGGTTCTGAAACACCAAGCACGTTAACACGCTTGGAGATGGAGTTGACGACGGAATTCATATCGAATGTACCGCCTTCATTCAGCGGTTCGACTTCATACAGAATTTCAAATCCGCCTCTCAAATCAAGGCCCAGGTTCAGACTGCCTTTGATGGTGGAGAAGGTCATTGAAACAACAATGGCCAGTACTGCCACAATCGCGGCGATCAGCCCGAGAGGTCCCTTTCTGATCCTAGTGTTTTTATCCATGTTAATTCCTCCTGATCAAGTCCGCATAATCATTCAGTGTTTCATGACTGCTGTCAATCACGCAGCGGGCAGCCATAAAACGTACGATATCGTTGGCTGTGACGGAAAGAACTGCGTCAACCGCCTGATTCAATTGTGCCGGAACTTCTTTCTTCCATAGATACTTTCGGAAATAATCCTCCAGATTTTCATACTGAAGGGAAGGCAGCTGCTCAGTCCGCAGTTTCGTCAGCTTCAGAACCATGACGAGCTGTACAAGTGTATTGTCCGTATTGAAAACCTGATCAGCCATTTTCCCTCCTGACAAAATAAGATTATAGCAAATATTCGAAACGTTGAAACCGTGAATTCATAAGAAAAGCCATCTTCTTATCGAAAATGGCCGGTTATTACATTAATGCAGGGCAACGAACAGTCCGAATGCCGCAAGCACAGCCTCCACAATCCAGAACATGCGCACGATATTGACTTCCGGCATGCCCTTGATGCGGAATGCATAGTGGATCGGTGTATAGATGAACACACGCCTGTGGAAAGTGCGGACCGAAATCTGCTGGATCAGAACACACAGTGTTTCGATGACCGGAATGCCGGCGATGAAAATCAGTGCGAGTTCCTTTTTCATTACCATGGCAAGGGCCGCAAGAATCCCGCCAAGAGCCAGGGATCCGGTATCACCCATGAATACCTTTGCCGGTTTTTTATTGTAGTGCAGATATCCAAGCAGTGCACCGAGCAGACATGCGATCAGAGTCACCAGGTTGTACTCCTTCTGTATTGTGGCAATGATCAGAAACGGAATCAGGGCAATCCAGGTGACACCTGCGGAAAGCCCGTCCATTCCGTCAGTCAGATTCACCGCATTGCTGGAACCGGCAAACATGAACAGCACAAGCAGTGCATAGCCCCATCCTGTTTGCAGAGTGATATCCGTAAACGGAATGGCGATGGACAGGTCACTCTTCGGATACAGCAGGAACACGATTCCCGCCAGGATCACCTGCATCATGAACTTTTTTCCCGGTGTCAGACCGTCGTTGTTTTTACGGATGGCAATCAGATAGTCATCCACAAATCCGATCAGGCCATAGCCGACAAAGGACAGGATGACAATCCAGTAACGGAAGTCATGCAGAGATGTGATATTAAAGATGATACTGATGAGTACCGGTACGACAATGAACAGAATGCCGCCCATGATCGGTGTCCCCGCCTTCTTCCTGTCATCATCGAGTGCATATTCCGATACGGTCTGTTTTAAAGACAGTTTTTTAAGATATTCAATCAGTTTCGGCATGAATGCAAGGACCAGCCCCCAGCTGACCAGAAAACTGCCGATCGTTGTCAGTATGTTTCCCATAAACAATTTCCTCTGTTTTTCTGTATTATACGCTGTTTCAGCCGAAGGTGACAGTAATCTGTGTCCCACGTGAAACCGTTGTGCCTGCCGGCACAGATTGGGATTGTACCACACCTTCCCCGGACAGTTCAAATCCAAAGCCTGTGATTGCCCATAAAGCCGCCACATCCTTTCTTGTCCAGCCGGTCAGATCCGGCATTTCAAACGACGCCGCATCGGTCAGAAGGAATACCCGGTCTCCGGTTGTGATCGTTTCCGAGGCGCCTGGATACTGGTCAATGACATTGTGTCCTCCGCCCAGCACAATCACATTGGTGTTGGAGCCTTCCAGCTTTGCTTTTGCGTAATCCAATGTGTGATTCAATACGGAAGGCATTTCGCTTTGTACAAGCTCGGCACTGTCAATGACAACCGGTGAGGCAACCGTCGTGGAATCCCTGGAGAATCCGTATGTCTGCGCAATCTTGCGCAGGAAGGATTTCTGGGCATCCGTGGATACCGCCATCGCACTGGAGTACTTTGCGTCAAAGGCATAGTACACAAGGATCTGCGGATCATCGGCAGGCATGGCAAGCATGACGGAAGCGATGTTTCTTCCCGCTTCGTATCTGCCGTCATCCCCGGCAATTTCGGCCGTACCGGTTTTACCGATCATCTCACATTCCGGAATCTGATAGAATCTGGCGGAACCGTCGGATTTATTGACAACCTGATACAGGATGGACTGAATCTGATCTGCAGTTTCAGGTGTGATCGGATTTCCGGTTACGGTTGTTTCGGCCTGATAAATGACATTGGAGCTGTCATACGGATCACGGATGGATTCAACAAAGTACGGTTTGACCATTGTGCCGTCGGAGAAAATGGCACTGTATGCCTGAAACAGCTGCAGCATTGTCACTGTGCTTCCCTGTCCATACGACAGGGAAAGCTTGTCGGCAGGCCATGTAAACTGCACGGTCCCCGCCGATTCCGGAAGTCCGTCGGTATCGACTTTTTTGAAGAAACCGAAGTCATCGAGATACCGGCGGTAGATTTCCGGTGTGATGTACTGTGTTTCAATGGTTGCGGCGACGGTATTCAGGGAATAGACCAGACCGTCATCCAGGGTAACCTGTCCCCACTTTTTTTCCAGGGCGTTGTAGATGCATGCACCCATGGAGTTTTCCTTTGTTGTTTTAGACGGGTTGTTGTCTGTGTCGGATGTCCAGCAGAACTCATTTCCGTCCGCAAGATCGGATCCGTTGTATTTTCCCTCATTGATGGCTGCCGCCCAGTCAAATGTCTTCATTGTGGAACCCGGTTCATAGGCGGACTGGGAACCGATGTTGTTGTAGTTGGAGATGTTTTCCAGACTGTTTGGATCAAAGGACGGATACTGTCCCCAGGCAATGACCTTTCCTGTTTTGATCTCCATTGCCCCGCCCCAGATCGAAGTTGCCTGAAACTGTTCGGCGGTCTGTTTGAACGCGGTTTCCAGAGCCTGCTGGATGCCGGCATCCAGTGTCAGATACACATCGTTGCCGTTGACTGCGGAAATCGTCTCCTCCCGCATTCCCGGCAGCACATATCCGTTTTTATCAACCTGGTATACATGTCTGCCATCTTTTCCGGCAAGATAGCTGTCCAGGTACAGTTCCAGTCCCATCTGACCGACGGTGGATCCGTTTTCATCTCCAATCGCATAGCCGATGAGATTGGACGCGAATGTATGATTCGGATACAGACGCTGGATGGAATCCGTGAATTCAATTCCAGGCAGGTTTTCCGCCTCGATTTCCTCTTTTGTGCTGCGGGACAGATTTCTTCCCGCATTGCCGAGTTCGGTCTGGTACACATCCTGGTTCAACAGGTCCAGTACCCTGTTATAGTCAATCATCAGGATTCGTGACAGGACTTCCGCCGTATGTTCCTTATCCTTGACATAGGTGATTTCACCGTCAATGCCCGGTCTGTTTTCATCGAGAATACAGACGATGTTGTAGGTACGGGCATCCTGGGCAATGACATTGCCGTTGCGGTCATAGATATTGCCGCGCATGGCCTTTGTATAGTCGACAATCGTATTGGAGCTGTCGACATAGGCGGACAGATCCGTACCGGAGTTCATGTGTTTCTGAAGAACAGATACACAAAAAACATCGGCAACAAGCACTGCAATCGCTGCCAATGTGATGAACAGGATACGTGGAACTGTATTCTTGTTTCTCTTCTTTTTCGAAGCTTTCATGAACTCACCGCTCATTCCTTATCAGTGGAACCGGTGATCGTAATAATGGAATCCTGATTACGGCTCATGCCGTTGTTTGCGGCGATTCCCTCTACCCGATCACTGGAACTCAGTGTCTCGATATCGACCTGAATCGCATCGTTCTGTGCCTGCAGTGCCGTGATTTCCGCACTGATCGACTGTGCCCTGGTTGTCAGGGAGTTGTTGTAGTTGCGCAGAAACA
>JBJEFE010000062.1:0-54455 GCA_051873755.1 Bulleidia sp. | reverse complement strand
GCACTGATCGACTGTGCCCTGGTTGTCAGGGAGTTGTTGTAGTTGCGCAGAAACAGTGCACTGAAGAAATATAATAAACCGGAAAGCACAAAAGACGCAACACTGACGCGCAGCAGGCTGATTCTCAATTTCTTTTTCTTTCCGGTTGTTCTCTTCATATGTGTTACCTTTTTATTCTGACAATCCCGCGGAGTTTGGCACTGTGAGATCTGTGATTCTCATCGAGTTCCTCATCCCCTGCCAGGATCGGTTTTCTGTTAATCAATTGGAAGGAGGCCTGCTCCATCTGTTGAGCGGTTACGGGTAGTTTTGGCTCAACAAACGGAGCAGAGGAATAATCTTTAAATGTCTGTTTGACAATCCGGTCTTCCAGGGAATGGAATGTAATGACAGCACATCTTCCACCTTCATCCAGAAGGTCCAGTGCTTCCTCCAGTCCCTTTTTCAGCGCGGACAGTTCATCATTGACTTCAATACGCAATGCCTGAAATGTCTGTTTGGCAGGATGTCCCTTCTTGCGCAGTTCCTTGTCCGGAAGTGCACTGCGGATGACATCCACAAGCTGAAAGGTCGTTTCGATCGGTGCAGTATCACGTTTTCTGACAATGGCACGTGCAATCGGCAGCGCAAACCGCTCTTCCCCGTATTCCTTCAATATACGGACAAGTTCAGCCTGACTGTAAGTGTTGACAACCATGTACGCATCCTTTTCGCTGCTCCGGTCCATACGCATGTCCAACCTTGCGTCAAAACGGTAGCTGAAACCGCGCGTCGGATCATCGAACTGCGGAGAGGATACACCAAGGTCCATCATAATGCCGTCCACTCTGTCAATCCCACGGGCATTCAGTTCCTCTTTCATGGAACGGAAGTCCGCATGGATCATCGTAATCTGGTCCAGATTGTCCTTCAGGTTTTCACGGGATTCCGCAATTGCCTGTTCATCCTTGTCAAAGGCATACAGGTGTCCCGTGTCGAGTTTTGAGATCAGATATCCGGCATGACCGCCTCTGCCAAGTGTTCCGTCGACATAGATGCCGTCCGGTCTGACTTCGAGCATGTCCACGGTTTCATGCAGTAATACGGAAACGTGTTTCACTGCAGGTATTCCGTCAGACTTTCTGCCAGATCTTCAAGATTCGCATCTGTTTCTTCATCATATTCGTCGTAGCGTTCAGCCGGCCAGATCTCAAAATGGTCGGATACACCCACGACAACACAGGCTTTGGCAATGCCTGTATCCTTAATCAGAAACTGCGGCAGCAGAATTCTTCCCTGCGGGTCAATCGGACATACATCCGCTTTTCCTGTAATACGGCGGACGTACATACGTGCCGCCTTGTTTGTCTTGGGAAGTCTGTTGAGTTTTTCAACCATTTCGTTCCATTGTGTTTCGCCGTACGCCGCAAGGCATCCGTCCATCCACTCTGTCACATATACGGTTGACGAAAGCTGATCACGAAATTTGGAAGGAACAATCAGTCTGTTTTTGGAATCCAGATTGTGTCTGTATTCACCCATAAACATGACCATGTGACACTCCCTCCCACTTTCTGACACTTTCTACCACAATTCTACCCATATTACATCCCTTTGGCAAGGAAAAACCAAAAAAAAGGACACATTCATACGAATATGTCCTGAATCCAGTCTTACTTTTCTGCCGGAGCAGCACTCTTAGCTGTGCTGCCTGTATTACCGCAGTTTGGGCAAGCATGATGCGGAAGCTTCATTTCACCGCATACCGGGCACTTTACCAGTGTCGGAGCAGTCAGTTTGTAATGAGTTCTTCTCTTATCCCTTCTTGTCCTGGATGTTCTTCTCTGCTGTACAGCCATTATCTAGCACCTCCTACTTTTCACTCTTGAATTCCATGAGTTTAGCCAGTCTTGGATCCATCTGTTCCGACCGGGTTTTCTCATATTCGGCTTCCGTGTATACCTTCCAGCCATCCCCTTCCGGTAATTCATCGTCTGCCGCATTTGTCACCTCTAACGGTACTTCAAGCAGGATATCCTCTATCACTGCAGGAAGAAGGTCGATGACTTCATCCGTAACGATCCGCGCACCATCTTCATCCGTGTCACCGAATACAAAGACTTCATCGCTGCCTGTCTCGAACTCCAGTTCAATCTCTTCATCCGTAATACTGTCAGGAACGATCATCGTACCCGCAACGTTCAGCTGACAGAAGAAGCGATCGTTGTCATCATCGAGATAGCCGCTGCCCCAGATATGTACGTCCTTCACGCTGTGGATGAGTACAGAAGTGGCGAATACATCGTCACTGATTTCAACATCGTTTTCAAAGTCGATGTGTCCTGAACCTTTCAGCAGTTCTGTTCTAGTCCATCTCATGGCAGTCCTCTTGCTCGTTAACGCTAATAAATTATACCAAGAAGTTTTTCAAAGTCAACGAAAAGCCGTAGATATGCATGCATTTTACGCCAGGTGCCCATTCAGCCAGGCAGCGGTGTCCTCATACACCTGCATGCGGTCGGTCTCATTCAGAATTTCATGACGCATATGCGGGTAGATTTTCTTCTCCACATTCACATATCCCGCTTTACGCAGCGTTTGCATGGAATCTGCGATTCCCTTTTCTCCACCGGTACACGGGTCATCCTCACCTGCCATGATGATAATCGGCAGCTGTGGTTTTGTGACATGGTACAGGGAAACATCATGCATGCGGATCACCAGTTCAAACAGGTCTGCATATCCCTGCACGGTAAACGGTACGCCGCACGTTTCATCCTCAATAAAGCGGTCGACGTTGTCCTCATCATAGCTGAGCCAGTCACATTCCGTTCGCGGGTTTTCAATCACTCTGTTAAAAGTGCCGGTGGACAGCTCATCCAGGATCTTCGCATGTCCCTTCTTTCCGGTTTTCAGCGCAATCACTCTGACCAGCGCCCTGCCTGCCGCAGCCCCTGCCTGGTAACATGGAGCACCGCTTAACATCAGGCCGTCAATCAGATCACTGTATTTCTGTAAAAAGCATCTGGCAATCATGGAGCCCATCGAGTGTCCGAAACAGAACATCGGTACACCCGGAAACTGCTGTTTTGTGATGGATGCGATATCCACGGCTGAATGGATCAGAGTACGCCAGCCGTTCTTTTCCCCAAACCATCCCAGGTTTTCCTTTTCAATCTTTCCGTGTCCGGGCAGATCATAGATCACAACCCCGAATCCCTGATCACAAAGATACTGTGCAAACGGAACATAGCGTTCCTTATGTTCCTGCATGCCGTGAATGATGAATACAGAAGCCCGGGCATGTTCAGGTCTGTAAATACGATATGTTAATTCCATACAATTCTCCTTTTGTCAGTTTTATTGTATCATTTACTGGCTGTCATATCATGAATGACAATCAGAAGAGGAAATGTATATGAAAACATGCGGAATCATATGTGAATACAATCCGTTTCACTACGGGCATCAGTATCAGATTGAACAGGCAAGAGAAAGATCGAAAGCGGATATCATGATCGGTGTGATGTCCGGCAATTTTGTGCAGCGTGGAGAACCTGCGGTCATTGACAAGTGGAAGCGTGCGGAAGCTGCCATACGCGGCGGTCTGGATGTCGTTGTGGAACTTCCGCTTCTTTTCAGTATTCAGGCCGCGTCACACTTTGCCAAAGGAGGTGTGGATCTTCTGAAGATGTGCGGATGTGATGCGGTCAGCTTTGGAAGTGAGTGCGGGAATGTGGAAAATCTGCAGGATATTGCGGATACATCCGTCAACCCGGATCATCTGCGTGAACTGATGGCAGACGGTGTTTCCTATCCAAAGGCATACTCCCTTCTGACCTCATCCATGGCTCCCAATGATATCCTTGGCGTCTGTTATCTGCGTGAAATCAAGGATACGGGCATCGAACCTGTTGTCATACAGAGAACCGGCGGTTACCTGGATGAGACGATGTCATCCAACGCCAGTGCCATGGCAATCCGAAAGGCACTGCGTGAAAACACACCCCTGTTTCACTCCACACCGATGGAGGAAACACTGCAGGAATATCAGATGTATATGGAACGGTTATGGCCGTATATCCGCACCTATCTGATCATGACTCCTTCCTCTGTATTGTCACAGTACTTCCTGTTTTCCGAAGGCATTGAAAACCATCTGAAGAAACATGCGGATGGCAATGATGACTATGCATCATTTATGAGTTCCGCCACAACATGGCGTTATACCGCCTCCCGCATCCGCAGGTGTCTTCTGACATGCGCTCTGCAGATCACAAAGCAGGAAGCGGAAACCATGCGTTCCCCTCAGGCAGTACGTGTTCTTGCCTTCAATGACCAGGGTCGGGCATGGCTTCATGAAATCCGGGATAAGGATGTCAGAATCGCATCGCGGTTTTCCGATCTTCCTCAGTCTTTCCGTGACATGGAATACCGTGCATGTCAGCTGTATACTTCAACCATGGAGGAACCACTGCGTACACGGATTCTCAAAGAAGAGATCAGAGGGGCACGCTACATCCGCTGAAAAAAGAGATGAGCATTCTCATCCCTTCAGTTTCTGATAGTCGTCTTCTTTGAATCCAAACAGCACAATGTCATCCCTGATGGCAATCGGACGTCTGACAAGCATGCCGTCAGTGGCCAACAGGTGCAGTGCCTCTTCTTTGTCCATTATCTTCACTTTGTCCTTCAGATTCATTTCCTTATATAATCTGCCGCTGGTGTTGAACATCTTTCTGATTTCAACACCACTTTTTTCCTGCCAGAGCTTCAGTTCCTCATAGGTCGGGGTTTCCTTTGAAATATCCCGGTATTCATAGCTGATGCTGTTTTCATCCAGCCACTTCTGTGCCTTGCGGCATGTACCGCACTTTGGATAACAGATGAGTTTCATTTTGTGCCTCCTTCAAACTGCATGATATTCAGTCCGGTATGTCCGATGTCATCGTTCATCCTTCCAGCCTTTCCCTCAAGCACCGTCACAAACAGTTCACATGTGCCGGAAATGATACATTCGTTCAGATGTCCGCCAAAGGCTCTCTGGCTGTCATCCGCCACGGTGATATGTACATGGAGATAGACTTCATCATCCTTTGTGGTGATGTTTCCGGTGAGATTTGTGATTTCAAGAGCGGTTTCGATCGTATTGACATGGTACTGCTTTGAAGCGACATCATAACAGCCGAGTCTGACATGATCGCTGGCACCAAGCCCCTGGATCATGCCAAATGTGATGTGTTCGTTTTCCGCCAGTTTTTTCAGGCACGCCATGACCTCCTCACCACGATCCATGCGTACCGCATATGTATTGCCGGTTCTGATATATTCCATACATTCTTTCCTTTTCTTTCTATCATTCTAACATGAACATGGTGCGGTTGTATGTTCACATGCTTTCCCATACAATGTTGTCGGGAGGTTTGATATGAAAAAGTATCTGAATACAGCCATGGCATATGCGGTTGGGGCACTGTGCGGCGGTGTATTCTATCGCGAATTCACAAAGTGGAACGGCTATACGGGAGTCACCGCTCTTTCCAGGGTCCACGTGCATCTGTTTGTACTGGGTGTTCTTGTCAATCTGATCATTGCCCTGTCATTATCACAGCTGGATATTGAACATACAGGAACATGGAAACCGTGCATGATCACATACAATGCAGGTCTGATCGTTACCGTCATCATGTTTGTGGTGCGGGGTGTCCTGCAGGTAACGGTACAGAATCCATCTTCCGTTCTTTCCGCATCCGTTTCCGGGATTGCGGGGATCGGGCATATCCTGCTGGGTATCGGCATCATCCTTCTGATCCGGAGTTACCGTATCGCCGCAAAAGAGTCATGATTCACCGTCATGATTCTTTTTTTGTATTGTACAATAGGAAAAAAGAGGGAAAAACATATGAATACATTAAGACAGGATGCGCAGAAGATCATTGACCACGCCCTGCAGCAGGCAAAACCGGATCATGCGGTACAGCAGGCCATGAAACGGCTGCCGAAGGCCAAAGGGAAAACCGTTGTCGTATCGTTCGGCAAGGCCGCATGGAAGATGAGTGATGCGGCAGTCAGACTCCTTGCGGGAACGGATTTCCACGGTATCTGCATTACCAAATACGGACATTCCAGAGGTCCGATCCGGAACATTGAAATCCAAGAGGCAGGACACCCGATTGTGGATGAAAACAGTATCCTTGCGACAAAGCAGGCGGAACGGCTTGTATCGTGCCTGTGTGAGGATGACCTTGTGATTGTGCTGATCTCAGGTGGTGGAAGTGCACTGTTTGAAGATCCGCTGATTCCGCTTGCACAACTGCAGGACATCAGTCAGCAGCTGCTGGCCTGTGGTGCAGACATCACGGAAATCAACACGATCCGCAAGCGTCTTTCCCGTGTCAAGGGCGGCAGGTTTGCACAGCTGTGTGCACCGGCAAGGGTATTTACGGTTGTGCTGAGTGATATCATCGGGGATCCGCTGGATATGATCGCAAGCGGACCGTGTCATCCGGATTCCTCCACCTGTGCAGATGCACTGGCAATCGTGGAAAAATACAGTCTCCATGTTTCGGAAGAGATCATGGAACTGTTGAATCAGGAAACTCCGAAGCAGCTTGGCAATGTTGAAACACATATTACCGGCAGTGTCAGACAGCTGTGTGCCAGCGCAAAGGAATGTGCACAGGAACTTGGATACGACACCATGATTCTGACTTCCTCCCTGCACTGTCAGGCAAAGGAGGCAGGCAGCTTCCTGGCATCAATTGCCTGTGAACACAGGGATGAAAACCTGGCAGTGATCTGCGGCGGTGAAACCGTGGTTCAGATTACCGGGAATGGTATTGGCGGCAGAAATCAGGAACTGGCACTGGGCGCAGCGGAAGGTATTGCCGGATTGAAACAGGCATGTGTATTTTCAATCGGATCGGACGGGACAGATGGACCGACGGATGCGGCAGGCGGATATGTGGATCAGGATACCGCACGAATCCTGTGTGAAAAAGGAATCCGGATCTCTGATGTCCTTCAGAGAAACGATTCCTATCATGCCCTGCAGGAATGCGGCGGACTGATCATGACAGGTCCGACGGGAACCAATGTCAACGATCTTTCCGTTGTTCTGATCAGAGGAAAATAACAGAAATACAAAACGGCTCCGGAAGAGCCGTTGTTTTTTCAGATTGTATGCATCATCAGGCATGTTCCGCCATGACGGATATGCCAAGGCATGAAAGTCCGATACCCAGCAGAATCATGGATGTGCCGGAACTGATGACGGTCGTGCTGTCAAACAGATTCAGCACCGCAACCGCAATACCCATCGATACGCCCACGGCACCGAAGATCATCTGAATGACTTCTCTGAATGTTTCCTTCTGCATGTTCGCTCCTCTTTTCTTACCTGCAGTATACCCCGGCACAAAACAGATTTACACCTGCGGAATCGAGAGGAAAGTATCAGATTTGAGGATTGCGCGCATTAGCCAATGCGGAAACACACTGCAGAAGTGCACATACAAGAAACATCACCCCGATCCATGTTTTACCATGAAGCATGTTTCCGATACCGGCAACCGTGAAACCGGCTGCGGCGACAAGATTGCAGATAACAAGTGTACGTTTTCTTTTTGACATATCCATTCCCCCCTGAACCGCATCCATCATAGCAGAAACACGGTTTCCTGCATATAAAAAATCCCGGTCTGTATTCCGGGATTCATGCATGACTGTTATTCGCCTTCGATCAGAACGTTTGTGTAAACCTTGTTTACATCATCCACATCATCCAGCATATCCATCAGCTTGTGGTATGCGTCGATGTCTTCCTGTTCTGTCAGAGTGACATATTCATTTGGAAGAAGTGTTGCTTCGCAGACATCAAATTCAACAGCAGGTACGAACTTTTCAATCGCATCCTGTCCCTTGCCGAAATCGTTGAAGGCTGTGCGAACTGTCATCATACCGTCTTCCACAGCGATATCCTGAACATCGACTTCCGCTTCCATCATGGCATCCAGCATTGCCTCTTCATCCTCATACGGGAACCTGAACAGACCGACTGCTTCATAACCGAAGGATACGGCACCGGCATTTGCCATCTTGGCACCATGACACTTGTTAAAGCATGTCTTGACTTCTGTATAGGAACGGTTTGTATTGTCTGTCAGGCAGTCCACGATGATTGTGGAGTTGCCAGGTCCGAATCCTTCATATCTTGCTTCATTATAGGATTCATCAGAACCGCCCTTTGCCTTGTCGATTGCTCTTTTGATTACATCAGCAGGAACCTGGTTCTGCTTTGCCTCGGCGATCTTTCTTCTCAGGCTGAGGTTCATATCAGGATCAGGGACGCCGCTCTTAGCTGCGATATACAGCTCTTTTCCAAATCTGGAGTACAGCTTGGATTTCTTTGCCGCAGTTTTTGCCATGGAGGCTGCGCGGACTTCATGTGCTCTTCCCATCTTTTATTCTCCTTTAAAAATATCGAAAGCATTATATCAAAAAAGATGTATGTTGTGAAGAAAAACAGAAGGAAAGCACTCTGAACATGCATTGTTTTTCCGAATGAAAAAAGTGGAATTTGAAATGTAAGCGATTACTTTTCTGTTAGTCTGTGCTAAACTATACGTATGGCAACCTATGTAATGAGCGATCTGCACGGATGCAGAAAAGAATTCAATCAGATGCTGGAAAAAATCCGTTATTCCACGGAATGTGATGAACTGTGGATTGTCGGAGATATCTGTGACCGCGGCAATGAATCCATTGCCCTTCTGAAACAGATCATGGACAACCCATCCATGCATATCATATTCGGCAACCACGATGTGTGGCTGGAACGGTATGCCGGGGATCTGATTCTGGCAAAGAAAGACTGCAGTTGTATTGATATGACAGAGGATTTTGTCTGCTGGCTTCATTCCAACGGCGGGTACTCCACAGCAGATCAGTTCATGGACCTCTCCTTCCCGGAATGTCATGATATCCGTTTATACCTGGAGGAAAACAAACGGTTCTATCAGTACCTGGATGTACACGGAAGAAAGTTCCTGCTTGTCCATGCCGGTGTTGCGGACCAGTATTTCCTTCCGGACATTCACATGTCAGCGGTTCCGGAGGGTGTGCTTGTATGGGCCCATATCGAAATTGATGACAATCCGTTCAACGATACAACCATGATTGTCGGACATACACCGACATTCTGTTATGGAAATGAATATGCAGGAAAGATCATTCACGGCAAAAATGATACGATCTTCCACATTGACTGCGGCTGTGTATACGGTAAGGCACTTGGATGCCTGAGACTGGATGACCTGCAGGAATTCTATGTTCCTTCCTCATACAACCCGTTCTGAAATCATCGGATCCCCTGAAAAAGAGGATCCGTTCTTTTTTTCGGAGCCATTCATCCGTTTCCTCTCTGTAAGAGAAGATCAGAAATGCTTTCTCATGATATTTTTTCATCAAAGACATGATGAGAGGACAGCGATCCGTATCATAGTGCTGAAGCAGATCCATCCGTTCAGGATCAGTTGTATATTCAATCCATGAAAGATCGGATCTCTGTTTTCCGACACGGTCGGTGATTCCTTTCACACAGATATCTTTCGGATAATCCAGAAAGATTACGGGATCACACGCATGGATCCCTGTTTCCACGGTTCTGTCAAAATCACCATCAATCATCCATTTATCCTCACACACAAAAAAAATAAAAAAAAAATAAAAAAAAATAAAAAATACAGAAGGTGTCTTTCGACACCTTCTGTTGGTTTTGTGATCAGGCAATAACCTTCTTGACCAGTTCTGTTACTTCTTCAGCTGTATCGCAGGCAACTGCTTCATCAGCCAGCTTCTTCATTTCTTCGTAGCTGATGTTGTTGATGATCTTACGAGCCTTCAGGATGGAAGTAGCACTCATGGAGAATTCATCCAGACCAAGACCTAACAGTACAGGAGCTGCCAGTTCATCGCCAGCCATTTCACCACACATACCGCACCATTTGCCGTTCTTGTGTGCACCGTCGATTGTCATCTTGATAAGACGGAGAATGGATGGATTCATCGGCTGATACAGATAGGAAACCGGTTCAGACATTCTGTCTGCAGCCATGGAATACTGGATCAGGTCGTTTGTACCGATGGAGAAGAAGTCAGCGTACTTAGCCAGCTGGTCAGCCAGAACTGCAGCTGCAGGGATTTCGATCATGCAGCCGACTTCAACGTCTTCACCGACTGCGACGCCTTCAGCGATCAGCTTTGCACGTTCTTCATCATAAACCTGCTTTGCTTCCTTGAATTCGTTGACTGTTGCGATCATCGGGAACATGATGCACAGATGACCGAATGCGGATGCTCTCAGCAGAGCTCTTAACTGTGTTCTGAAGATATCCTTTCTCATCAGGCAGAAACGGACAGCACGTACACCAAGGAACGGGTTCATTTCTTCCGGGAACTGATAGTAGTTCAGCTTCTTATCGCCGCCGATATCCAGAGTTCTGATGACAACAGGCTTGCCGTTCATGCCTTCAAGAACTTCCTTGTAAGCTGCGAACTGTGTGTTTTCATCCGGGAAGTCATTTTCGCTCTTCATGTACAGGAATTCTGTACGGAACAGACCAACGCCTTCACCACCGTTGTCAATGACACCTGCAACGTCTGCCGGAGAACCGATATTTCCAACCAGGAGTACCTGGTGTCCATCTGTGGAAACTGTCTTCTGATCCTTCAGAGCCTTTAATGCAGCCTTTTCAGCAGCGTAGTCTTCTGCCATCTTTGTATACTTGGCAACTTCCTCTTCTGTTGGATTCAGGATGACTTCACCGTTGATGGCATCCAGAACAACATAGTCACCGCTGTTCAGTTCATCCAGGATACCCTTGCAGCCGACAACTGCAGGAATTTCCAGAGATCTAGCCATGATGGCACTGTGGGATGTACGTCCGCCCAGTTCTGTAGCGAAGCCCTTTGCGAATTCCTTGTTCAAGGAACCTGTATCGGATGGAGTCAGGTCCTTTGCGACGATGACAACCGGTTCATCCAGTGTAGCCAGGTTTGGAATTACCTTGCCTGTCAGGTTGCATTCCAGACGGAATGTAACGTCGCGGATGTCGGCAGCTCTGCCTCTCATGTACTCATCGTCCATGGCTTCGAACATACCGATCATCATTGTGGAAACACTGTCGGCAGCGTATTCCGCATTGACGTTGTTGTTCCTGATCTCATCTTCGATCATGTTTCTGAATTCAGGGTCATTTGCCATCATCAGATGTGCGTCGAAAATTGCGAGTTCTTCTTCCTTCAGACTCTTGGAAGCGACTTCCTTGATCTTTTCAATGTCAGCGACTGTCTTTTTGAAAGCAGCGTCGAGTTTTGCAAGCTCTTCTTCAGCAGAAGCGTCCTTCTTCTGAATGTCCAGAGTTGGTGAGACCAGCTTATAGACCTTTGCGATTGCAATTCCTTGTGAAGCAGCAATACCTTTCAGCATTTTAATCATATCCTCCTACTTGCTCTTCGTCGAAATACCACCTGTGCGGGTGAAAAAATCGATTTTCATTAACAAAATATTATCACCATTCAGACTGATTTACAACGAATGAATCAAAGCGTTTACAGTTTGTGAAATCATTTTCATTTTTATCAGAAGTCAAGTGTGGTCAGAAATTCGCTGACTGCTTTCCTGCGCAGGCGGTAGAATGTATTGCGGGAGAAATAGTTCATATACCATTTGGATTCGCTGTTTTTCAGAAAACCGTTGCGGATGATAAAACGTGTATCACTGCTGCAGTCCTGCAGTGCACGGTCAACCCGCTGCACATATTCTGCCGCATCGTTATACTCCTTCAGATTCATGGCAACGGCATTCTGTGCTTCCAGTGATTCCATTTTACGTAATGACTGGCGATAGTGTGTGGCGATCAGCGACGCGATTCTTGTCAGCTGACGGCCGTTGAATTGTGACGACATATACAGGTTCCTTTCTCAGATGTTCCATGGAATATCCATTATCCTGCATAATATTCCGCATAAATACAAGGAAATCCGCGCAGATTCCCGATTTTCGGTAATTCTTCCGATTTTGTTTGTACCGGACACGGGTTTCAATTATAATTGCCTGTTGCACATCTGAATTCCGTTTGATCATCGCACATTTTTATGTACAATATGTGTATGAAAAAAATCAACTCTACATTATCCATGAAGCGTGTTGTCAGATCGCTTGGCCTGTTTGTGATGATACCGGTCTGTGCAAGGATACTGAATATCCTTGTCCGGCAGTATGACATCTCACTGATGACATCCTTCAATGTTCTGGGATCCATTCTGATTATCTATGACTGGAATCTGTTCGGTCTGCATTACAACCGGGCCAAATACAACCTCGATGATACGGTACTGTATACGTCGATTGCCTATGTTCTGATTCTTCTCTGGACGGTCTTTTCCCTGCAGACACTGCACTGCCGGGTCATTATTCCAAGCGGTGAGGTGCTGGCTGAGTACGGCTATGCCCTGCCTGCCATGCTGGTGGGATACAGTTTCATGGAAGCCGTATCGATATCCATCGGTGTCAAATGTGCCACCGACCATATGAAAGTCAATCACAATGAAGCACAGATCATCCTGACAACAGGGATTCTGGCAGGGATTGCAATGACATTCCTGTTCATCCCTTCCCTGAACCCTCTGACACTGATGACGACCCTTCTGTACAATGTCATCCTGATGATTCTGCTGTCCTATTTCTACAACCAGACAGGCAGCTTTATTCCCGGTGCAATGGGATTTGCGCTTGTCAATCTGACCATCATGATCATTGCCCTTCTTTAGCTCCTGCCTGGAGCTTTTTTTATCCGCATGAAAAAGAGGCATTCTGTGATCGGAATGCCTCCTGGTGTATGTTTATTCGTCGACTTCGATCAGACCGTAGCCGCCGGAGTTTCTGCCGTATACAACCGCAATCTTTCCGGAATCCTCATCCTTGTAGATGTAGAAGCTGTGTCCTGACAGTTCCATCTGCATGATTGCCTCATCCAGTGCCATCTCATCCGCTGTAATGGACTTTGTGCGTACCGGAATCTCCTGTTCCTTTTCCTCGGCAATGTCAGCCTGGATAAATGCTTCGGAGAGGTGTTCTCTGTGACGTCTTGAAAGTCTTGTCTTCTGTCTTCTGATCTGGTCTTCCAGTTTATCAATGGCGAGATCCACTGCCGCATAGAAGTCATCATTGACAACTTCCGTACGGAGAATTCCGACTTTTGTCGGTATTGTAACCTCTACTTTCTGAGAGTTTGGATAAACTCTTGCGACGACTCTGACTACCGTGTCCGGATCAATCAGAAGGTACTTCTGCAGAGAAGTCAGCTTCTTCTCGATCTGTTCCCTCATCGCCGGGGTAACTGTTACATTCTTTCCTACAATCTCAAACCGCATAATTTTAACCTCCAGTTTCTTGTAAGATATTGACAACGAAAGCAACACCGTCATTCTGACGTGCTCCCGTTCCGTTTTCTGTTTTTAAAAGATTCAGTTATGGCTTCTGTTACACATATTATAGCCTCATCCCGACAAAAGGAAAAGTGAAGAATGAGCCTCTTCACTACATTCTTCACTTTGTGTCTGTTTCATCTTCGACAAGGGATTTCAGCCAGTTGTATACAACCGTCATGGCATAGGCATCCATACCGCAGTATTTGCGCAGATCCTCAACGATTTTTTCCTTTTCCTGCTGCGGTGTTCCGTCATCGTAATCCAGGTGCCGCCACTGGTATACGGCTTCCATGCCCTGATTGATGTCAAGATCCTGGTATCCCGGATCATTCATCATGGACATGATGACCTTGAGTGACCACTGTCCTCTCATTCTGACATCGTAGATCGTACCGGTGATAAACGGCAGCTGCAGGTCCTCCATTCTTGCATTGATGGACGCAAGCTTTTCCGCAAGGTCCGGATACAGCATCTCAAACTCATGGATGCGCACGGATTCGGCAGCCGTCGCATTATATGCCACAACCGTACCGGTTTCCGGAATATCCCGGATCAGATTTTCCGCCATGTTTCTGCGGTCATCATGGACATTCAGATACACTCTGTTTTCCATTGTACCGTCCTCATGCAGGATATACAGGGCATATTCAAACGGCAGTACATCATACGGCTTCATGCCTTCATACGGCGGTACCGCAAACCTCTCCCATTCAAAATCAAGGAAGGAGATCGGATACTTTACATTGGACAGCCACTGTCTTAAAGCGGCTTTGTCCACAAACAGGCCGCCGTTGGCGTCGGCACAGATCTGTGCATACTGCATTCTGCTTCCTTCAATTCTGTCGATATCCGCATCCTTCAGCCGTGTCATTCCCTCGCTTTTCATCGCATAGCGGTACTGTGAACAGAACAGATGGGTAATCGAATTATCCGGCTCTTCCATATGATCGGAAAAACACTGACTGTAATATGCACAGCGGTTTCTTCCCGTACACATCTGGGTGCGTACCGGTTGAGGAAGATTGGAGGCGTTGAGCTGTTTCATCTGTTCGGTTATGGCATCGAAGTCACGCATCCTGCCACGGATTGTGGCTTCCAGCGGGACGGTCGGATTGTTGTTGGAATTGTAGAATGAATCACTGATGGTAAACAGGGCATCCGGATCCAGCTGTTTTCCACGGACATAATCCGCATTGAGATGAATGATACGGATACGATTCAGCTTTACGCCCAGATGTTCGAGTACCCATACGTTGGCACAGTAGAATGTGGTGTCATCCGGGTGGGGATAAATGCCCGTAAACAGGAAATACAGGTCCCATCCGTCTTCTGTTTTATGCAGAAACGGAACCTTGATTCTCAGATCATGGTACTCAAATCTTGCCTTGACCAGCCAGGAGTACGACGAAAGTGCCTCCATCGCACGATGCGGGTCATCCCCTTTTTCGCCGATGAAAGCGTCCTGTATTCCAAGTCTGATTCCGGCAAGGTCCGTGATTCTCTCATCCAGTCTGACAAATGGGTGAAACTCCCGTTTTTCCGCTGACTGTTCGAGATAAAATCCGATCGGACATCTCAGGAACCGTTTTACATCTGAAATATGATACATCCAAATCACCCGCACAATCATACCATAGAAAAAGGATGTTTGAAAAACAAACATCCATGTTGGTCAATGATCTTATAAACCGTGGGAGAACGGAACCATTGCGGCACCGACAACACCAGGTTCCTCCAGACCGGCAATGACAAACGGCGTATCATGCACGGCTGTGTGAGAATACTTCCTGAATGCCTCAATCACACCCGGCAGGAACTTATCTGCACTCTTTGTCATACCGCCGCCGATAATGAACATTTCCGGATCGCATACACAGGAAATGATGGAGAAGAATCTTCCCAGGTCATCTTCCATTGTCGCAACGATTTCCTTTGCCTTTTCACAGCCTTCCGCAGCTTTGTCAAATACCTGGCCTGCATGCTGGATCGCATCATCACCGAAGGCAACCTTGCCCTTGCGTGTGATGGCTGTACCGCTGGCTTCGTTTTCGATGGCACCGATGTTCAGGTTGTTGACCTTCTCACGGTTGCGGTCAATGATGATGTTGGCAACTTCACCGCCGAATCCGTGCATACCGGAAACCGTCTTACTGTCAACGACAAGCACACCGCCGATCCCTGTGGAAATGGTAACGTAGAATACCGTGTTCAGGCCCTTGCCAGCACCGACCAGTGCTTCCGCAAGGCCTGCGACGTTTGCGTCGTTGTCCAGGAATGCCGGCATGCCGAATTCCTCACTCAGCTCTTCCGCAACAGGGTATCCTGCAAATCCATTCAGATTTGTGGATAATGCCATTCTGCCTGTTCTGCCATCTACCGGACCAGGTACGCCGACACCGATGCCGCTGGCTTCCTGCCAGTCCGGAATTTCATGGACAAGCTTCTTGATGTTTGCCATGACCTTTTCCGGTCCTTCCGTACCATAAGACGGTCCTTTGACCTGTGCCAGGACCTCTCCGTCCTGGGTGACCTTTGCGACACGTACGTTTGTACCGCCAAGGTCAATACCAATGTAACACTTCATTCAAATCCTCCTATATCTCCTCACCAATGAGGTTCTGTCCAGATACTTTTGTGATGCGGACCTTGACAAACTGTCCGGCCTGGTGTTCACGCAGCGGATGGAAGCGGATGACACCGTCCACATTATCCGGTGCCTGCATCCATGTTCTGCCCACATACATCTGTGTCAAAGGGTCAAACCGTTCCACAATCACTTCACATTCCATGCCGATCTGATCTGTGAGAATCTGCTGGGCAATCTCATCCTGGATGTTCATGATTTCATCCCGCCTTCTCTGCTTTTCTTTCTGCGGGACATTGTCATCCATGTCATAGGCCGGTGTTCCCTCTTCTCTTGAAAAGGTGAATGCGCCAAGATGATTCCAGCGGATGGCTTTGACAAGAGAAACGGTTTCCTCATGTTCTTCCAGGGTTTCACCCGGGAAGCCGGTAATCAGGGTTGTACGCAGCACCGCATCCGGGATTTCCCTGCGGATGGTTTCCACACGGTTGAGAATCTCCTGTCTGGATGTATGTCTGCGCATGCGTTTTAACACCGCATCACTGCCATGCTGAGTGGGGATGTCAAAATACGGCAGAATATGTCTGCTTTGCGCGATGGTGTGAATCAGATTCTCCTCCATCTCATCCGGATACATGTACAGAATCCGGATCCAGTGGATTCCTTCCAGCGCATCCAGTTTCTCAAGCAGTTCACACAGATGGGATCTGTGATCCGTTTCATACAGATATCTTGTGCAGTCCTGGGCTACCAGTGTGATTTCCTTTACACCTTCCGCAATCAGACGCTTTGCCTCGGCAATGACTTCATCCATCGGTACCGACTTCAGGTTCCCGCGGATCAATGGAATCGCACAGAAAGCACAGCGGTTCAGACAGCCGTCGGATATGGAAAGATATGCCATCCACGGCTTGCCGGAAAGCACACGCGGCGTCAATCCGTAATCATTGGAAATACGCACACCGAGTTCCTTTGAAAGAATGGAACCCATCTGTCTGTATTCCTCAATTGCAATAAAGCGGTCAACCTCCGGCATCTCCTCCATCAGCTGCGGCTTATACCGCTGGGCAAGACATCCTGTCACGATCAGTTTCTGCAGTTTTCCCTGCTTGAGATCCGCGACATCCAGTATGGTTTCGATCGCTTCCGATTTGGCTGATTCGATAAATCCGCATGTATTGACGATCATCACATCCGCTTCATTTCTGTCCGTTGTGATTTCAATACCCGACTGTCTCAACAGTCCGAGGATATTCTCCGTATCCACCAGATTCTTGGCACAGCCGAGTGAAATGATACCAGCTTTCATTAACTCATGTTCTCCGTTTAACTAACCATCATTATATCAAAACAGCAGGCAGAATGAATACACAATTCCGCATTGTGGTTCAAAAAAGGATCATCCCGAAAGATGATCCTTGAATGGAGGATTACTCTGTCTGCTGCCCGAATACGGCATCGCTGTTGTACAGCTGTTCAATGATGGAGGCACACTGTTCCAGTCCGATCACGCCGGAATCCAGGCAGATATGATAGTTCTGGGCATGTCCCCACTTCATGTCTGTATAGAATCTGTGATAGGCAGCTCTGCGTTTATCCTTGTCACGCAGTCTCTGTTCAGGGGATTCCTCCCTTTCCCCATATACCCTGACAATGCGGTCTGCACGGAACTGCAGGGAAGCGTGAATAAACACCTTCAGACATAACGCCGTGTCATTGAGAATACTGTCAGCGCATCTGCCGACAATGACGCACGGTCCCTTCTGTGCCAGTTCCCTGATGATTCTGCTCTGCAGGATCCAGAGCTCATCCTCGTTGGATAAGGAAAATGTGCGGTTGAAGAATGCGTTGGAAAACAGCCCTGTCGGGGCATACTCTCCGGCATCTTTGATGTAGGCTTCGGTAAAGCCGCTTTCCCTGGCGATGGATTCAAGAATTTCGGAATCATAACACGGGATCCCGAGATGTTCGGCAACCGTTTTTCCGATGGTACGACCGCCGCTTCCGAATTCACGGCTGATGGTAATGACTCTGTTTTTCATGCATGTGCTCCTTTCTCATTCAGTTTTCTGTATGTGCGTATGATCAGAATCAAAGCAACGGCAAATGTGAGAATATCCGATACAGGCATGGAATACAGCACACCGTCCAGACCGAAGATCATCGGAAGCAGTAATGCAAAACCGACACCGAAAATAACCTCACGGATCATGGACAGTGCTGTGGAGGCAGCCGCCTTGCCCATTGCCTGCAGGAAGATGAAACATGCCTTGTTTACACATGCAAAAACGATCATGCACAGGTAAACACGGAATGCCTTCAATGCAAATTCAGTATAGTAGACGCTCTCGTTGGCGGCACCGAAGATGCCGATCAGCTGTTTCGGGAATACCTCCACAAGAATCAGAGCGATCAGTCCTGTCAGAGCTTCGCAGGCAAGCAGACGTGTAAACAGAGATTTCACTCTGTCCTTTCTGCCGGAACCCATATTGAATCCGACGATCGGAATGCATCCTGCGGCCATACCGACAACGATGGAAATGACAATCTGGAAGAACTTCATGACAATACCGACAACCGCCATTGGAATCTGTGCATATTCCACCTGGCCAAACACCGGATCCAGAGCACCGTAATAACGGATCATGTTGTTTATGGCTGCCATGGATGCCACAAGAGAAATCTGTGAGAGGAAGCTTGTCATGCCAAGAACCAGCGTTTTTCCACAGATCCGCATAGACAGCCGGTAATCCTGTTTCTCCGGTCTGATCAGCTTCATATGACGCAGATACCAGATGGAGGCAATGGCTGTCACAACCTGACCGGCGACAGTTGCGACTGCCGCGCCCATCATGCCCCACCTGAAAATGAAGATGAAAACCGGGTCAAGAATGATATTGATGAGAGCACCCGCCAGAGTGCAGATCATCGCAAATTTCGGATTGCCATCGGCTCTGATGATCGGATTCATGGACTGTCCGAACATGTAGAACGGGATACCGATTGAGATATAGAAGAAATACTCTTTGGAGTGCATGAATGTTTCAGGGTTGACGGTTCCTCCAAACATGGAGATGAACTGTGTTGAGAAAACAAGATACACTGCCGTAATGATCAGAGAAACAGCGACGGTCATGACAACCGCATTGCCCACACTATGCTTTGCTTTGGATGTTTCCTGTCGGCCAAGACAGATACTGACAAAGGCACAGCAGCCGTCTCCGATCATGACTGCCGCTGCCAGTGCGACAACCGTAAGCGGAAATACGACGGTGTTTGCGGCATTGCCGTAGGAGCCAAGATAACTCGCATTGGCAATGAAGATCTGATCGACGATGTTGTAGAGTGCACCGACAAGAAGTGAAATGATACATGGAACAGCATACTGTTTCATCAGTCTGCCGATCTTCTCTGTACCAAGATACTGATTGGATGTTTCCATAAATTTACCTTTCCCTTTCCATGAAAAAAAGCATGTGTCCATCTGGATTTACGCCTTGCGGCCACACGCTGGATACCGGAATATCCGGGTTCCCGGATATGAAAAAATCGAACAGCTTTTTCCTGCATAACCGGTCTTACGCAAGTACGCTGCTCGTTACGGCAGTTATTTTAGCACGGATTTTTTCAGAAATTCAAAGGGAAAATGAAAGGATATCCGATTTGGATATCCCGTTTGAATCAGTCCGCAAGTGTTCCGAATGGATCCCATGGCTGTAATTCCACAGGTTCCTGCTTCAGGGCATCCAGTGCCTCCTGGCACAGGTATCTGCGGTGGATGGCAGCCACGTAGACATATCTGTCAAACCATGTATCGGAAGCGATGAAGTAACCCTTGTGGGCAGGCTTGTCACCCCAGGAGTTTTCAATCTTCCATCTGTTCGATTTTCCGTTTTCATCGAGGTTGACAGCTGTAATGACCATGGCATGATTCATGGCAGACTGGCTGTAATCCAGCATTTCCGCCTTTGTCATGGAAAGTTTCATGCCGAAGGTGCCTTCATAGTCAAACTGCTGATCATCCCATAATCCGGATTCCCTGTCTCCGTCCGGTCCGCAGTCACAGCCAAACCATACGACTTCACCGTCTTTGAGCTGAGAAATGATCGCATTCTTCAGCTCATCCATCGGCAGGTTGAGCAGGTTGACCTGATTGCCGTTAACGACATTACCGAGGTATTTGACAGTGAATGTCTTATGGAACGGCTTATCGGCAGTCGGACCATTGATACAATTGATATAATCATCGATATTGACACCGACATATTCATCATAGAACTGCTTTGGGGTCAGATGGTAGACAGCGTGTGCCTTTTCATCCTTGTCATAGTATTCAAATGTGAATTCCTTCGGTGGCAGTCCGAAGCAGGATGCCAGGAATCCGTAGATTTCCGTCAGTGCTTCCTTTCTGACTGCTTCCACATCCTTTCCTTCCGCATGTGCCTTACGGGAGTCAATGACAAAACGGCGCAGTCTTTTATTCAGAATTCCGTTCATGGAACGTGTATGGGAAGACTGGTATGTTTCAGGCATGGCACTCTTCGGGCATACACCGTACTTCTTGACAAGAGACTGTACCATGTTCCACTGTCCGCCGTCTCCCACCGGCATCTGCATCAGGAAACGCATGTTTTCGCTGTCCAGCGGACTGTCGATTTCCTTCAGTGTGCACTCCATGAACCAGTTTGCCTTTTCCAGCTTGTCATAGAAGGCAACATAGTTCTGTGACAGTTCAAATTCCGGAATGTTGTACTTCTTTGCGACGACTTCACGCAGTACATTCATCGAGGAGAACAGCCAGCATCTTCCGCTTGCCATCTGGTTTGTGGCGCCCATTGTCCTGTTTTCCACATTGAAAACAAACGGATTGGCAGCTTCCGCCTCAAATACGCGGGAAATGACATTGACATCATTTTTTGTCAGTGCATTTCTGACGACTCTGTTTTTGACATCCGCCTCATATGCGGCACGGATTTCATTCATTTCATCAATTCTGATTTCACTCATTTTCTTTTCCTGTCCTTTTATTCACTATTCTAGTCCCGCTTTCTGAAATTGCAACAAAGAAAAATCCGGTACAGATCATGTACCGGAAATAATTCAGGCGTTGATTTCCTTACCTGTTAACAGGAAGTACGCTTCCCTGTACTTGGCGATGGTCTTATCAATGACATCCTGCGGCAGGCAGTAGTCACTGTCAGGGTTTGCCTTGAGCCAGTCACGGACAAACTGCTTGTCAAAGGATGGCTGACCATGACCCGGTTCATAGCCTTCAACCGGCCAGAAACGGGAGGAATCCGGTGTCAGCATCTCATCACCGAGAACCACTTCCCCGTTTTCATTCAGACCGAATTCAAACTTTGTGTCCGCAATGATAATGCCTCTTTCACGGGCATAGTCCGCACACTTGCGGTACAGTGCAAGGGTTGCGTCCCTGATTTTTGCGGCGTATTCCTCACCATGTCCAGGGAATTCCCTTTCCAGAACCTCGATGGACTTTTCATAGGAGATATTTTCATCGTGATCACCGATTTCAGCCTTTGTACTTGGTGTGTAAATCGGTTCAGGAAGCTGATCACATTCCTTCAGGCCTTCCGGCAGTGCGATACCGCAGACAGTTCCGTCCTTCTGATAGCCTGCCCAGCCGCTTCCTGTAATATATCCGCGAACAATACACTCAACCGGAATCATGCGCAGTTTCCGGCATAACATGGAACGGCCCGCAAATTCATCATTCTGAAAAAATTCAGGCATGTCCCTGACATCCGTGGAAATCATGTGGTTTGGAATGATGTCCTTTGTCAGATTAAACCAGAATTCGGACATCTGTGTCAGAACAGCGCCCTTGGATGTTACTCTGTTTTTGAGAATGACATCAAATGCGGAGATACGATCCGTCGCAACCATGATGAGCGCATCACCCGCGTCATAGATTTCACGTACCTTTCCTTCTTTAATCGGTGTATATTCTTTCATTTTTACCCTCCGTCACAACTGACATTCAAAAGTATAGCACCATAATTGAAAAATGCACTGTTTTCAGTGCATTTCTTCTTACTGCATGTATCCTTTTCCGGCATACGGGAAGTCGCTGTTTGGTGAATTGCGGTCAATCAGCTGCACATCTGCAGTGTGCTTTTCACCATCACGCATATAGCCGACCGTTACCACATCACCCGGACTGTAATCCTGAAGCTCTTCCACGACATCATCGTAGTCATCCGTTTCCTCACCGTTGATGGAGATGATGATATCTCCTTCCTGTAATCCTGCATCGTCCGCCAGGGAATCCGGTGTGAAGTCATAGATCACCGCCTGATCGGAGTCAGAGCGGATATAGATGCCAAGTCCGGCAGAGTTGTTGTTGGTTTTCTGCTGGGAATCATCATTGCCATTGCTGTAGTTGTAGTTGTAATCGAATCCGTTTCCGTCAAATCCGTTCGGCATGTTTCCGAAGATATCCTCCATCTGATCGTTGATGGATGCGGTCATGCGTTTTTCCATCCACTTCATGGCTGCGATCGTACCGCCGAAGGATGCCGCAAAGACAAGGGCAATCACACCGATTACCTTACCTGCCGTCTTCCATCCGGAATGATTTCTCTTCACTTTCTTCTCTTTCTTAACCGGTTCTGTTTTCTTTGTTTCAGGCTGTTCGTCTTTCTTTGTTTCTTCCGGTTTCTCCTGTCCGGTTTCCTGAGGTTTTTCTTCTGTTTCCGGCTGATCTGAAGGTGTCTGTATCACAGGTTCTCCGTCTGTTGTTTCCTTTTTGACTTCTTCGTCTTTATGTTCGGTACCGCTGTTTTCAGGTACTGCTGTGTTTTCTCTGTTTTCTTCCATGTGTCATCCCTTCTTTCATTGCACATGTTACGCAGTGTATGTGAACTTGACATGAACAATACGTTAACATTTGCTTAAGACTGTACATATGATATCAGATCCGGACAGTTTCGGGTTACCGTTTGATCAGAACATGGTACTATGATTGCGAGGTTGAAAAAAATGAATAAGTATGATTCCGTATTATTTGACCTGGACGGTACACTGACAGATTCCGGTCCGGGTATTACAGAAAGTGCACATAACGCACTGGTTCAGATGGGTATCGATGCACCGGAGCCGAAAGATCTCGGGTTCTTTGTCGGTCCGCCTCTTTCACAGACATTTGCGCAGTTTGGCATGAGTCCCCAGGAGGTTGAACAGGCCATTACCATCTTCCGTGCCCGTTATACAACCGTCGGGAAGTTTGAAAACATTCCATATGACGGAATTGAGGATCTTCTTGGACGTCTGAAACAGGATGGATACCGTCTGTTTGTCGCGACATCCAAACCGGAACCGGTTGCGGTGGAAATCATGGAACACTTTGGTCTGGCAAAGTATTTTGAGGCAGTATGCGGGGCATCCATGGATCACTCACGCGAGACAAAGGACGCTGTCATTGCATATCTGAAAGAAAACCACGCAATCGGAAATGCGGTCATGATCGGTGATACGCACTTTGATGTAATCGGGGCAAAAGCACATGGCATTCCGTGCATTGGCGTCACATGGGGATTTGGAAAGAAAACATCCATGGTCGAAGCGGGTGCTTTGGGCATCGCCTCGGACATGGATGAGCTGTATGATCTGATTCATGCCTGAGGAATCCGTTTTCTCAGACACTCATATATCATTTCCTTGGAGATCAGAACCATCGGATCTCCTTTTTTGTGGTTCAGCGCAAGGCCGCCGAAACTGTCTTCCGCATAGATCGGTTCCATCAGGGATGCCAGAGGCAGAACATACGGATGTTTTCCCTGACATCTGTTGAATCTCTGCATTGATGTAAAGACATGGAAATAATATCTGTCATCCATATCCACAAGCAGGTGTTCCGGATCGATACTGCCGTCTTCCAGCTGCACGCCGTCGATCAGAATATCATCACCGGATATGATGATATCCGCAATCTCCTCACTGATCTGATCCGCGATTTCCTCTTTTTCCGTTTCAATCAGTGCATCGCACAGTTCTTCCAGGTGTGTGTATATGATATCCTTCATCCGTTGTGCTCCTTTACATATTCCGTGATCTCCTGCAGGGAGTGAACCTGCCAGTCGGTCTTTCCTGTTTTGCCTGTATTGTTCCGGTCAAAAAAGCATGTATGACATCCATACCGCAGACCGCCCTCCATATCCGATGACATGGAATCACCGATGATCACGATTTCATCCTTTGTGATTTCCTCTTTTGTGATTTCTCTGATTCTGCGCATGGCCTCTTCAAAAAATCCCGTATCCGGTTTGGAACAGCCGATATCCTCAGAAATGAAATGGGCGGTGAAGTACTTTCCCATACCCGCTTTGTTCAGTCTGTACACCTGCTGTTCATACGGTCCGTTGGATGCCGAACATACAATGTGATGCTTTGACAGTTCCGCAAGCATCTCCATGGCACCTTCGGTGATAATGGTGCTTTCATGCAGGTTCTGACGGAACAGTTCCTCCATGTATTCACCGCTCTGGTCAATGCCCAGTCTGTCCAGGATCATCTGCCATCTGACTTTTTTCAGCTGCGGGAAGGTGAGTTTTCCCTCCTCCAGCTGTTTCCACAGTTCGTGGTTGACCTCATCAAAGGTATCCTGCATTTCCTTTCTGTATCCGCTCTTTGAAAATGGCGCAAGCGTCTCTTTGATGAATTCGTGCACATACCCGTCAAATTCCAGAAGGGTATTGTCTATATCCAGTAATATTAATCTGATTGCCATATACAAGATTCTGCGTCAATTACCCCACCCCTGAAGGGACGAGGACTGTAACCCGCTCATATGGTCCTGACGTCACTACAGTGTCGTGCTCCCATATCAGACAGTTCATGTCTCCCTGTACTACAGAGGATGCGGCTGCGTCATCGGGTGATTGACGGACACCCGCCTCCTAACCATATGTAAGTGCCCTGTAAGCCGTTTTCTTACAAAACCGACTCTGAAGAGTCATTGTTTCCTTTTCTTTATATGAAAGTTCATATGACTGATCGTTTCTTCTGAAGCGGTTGTGAAATCCTCAGGATGAAAATCCTTCCGGATTGTGACCGTATTGAGCACATCGTAACCAAGTCTGTGATACAGACGCATGGCATCCAGATTTCTTGAGGCCACTTCTATGTACATGGAATCAGACCATGTCTGTATGAATTCTTCAACTCTTGCGATGACATACGATCCGATGCCTCTGCCGCGGTACTCTTTTGTGATGTACAGATCCTCCATCCAGTCAATGGCTCCGCCACGGCTGCCAAGATGTACAAAACCGATCCATGCATCATCCTTCATGATCAGATACAGCAGGTGTCCCGGTGCTGTCCAGGCATCCAGGTCCTGCCGGAGCTCCTCATCGGTCATCTCCACATTGTTGTGATCTTTCCAGAAGCCCGCGATCAGAGAAAGTACAATATCTTCCTGTCCGTCATACGGAATCAGATGAATATCGTCTCTCATTTTGAATTCACCGCCCTGTAGGCAAGACGCATGGCGCCTTCCTGGGAATCTGCCCCTGCAAGGAACCCGGATGGATGGCAGAAGCGTGCATCTTCCACGCCTGTTGCCTGCTGGAGCTCCTCATTGCGCAGTCCATACCAGCTTTCCGGCAGTGGATGGCGGTAGGACACACGGTCATCGGGATTGTCCAGTACACACTGGATATTCCAGCCGCCGCGCAAAGCAGGTGAAACCACATACCACAGATCCTGTGCCTTCGGATTGTTTCTTGACTCCGATGTCACAACACCCTGCCATGGGGCAAACTGTTCAAGAATCATAATGTGTTCTGCCGAGAATGAAATGTGATTGAGAATGTAGTCTCTTCCATCCAGGGCATCGATAATGGAATCCAGACGATTCAGGAAGATATCCCTGGCAAAGGACACCGCATCCTGGAATGCCTCATCCGGGTCACGGTCGGATTCCCATGTCGGGTTGAAATCCTTGATCATCTGGGTAATGGTAAAGGCTGTATTGCCTTCCGCAATCAGCTGTTTCTGCTGGTCAGGCGTCACATTCGGCATGGATTCCAGTGCGTTTTTGATCGGGTTGAATCCGTTGTCCGCGGCGTCGATACCGAGAATCAGTGATTTCTCCATCTTCTGATATACGGCAGAGACATATCTTTCAGGGCAGTTTTCCTCTTTCAGAATCTCCTGGTAATACTCTCTCCATACAAGGCCGCATGAGGCGTACGGAATATCCGTGTTCGGATGGGTTCCGTTGTTTTCCTTGTTTTCAGGTGTGTGATGATCGAGGCTTCCTCCTCCGATGTCAAAGACAATCCAGTCGTCACCTGTCGGGATGTCCTCTTCCCCACCGCGTCTGACTGTCATGTCTTCCGCGATCAGAGACAACATTGCGGTCGCAAATACCTCATCGGCATGAAACAGGCCGTTGTGCGTGTAGATGTTCAGATGTTTTCTCATGCGTAATCCTTTCTAATTCCAAAAAATGTGCATAGCCGCCTTCCGTTGGGAAAGCGATTATGCACAAGCTGTTACTTCTGCGGGATCAGTCCCTGATTGATGCTCTTGTGAACCTTTCTGAATCTGCCCAGACGGAAGATGCCCGAAGTCGTAATGGAAATCTCAGGAAGACGACCCGGGTATTTCTCCTCGTTGTTCTGACGGAGGTAAGCCTTACCCTGGATCAGAATGCGATCCCCTTCTTCGAATCCGAAAGCTTCATCAGCGCGCCAATCTTTTGCCGTAAAGGAAATAATATCCCTTGATCCCTCGTCGTTGTGTTCATGACGGTAGTCACGGCAATTGAGCTCACGTAACAGATTGGAAATCTTGCGATCCTGGTTGTAGACAGATAATCTGCCGAATGCCATTTTCTGGTCTTCATTTTCCCCAAGATCATTTCTCAGATGTACGATCCCCTCATCCTCAATTGTTCCGATCATCGTAACGTAATAACATACGACTTTCTGTTCGTGATCTCTGATTGTTTCAAACGCAAAATAATCCTTGTGCTTATCTGGCATAATGATGACTATTTTCCTTTCTATGTCGCTCTCCTTGTGAAACAAAAGTATAATACCACAGGATTCTGAATATGCATCAGAAAATGTAAAATTTCTGTTTCAAAATAAAAAACAGGAAAATGAGATTCCTGTTGTCATCGGGATTTCTTCATGAATCCGGAAGTGAAAATTTCAAAATCCTGATCGGAAAGCTTCAGACTGCTTTTTATTGTATTGCGTGCCTGAGTCAGATTCATGGTTGTATGAAATGTATCATACCGGGATGTCTTTCTTTCCGTTGTACCGTATTTTGCCATGATTCCGGCAGCTTTTTCACGGTCCTTTTCATTTTTGAAAGACACATAATACGTATGGATGACATTTCCGTTGGCATCCTTTTTCTCACTGAGCTTTGCCAGTCCCATGTTCAGAATTCCAAACAGGAGAATCCATCCTGCAACGAGGAAGATTCTTCCGAGTGTATCGTCAAGCACAATAAACAGGACAATGCCTGTGATCACGTAAGCAATATTGACAGCTGTTTTCCAGATCATCTTTTTTTCTTTCCTTTCCGGTTTCAGTTATCGCCTGTCTTGAGTTTGCTCATGCGGTCGGTTGCCTTCTGCAGATCGCGGGCAGTGGCCTCAATAATGTAGACAAGCGGTACGGATGTGGACAAATCGTACGTGACCGGAAGACACAGCTCCTGGTTGGTATAGAACAGATACCAGTCTGACATTTCCGCAATCGTGGATTCACGGTTGTTTGTGATCGTCAGAACACAGGCGTCGTTTGCCTTGTATGCGTTGACCTGATCAATCATGGACGAGGTTTCGCCGGATTCGGAGAATACGACAACCACCGTGCCGGTTCCCTTGTTTACAACCGGCGGGTAGTATGGATCATCCACACCGATGGCAAAGTATCCGATATTGGAGAAATACCTTGCGGCATAGCGTGCGATGGCCCCCTTGTTTCCCTCACCGATGAATATCAGCATCTTCGCATGTGATATGTACATGGCAAACTTGTGTACGTTCTTTTTGAATCCCTCACTGCGGAATTCATTCATCTGCCGGATCAGTTCATCAATCTGTTCGTCCGGATCAGGCAGAACGCTTCTGGACAGATTCTGTCTGAGCTCCTCCTTCAGTTCATTAAATCCGTCACATCCCATTTTTCTTGTAAAGCGGACGATCGTTGCGGTGGAGACGAATGTCTTTTCCGCCAGTTCTCTGACATTCATATCCACAACACGATCCATGTTATGGATGATGTAGTTGTAGATCGTCGCTTCGGTTTTGTTTAATGCCTTGATGTTTTTGTAGTCGAAAATCATAACCTGATACCTCAAATCAAAAGAGCGATGACAGTGACTGCACTGTCCATGGAAAAAAGAAGAACCGCATGATCGTGCATTGGGCACACTCATGGTGATTGAGGCATTCAGATACGCCGCCTCACAAACAGTTTAACCTATTTGAAAGGTGTTCGACAATCTTTTTCGCATATAATCAGATATTCGTATCAATATGATACATTCCTTCAGATTCCGGTTCCTGGCATCGTACCAGTGTTCCTTCATCCATTGCCCGGACCGTCATGATCATGATCGTATCCGGTCATGTAATCCGACAGAGCTTTCGTATCATCGGAACCGTCGCAAAGACACACGGAGGCTCCCGGCAGGGTCATCATGCCGTTGTCGTTGGACATATCTCCAAAGCAGATGACAGACAGCGGATCCTGGAATTCCAGCATTGTCGGCCGGGTTTTGAAGGCCGTATACAGAGGGCTTGGATGGGCTTTGGCATATGCTTCAGCTTACGGCATCTGTGCGGCATCCTTCAGGCGGAACAGGATTCTGTTGGTCACTGCCCGGTACAGGTAATCCCTGTCAGCCTTTGTGCACCGGATGCTGTGGGTGACATGGAAGTGTACATCTGCTGATCCACTTCCAGGGAGACCATATCCTCACCTTTATAACAAAAAGTGGTCTCCCGTTCTGATCATTTTATCAGTGAAAACTGTTTTTGATCCGATCTTTTCAATCACGGGAACTGACTACTTTTTCTCTTTTGCGTATGGTTTTCTGATATAATCAAACCATTTCTGCAGTCTGGCCTCATAACCGTTATCACTCATTTCATAGAATTTCCGGTCTTTGATGGCATCCGGCAGATACTGCTGGTTGACATAATGGTGCGGGAAATCATGGGCATACCGGTAGCCGACACCACGGTCGAGTCTGGCAGCGCTTTTGTAATGGGCATCCTTCAGATAGGAAGGAATCGGAAGATTGCCGCTGCGGCGGACTTCCTCCTGGGCCGTGAGAATACCGTTGGTTACCGCATTGGATTTTGGTGCACACGCCACATATACTGCCGCATTGGCCAGAATCAGATTGCTTTCCGGCATTCCCACACGCTCGACTGCGATGGCAGCGGCGCTGGCAATTTCCAGAGCTCTTGGATCGGCGATTCCGCACTCCTCGCTGGCCGCAATCATGATTCTTCTGGCAATAAACCGTACATCCTCGCCTGCCTCCAGCATCCTTGCCAGATAATACAGTGCCGCATCCGGATCGGATCCGCGCATGGATTTGATGAAGGCAGAGATCGTATCGTAGTGATTGTCTCCGTCCTTGTCATAGCGGATGACTTTTTTCTGAATGCATTCCTTTACCACATCAAGGGTGATGTGAATATAACCGTCATCGCTCTTTTCCGTTGTCAGATCCGCAAGTTCCAGCCCGTTGAGGGCGCTTCTTGCGTCCCCGTCCGCCGCCACAGCCAGATAATCTGCCGCATCGTCATCCAGAATGACCATATCCATTCCGATGCCGTTGACAGGATCCTGTGCAGCACGTTTCAGCAGTTCGATCAGATCCTCTTTGGCTAACGGCTTCAGTTCAAAAATGCGCGATCTTGACAACAGAGCACCGTTGACCTCAAAATACGGGTTTTCTGTTGTGGCACCGATCAGAATGATTGTACCGTCCTCCACAAACGGAAGCAGGTAGTCCTGCTGGGCTTTGTTGAAACGGTGAATCTCATCGATGAACAGAATCGATTTTCTCCCCTTTTCCGCCATGACCTGCTTTGCCTGAGCAATCACGGCCTCCATGTCCTTCTTGCCTGCGGTTGTGGCATTGACCTGAAAAAATGCGGAAGACGATGTATTGGCAATCACCCTTGCAAGGGTTGTCTTGCCGGTACCGGGAGGTCCGTAGAAGATCAGAGAAGACAGTCTGTCGGCTTTGATGGCACGATACAGCAGTCTGTCCTTACCGATGATATGTTTCTGGCCGACAACCTCATCCAGCGTCTTTGGACGCATGCGTGAGGCAAGCGGCTGTTTTTTTGTATTTTCCTGTTCCCAGGATTCATCAAATAAAGTTTCCATGGCAGTATTGTATCATCTTTCATCCCCGGTTGGGATTTCCATCATCATTGTCTGTACGGTAAAGCCGAAATGTCTGTAAAACGAAACCGCTTCATGATTCAGGGCATTGACATGCAGTTCGATGGAAGTGCACTGTTTCTGTTCGGCAATGTGTTTCATATAATCCATCATTGCCTGGGCAATGCCTTTTCTGCGATGGTTTTCATCCACACACAGTGTATCGATGTACAGCACCTTTCGATCATATTTGACCGGAATATGCACATCACGGATCATGGAAACAACAACCCCGGTGATCTGTCCTTCATCCAGACATACGATACATGAACCTTCTTCGATCATGTGTTCAAACGCCTCTTCTGTCACAACCGGATCCGCCGGTCTGTACAGATCCGGGCGGATCTCAATGTGTACCTGCTGAACCTGTTTCATCAGGGATTCAACTTCCTCATAGTCTCCGCTTACCGCATTTCTGATTGTCAACATATGCCCTCCTGATAACAAAAAAATCATGGTTTCCCATGATTTCTGATGGTGCGGGTAACTGGACTCGAACCAGCACGAGTCGCCCCACTAGTACCTGAAACTAGCGCGTCTACCAATTCCGCCATACCCGCATCGACAAGAATTATTATACATCAAATACAACTTTTGTCTATTGTTTTTTACTCTTTTTTGAAAAAATATGTGACAAAAAAGTTAAAAGATTTCAGAAAATGTGATATTCATGCGGAAAATTTAACTTTTAAAAAAAGTAAAATTCCACCTGTATTTCAGGTGGAATCAGGGTCAGATCCGTACTTTTCCGCGACAGTATTTCAGAATAAAAGCAGTTGTAAGTCCCAGAGTGATCAGAATCATGAGAATTCCTGCAGGATTGCCTTCCCTGATGAGGCTGCATCCGCATATTGCCATCAGGCACAGAGCACCTCCCACAATCATTCCAAACAGAAAACGGAAGAATACGCGCAGGTAATACGGTACATGTTCGTTTTCCCCTGCCTCCTGTATTCCTTCAAACAGCAGTTCCATGAATACTTCCACAATGAATTCCATAAAGATCTCCTTTATCTGTTTTCCAGGCTTCGCAGTATTTTCTGCGCTGCTTTGAGTGCTTTTTCATTGAATCCCTTTGTCGGATCAATGATGGGTGCACATCCTTTAAACTCCTTCATACGGATATCATCCAGCACAAGGAAAGAAGTGTATGACGGGTGGTCGAGCAGATACTTCAGAATCTCGATTCTGCGGTCCAGGTTAAGATCATCGGTGACGCCCACAATCCGGTTCACATACCGGAAACCGGATTTCTGAAGGTATTTCCGGCAGTAATCCAGACCATTGAAACGCCAGGAGGAAGATATGATGATATCCATATCAAACTCCGATACAAGTGTTTCCAGGTTTGCCAGGCAATCCGGATCGATGAGATCCATCTTCCTCTTCATTCTCTGTACCGCTTTTTCATATTCCGGTGTACCCTGCATGTAGAACACATGCAGAACACCGTCAAAATCAAGAAACAGAGCTGTTTTGTGAATCTTCTGTTCTCTGTTTTTCCGCAGTGATGCGGATGCTTTTTCAAGCATGTCATTGAACATTTCCATGTGTTCGGGAAATAACATTGTACAGTCTCCTTCCTGCCTTCTCCAGTGGTGTCAGGGCTTTTTCGATCACATAAATTGTAAACTGTATCGGCAGAATTGCCAATGCGGTTAACAGCAGATCCAGCGTAGTCAATGTGACATACAGGTGATTTCCAAAGCCCAGCCAGACAATCAGATAGCACAATGCCATGACCGTCGCCACCGCAATGCGAAGAGTGGACAGAGGCCGGTAGACACGGATCAGAGTGTGGATGTAAATAAACGAGGTGAGCAGCACAAACAGGCCTGTGTAATCCGTGCGGTTCATAAAGCCTGTTCTTTCCATCCACAATGTGATCATGGCTGTCAGAAAGACCATGATTGCGGAAGGAAGTGCTTTTCTGAATGCGTTTTTGAAAAAGTGTCTGTTTACACGACGGAACGATGGTTCCATCTGAAGCAGGAAGGTTGGAATACCGACACCGAATGCACTGATGATCGTCAGATGTACCGGCAGAAACGGATACTCCTCATGCATGAACAGTACATATACGGACAGAAAGATCGAAAACATCGTTTTGACAAGATACATCGATGAGGCATGAGAGATGTTGTTTATGACTCTTCTTCCCTCATTGACGATATCCGGTATTCTGGCAAAATCATCATCGAGCAGTACCGCATTGGCACTGTCTTTTGCGGCTGAAGTACCGGAGGCCATGGCGATGGAGACATCCGCACATTTCAAAGCCGGGACATCATTGACGCCGTCTCCTGTCATCGCAACCGTATGACCGTCTTTCTGCAGTGCCTCCACAAGCAGTTTCTTCTGTTTTGGTGTCACCCTGCCGAAAACCGTATACTGCCTCACCAGTTCCTGCGGTGTTTCCTGTGTCTTTGAAAGATCCACATAGTTCTGTGCATCCCTGACGCCTGCCATGCGGGCAATACGGGATACGGTGAGCGGATCATCACCGGATATCACACGGACATTGACATCCTGTTCCGTAAAGTATTCCATGATCTGCCGCACATTGTCACGCAGATCATCTCTGAGTGTTATCACAGCCACAGGTGTCAGATCCTCAGGCAGCGGTACATCCCTGACATGCGTTGTCCTGGATTTTGCCAATACGATGACGCGCATGCCCTGCTGTGCATATTCAGCCGTCTTCTTTTCCAGTTCCGGATTTCCTTCCGGAAACAGGAAACCTGCCGCACCAAGGTAATACGAAATATGCCCAAAAGAGGCAGCGGCGTATTTCCGTTCGGATGAAAACGGAAGATCATCCGTCTTTTTCAGGATTTCCTCTGTCCCGTAATAACGGATCAGGGCTTTCTGGGTCGGATTCGCTGCTTTTGTGTCATACAGAAATGAACGCATGACATCCTGTAATGAAGTCTCTGT
This sequence comes from Bulleidia sp., assembly GCA_051873755.1. Taxonomy (GTDB): domain Bacteria; phylum Bacillota_I; class Bacilli_A; order Erysipelotrichales; family Erysipelotrichaceae; genus Bulleidia. The sequence continues at coordinate 21,011 of JBJEFE010000062.1, read as the reverse complement.
CTTTCCTGTTTCAATCACATCCACAACGGACATGGTACCTTTGGTCAGTGTTCCGGTCTTATCCAGACAGATGGTGTCCACACGGGCAAGGGATTCAATGGAATACAGATCCTGCACAAGCACCTTCTGTTTTGACAGGCGGATTGATGACACTGCCAGAGCGACTGTCGTCAGTACAACAAGTCCTTCCGGGATCATTCCAATGATCGCGGCGGCAGTACTTAATATTGCCTGACGCCAGGGCAGGTGCAGCATAAACATGTGGTGAAAAAACAGAAGAACCAGGAACGGAATAATGACGATGGAAATCACGCGGATCATCTTTTCCAGCGATTCATGCAGGAAAGAACGTGCACGTTTTTCCTTCTTCGCCTCGGCGATGATGGAGGCGGCTGTACAGCGGTCCCCGACTCGAGTGACCTGAACAGTTGCGGAAGATCCGGTGACGACCGTACCGGCTGAAATTTCATCCCCTGCATATTTTGAAACACGATCGGATTCCCCCGTCAGGATGCTTTCATCCACCTCCAGATATCCATCCAGAACCATGCCGTCAGCCATGATCTGATCACCGGATTTCAGTCTGATCACATCATCCTCCACAATTTCACAATCCGGTATTTCCACCCATTCTCCATTCCGCAATACAGGCACCCTGGTTTCGATCATGATCGCCATTTTCTCAAGCAGGCGCTTTGAACGGATTTCCTGAATGATTCCGATCATAGTGTTGCATACAATCGTGATCATAAACGCACCGTTGCGCAGCTTTCCCGTCAAAGCGACCAGGATAAACAGGCAGACATTCAGAAAATTGAAATACGTGAAGACGTTGTCCTGTATGATCTGCCGATTACTTCTGGAGGCCCGTTCCCTGCGCACATTCACTTTTCCCTGTGCCTTTCTCTGTTCCACCTGTTGGGTTGTCAGTCCTTTATCGGTATTCATACATTTCGAATCAGTTCTGAAAGACGGTGTTTCATCATTTCATAGTCATATGTTGTCGGCATGCCTTTTTTCCGCAATGCGGCAAACTGAAGTGCAAACATCATGGCGTTTTTTTCATCAATACAGGCATACAGTGCCGCAATCACACCGGCGAAAACAAGTTCAGGATTCACCTTCTTCTCCTGTGGGGCATAGAAGGTACCGCTGTCGTTTCCGGCAAAAATGCCTCTTTCATTCTGGAACAGGTATACAGGTGCGGCTGTCTTTGCATGCAGGGCATCCGCAACCTCCTTCATGTCAGAATATGCTTCCTGACACAGGTAATATCCCTGTGTATCCGTTGCCAGTATCACAGGGTTCAGAGCATACAGTGCATCCAGTACTTCCTCACGGACATCATCAATGGAATCCGTCGGTACAAATATAATCCGACAACCAAGGTCCTCAAGGCCGCGCAGTATTTCTTCGCAGCTGTCCCCTGCCAGAACATCACCAAAGATCACCGCAAATGCGGTTTCATCCGGATCCAGGTCCTGCAGGATTTCCGCATCAATTTCATATTCACAGCCCGGTGCAGCCATACGGCTGATCTGACCGTCATCATCTTCCATTGTCAGTGTACATCCGGCAGTTTCCTCACTTCTGTAATACGGGATATCGAGCTGATCACACAGCTGTGCACACTGATCACCATATACACCGCTGCCGATCAGGGCAGTACAGTCATACGGAAAGCCAAACCCATTCAGTACGAGTGCACTCACATATGCGGAACCGGACAGTCCGGTTCGGTTTTCAAGGGGCTGAAAATCCTCATTGCCTTTCGGGAGTCTGCGTACACGGGAATACAGATCCGTTACGACAGATCCCATCAGAAGAATTTCTTTCATTGTATCTACTCCTTTGCATGTACATTATATGACCACCGGTCAAATATTGGGACACGCATTCCTTAAAATCATCTTAATTCTATCAAAAATTGAAAAAGAGACATGTCAGACACGTCTCTTTTATGGTGGTTCCAGGCGGAATCGAACCGCCGACACAAGGATTTTCAGTCCTTTGCTCTACCGACTGAGCTACAGAACCAATGGTTGCGAGGGAAGGATTTGAACCAACGACCTCCGGGTTATGGGCCCGACGAGCTACCAGGCTGCTCTACCTCGCGATGTGAAATTTACCAGAGAGAAAATATGGCGGAGGAGCAGGGATTCGAACCCTGGCGCCAGTTTCCCGACCTACCGGTTTTCAAGACCGGACCCTTCAACCACTTGGGTACTCCTCCACAGTGGACCCTGAAGGACTCGAACCTTCGACCAATCGGTTATGAGCCGACAGCTCTGACCAACTGAGCTAAGGGTCCGAGAACATAGCGTCTAGCTTGATCTCTCTAATAAAGGATGGTAGCGAGGGTGGGACTCGAACCCACGATCTTCCGGGTATGAACCGACGGCTCTAGCCAACTGAGCTACCTCGCCATTACAATGGTCGGGATGGCAGGATTCGAACCTGTGACCCCTTGATCCCAAATCAAGTGCACTACCAAGCTGTGCTACATCCCGATTAATGGTGCGCCGGACAAGAGTCGAACTCGTAACCTTTTGATTCGTAGTCAAATGCTCTATCCAGTTGAGCTACCGGCGCATCTCATCAGCACTCAATCAGTGCTCAAATATAATACCAAACATCCCGACCATTTGCAAGAAAATGTGAACATTTTTTTAACAATTTTTTCAGCGTTGAAATACCGCATAAATATCATGTTTTTGAGCTGTTATGGCTGTATCTGCTGTAAAAAAGGCAAAAAAATCATGTTCCGGAATGTGAAATCCAACCGGATTTTTCCGGAACATGACCTTCCGTTTTGCATCATTTCAGGCCTGAAACGGTTGCGAAACGGGTAACCAGTTGAGCTACCGTGCCATCAGCGTATCGTTCGTATGACTTTCAACGTAAAGTGTATAGTTCATACACAGTGAATACATTTCCGACCGTTTCCACCCGGAATGGGTGTACTCCATTCTGCCTCCATCACATCAGCGGCATGTCATAGTACACACTGCAGGACGAATGGCAGCGACCTGCAGTGTGACGGTGTAAGGATGTTATGTTATGGTCCGTTCATGTTCTGATCTCCTTTCAGTGTTTCTCCTGTTATTGTTATTACCCTTTTTTCGGAATTTTACACAAAAAAGAAAAAAATCCGCCTAAAGTTCAGGCAGATCCTTCAGATACATGTTTCGATCACGGAATGTCGGATCCAGGCCGACCGGCGTTAAGGATACATATCCCCTCGATACTTCATACGTATCCGTTCCAACCAACGGATGTATTGTCTCTGCCGGTAAAGCTCCGTCAACACCGATGGTACATACTTTGTCATCCAGCTGTGTCCGTTTGAGCTTTCTTGCAAAATCACGTGCCGGGGACGGGGTTGTCCAGCGCAGACCTTTCAGCTGTTCATACGGAAGTGAAGGTACGTTGATCGACAGGACATAATCGTGTTCTGCCTCCTTCATGTACCAGTCCGCCATCATACGTGTGACTTTGACCGCAGCGCGATAATCCGTATCAGTGTAGGAACAGTACGATACCGCAATTGACGGAATCTTCGCCACAAGTCCTTCTGCCGCTGCTCCGATCGTACCGGAATAAATCAGATCCGCGCCCATGTTCTGTCCCTGGTTGATACCAGAAATCACAAGATCCGGTTTTACATCCATCATGGCATAAATACCAAAGTAGGCGCAGTCAGCCGGTGTGCCATCCACTGCCCAGGATTTGACAGTTCCTTCAATATGCCGTTCCTCAACCTTCAGATCTCTGGAAAAATAGGTTGCGGAATGGCTGTATCCGCTTCTTTGGGAAACCGGAGCACACACATACACTTCATGTGTATCCCTGAACCCTGTCATAAGCGCCTGAATACCCGGCGCGTCAATTCCATCATCATTTACAAGAAGAATTCGCATTTCAAATATCCCTTTCGCTATCTTGACGTACTCCCCATGACTGAAGTCAGGGGATTCTGATTGCTTACACAACCAGTCCACATCGCATGGCTTTCACCGAAAGATATAGTTCATTCATAGTGGCAGTTTTTCGAAAATTTCCAACCATGAGGTTGTACTTTCTTTTCCTTAATGCTGTATACAGGGTCTACGTCTGGAACCTGTATACAGATTTTTGTTCAGAATCCAAAGCAGGATCTCATGGACCTGCCGGATTCCTTCATGTGTTTCATCAGTTCGTTATGCATTCCCACAAAATGTGGAAACAATGCACGACATCTTTTGAAATCCACCGATGCCAGGGTGTCATCTGTATTGCAGATCAGGAACGCCGAGTACAGATCTCTCTGTACTTCGTGTCCGTCAATCATTTTTGTTCTCTCACTCAGTTGTACTCTCCTGTATCATGATGCAGCTGTGATGCTCTGAATCTGTTTCGATCAATATGGTAGAAAGGTATATCGTACTGTATCGCTTTCTGTTCCAGTCGGCTTTGCATAAGTCCTGGCGATCTGTTCTTAATGGATCGGCCAAACCGTTTCCTGCGTTTGTACTTATGGATCTGTTTCTCCGTTCCGTCTTTGGTTTTAACGGTGGTTTCCTTATCAGATCGCTCTGTATTCTCAGCCTTCTTTTGCAGAGGTTTATAACACATCGGTTCTGTGATAAGCTCACTTGTTTCAGCGATCAGTCTGTTCAGAAACGTGTTATGTGATACCGCTATATAAGCACTCTGTTTTCTGAACAGCACTCGGATCTTCCGTTTCAGTTTCCTGCATCGTTTCGTCAGATGCCACTTGTGCTTACCTTTCCTGATTGTCCCGTCCTTGTTAAAGTTATCCGGATTATTGACACGCCTGGAATGATTGACAAGCCTTTGAAGGTGACGGATCTGCTTTTCATAGTCCCCTGACTTTGGGGCGAGTTCTTCCAGATGTACATTGGTTTCTGAAACAGTCACAATTGTGGAAGTGCCGAAATCAACACCTGTACGGGCACGGCTATCATCCGGTTTTACAGTTTTGGGAGCTTCACCGCGAAGTGTGATGATGACGTAGTATCGGAATCCGCTGTTGAACGCAATGCGTTTTAAAGAAGAATACACGACATCCTTGAACAGATCTGTATTGTCTCTGACTTCGTGCATGTACTGTGTATCAGGCATCGGTTTGCTACGGAATGTTATCTTCATGAAACGACATGCATCCCATGTCAGCACCTTCACACCGTTGGTACTGTTCTTCTGTTTGATGCATTTGTAGTCATTGTATCTTCTGAAATGGAGTTTCTTGCCATCACCATACAGAACTTTCTTAACACCTGCATATACAGCATTGACTTCTGCCTGTGCCTGATGGGAAGAAATATAGTTCTGATAATGTTTTTGTATGACAGACACATATTTATCCAGGTGTTTACTGAGAAGACCATATTCTTCCAGTTTTCCCTGCATCAGATCGGTCAGCTGTTTCTTACGTTTCAGCTGTTCTTTAGACAGTTCATCCTTCTTCTTACCGTAAAAATCAGAATCATGGTATTCCTTACGGGCAGAAATGTACTCCTGATCTTTGAACAGAAGTCCCATGCGTTCCTGAGTTACTCTGACAAGAGTATTATGGATTTTATTGCCAAAACAGAAACATTTCGAGAGAAATCTTTCTTCTGATTCTGACAGATCCAACGGCAGTCTGATTGTATACATAGGCTGATTTCCTTTGATACTGTATTATACCAGGAAAATGCGATACTTTCGCGTATTCATACAGTTATTTATACTTTTTTTTGGGCCATTCATCCTCATGATTAAAATCAGGGGCTTTCTGGCGGTAGGTTTGTAAATCATATCACGTCTGTTATAATGAAAACTACCTATGAAAGTTAAATGTACGAAAGAAATACAGGCATTTTTCAATCGCTGCCTGTTCCACATCCAGTCCGACTGCAAATCCGAATTTGTGGGCATGCATATTACAAAGGCAACGGAAAAACAGATCCGCCGGGAAATGGCGGATGCCGGATTCCACGAATTTCAGGGAGATGAATCCTCATGGCCTTCCCTGTTTCTCTCCAGCCAGGAATGGCAGAAGAGCCCATATCACGCAAATGTATCTCTGGATCTGATCCGGGATGACCACTTCCGTTTTGAAACGGTACGGACTGCCGGAAGAGAACTGTTCAATGCGGATGCGATCATCAAGGATCCGAAAAGAGAACTGAATGACTCCATGGTACTGCGTGCCATGGACCGCAGCTTTGATGCAATCTATCTGTATCAGGATGATGAGGACTGGATGGTGGATGCGCCAAGTGAAGCCGCAACCAATGACGGCCCTGCCGCAAAAGCACACGGCAGAGTTCTTACCATGGGACTTGGCATCGGATATTTCCTGTTTATGGCAATGCGGAATCCAGACGTCGAGGAAATCACCGTGATTGAAAGTTCAGGGGAAGTCATGGCGATGTTTGAACGGTTCATCTATCCGCAGTTCCCGCACAATATCCCTGTGCATTTTGTGCAGGCGGATGCGTATGAGTGTTTCAATGAGGAATACCTGTCACGGTTTGACTATGTGTACGTGGATATCTGGAAATCCTCCGATGATGGCCTGAAGGCAATTGAGAAGCTGCTGCACAGCTATGTACCGCCGGTTGAACAGTGTGATTTCTGGATTGAGGACAGCTGTGAGGAAGTCATGTGGACTCTGATCTTCCTGTACTTTGAGGCGATTGCGCATCATCGAAAACCAGAAACAACACCGATGTATGAAGAGGAAATGAAAAAAATCTGTGCCTATTTTGATCCGATGGATCAGACAATCACAGATCCTGAAGAAATTCAGTTCTACATGTACGACACGGAAACCATCCGTCATATCCTTGCGTTGTAAAGTGCTCCGGCACTTTTTTCTTTTTACAGCAGGTATGGCAGGAACAGTGTCGCAAGGCCAAGGAAAATGAAGAAGCCAAGGACATCCGTTGCGGTTGTGACGAAAATGGATGAGGAAACAGCCGGATCGATGCCAAGCTTTTTCAGAACCACAGGCACAAGGAAGCCGAATGTGCCTGCCACAATCATATTACCGGTCATTGCGACAAGGATGATCAGGCCAAGGAAGATGTTGTGATACAGGATGGAGACAATCACACCCGTGACAGCTCCTGTTACCAGACCATCCACCAGGCCGACAAGCAGTTCCTTGCGGAACGCCTTGATATATCTGGCTGTGGAAATCTCATCCTGGGACAGCTGTCTGACAAGAATGGACTGCACCTGGTTTGCGGAGTTGCCGCCCATGCCGGTAACGATGGTCATGGTGGCGGACAGGGCAACAACCTGGGAAATCGTACTTTCAAAGGAACGTACGGTCAGTGAGGCAAGGAATGCGGTTGCCAGGTTGACCAGCAGCCATGGCAGTCTGTGTCTGATGGACTCAATGGGAGTGGAACTCAGCGTTTCCTCACTGGAAACACCGCCAAGTTCAAGAATATCCTCATTGTATTCCTCTACAATAACGTCGATGATATCATCGACTGTGATGATACCGAGAATCGAACCTCTGTGGTTGACAACAGGAATGGATGTCAGATCGTATTTGGAAACCAGATTCGCCGCATATTCCTGGTCATCCTCCGGGTGAACAAAGACCGGTTTTTCCTTCATGATATCCCGGATTTTCGTATTCTTGTCCGCCGTCAGAAACAGACGCAGGTTGGCTGTACCGACAAGCTGGTGGGAGTGATTGACAACATAAATCGTTTCAATCACCTCACTTCGGTTGGCGATCTGACGGATCTTGGTCATTCCCTTTCCAACCGTTTCGTCCTCATCCAGTGCGATATAACCGGTGTTCATGATACCGCCGGCACTGTCCTGCGGGTAATCCATCAGTGTGCAGATGATCTTTCTTTCCCCTTCCAGCATCTGGTTGATCAGGGCTTTTCTCTGTACAATCGGCAGATTTCCGATCAGGTCGGCAATATCGTCCTTCTGCATGTATCCAAACACATCGATCAGTTCATCGTTGGTAATGGACTGCACCATGCGGACCGCAAATTCCTCATCCGCCTGTTCCAGAACTCTGGCAAGGTCTTCCGGCTGAAGCAGATAACAGAGTTTCCATAACTGTCTGTCATCCAGATCTCTTGCGGAAACCGCAATATCAATCGCATTGACATCGGTAATGTATTCATGAAGAAGAGCTGCCTCGTTATGATCAATGATCTCAAGCAGTTCCGCCGTTCCCATTTTTTCTATCATGGAGTATTCCTCCCCTTTTGTCTGTACTATATTTTACCCTGCATCATACCCTGAAAAAAGAAAATCTTTCGCAAATCATGCGAAAGATCATGTAATGTAAAATAAAAACCGCTGTTGTGCGGTCAATTGGATGGTGGGGAAGAAGGGACTTGAACCCTCACGATGTTGCCATCACCGGATTTTAAGTCCGATGCGTCTGCCGATTCCGCCACTTCCCCGATTGTATGGAGGTTCGTGCCGGGGTCGAACCGGCGCTCACAGAGTTGCAGTCTGTTGCCTTACCACTTGGCTAACGAACCATGTCCATTTGTTCAGTGCTTTAATAGGATATCAGAATTTTACATTGAATGCAAGATACATTTGAAATTTCGTGGGTTCACAGAATAAAAAAACGACAGGGTCTGTTACCCTGCCGTATGTTGGTGTGAATTACTGAATCTTGACCTTGTTCCAGAGATCGGAAAGCTGCTTTGTCAGAGATTCACTGTAGCGGAATACCTCATCCTCTGCGCCGTCTGTACGAGGCTTGTATGCGGAGATGCCTTCGTATGTACCGCCTGCACCGTACAGTTCATCCTCAACATCTGTTCTGACGGATGTGTAGCCGACATAGTCGGAGTTTTCAAGCTGTACGTCATAACTTGTCATATAGTTGATGAACTGGTTGGCAAGAGCCGGGCAGGATGCGTTTGCCGGAATGACCATCGCATCAGACCACTTGTTTGTGCCCTGTGCCGGTTCAATCCAGCCCATATCCTCATTTTCAGATAATACGTATGCCGCATCACCGGAATACATGATTGCCAGTGCTCTCTGGGAGTTGACCATACCGTCAATGACCTCATCTGTTACATAAGATGGAGACATCTTTGCATTCATGTCACGCAGCCATTCATACGCCTCCTGGATTTCATCCGGGTTATCGGTGTTCATGGAATAACCAAGAGCCTTGAATGCGATCATGAAGCCGTCACGCTGGGAATCGTAGTAATACAGATTTCCGGCATAGTCGGTATCCTTGAGAATATCCCATCCAAGCTTTTCAATTGTGTCTGTCGGTACGACGGTTGTGTCATACACAATGCCGACCGTACCCCAGAAATACGGCATGGAATATACACCGTCTGGATCATATGTCTCACGCATGTCCAGAACGGTCGGATTGATGTCATCCTCATATTCCATCACACTCTTATCAAGAGGCTGAAGCAGATCTTCGGAAATCAGTCGTTCGATCATGTAATCAGACGGAACGAGCACATCATAGGAGGAACCGCCGAGCAGCTTTGTATACATGATCTCGTTGGATTCAAATGTATCGTAGTTGACTCTGGCGTTGAACTTCTTTTCGAAGTTGCTGACGACATCCTCACCGATATACTCACCGGCATTGTACACATTGATGACGCTGCATCCATACTGTGTCTGCGCATCGATCGTTTCCGTACTGGAATTTCCGGTCGAGGAACCGCAGCCCGCAAGGACTGCCATGCTGCATACAAGTGCTGCTTCTGTTGTCTTAGTGATTGATTTCATTTTTTCTGTTTCTCCTTTCACGAATCATTGGTACAACATTTGTCAATATCAACAGGACAGTTGCAAAGATGACGATCAGTGTCGACAATGCGTTGATGGTCGGGTTGACACGCTTGACATTGGAATAGACATAGATCGAAATATTTGACACACCAGGTCCGGTTGTAAACAGTGAGATGACAAAGTCATCGAAGGACATTGTGAAGGCAACCAGAGCACCGGCAAAGATACTTCCCTTGATCTGGGGAATGATTACCTTCCACATTGCCTGCCATGGCGTACAGCCAAGATCCATTGCGGCTTCAGCAATATTCGGATCCAGGGAACGCAGACGCGGCAGAATGGACAGCATGACATATGGGATACAGAAGGCAATATGTGCCAGCAGCATCGTCACATATCCGGTTTTGATACGAAGAGATGAGAACAGCAGCATGAATCCGATTGCCGTGACAATTTCCGGATTCAGCATCGGCAGGTTGTTGACCTGGTTGACAAGTTCTCTGACAACCTTTCTGTTTTTGGAAAGGCCGATGGCTGTGATCGTACCGACAAGTGTGGATACGATGGTTGCGATGACCGCAATGGAAACCGTTGTCCAGATAGCTTCCATCAGCGATCTGTTGTTGAACATGGACTCATACCAGCGGGTTGAAAAGCCGGTGAAGTTCGTCAGTGATTTTGTATCGTTGAAACTGAAGACCACAACATACACAATCGGCAGGTAAAGGAATACGAGCAGAAGTGCAAATGCGATCCTGGATACGATTCCGTTCTTTCTGTCCATCAGTCTTCATCCTCCCCGATCTGCTTATCCAGTTTTCTTGTGATATACATGGATGCCAGAATAATCAGTGCCATGATCAGTGAGATGGCAGCGCCGAAGTTCCAGTCCCCCGTGGATACGAAGTAGTCCTCAATCAGATTACCGATCAGGATGTACTGTCCACCACCGAGGAATTTCGGAATGAAGAAGGAGGATACCGCCGGCAGGAAGACAAGCGTAATACCGGATACAACACCACCCAGAGACAGCGGCAGCGTCACTCTCAGGAATGTCTGTCTGTCATCCGCACCAAGGTCATGAGCTGCGATCAGAAGCTGAGGATCGATCTTGGACAATGCGGTATAGATCTGCAGGATCATGTACGGTATGAAGTTGTACACCATACCGACATAGATGTTGAACTCGGATGAGAAGCTGAAACGGCTCAGAATACCTTTCCATGCATAGGTTCTCACCAGCATGTTGATGAGCATCGGCAATGTGACAAGCAATACTGCCAGTGCCTGGGAATCCGGTTTGAAACGGGCCATGATATAGGCAATCGGATAGCCGACAAGCACACAGATCAGGGTCGTTACAAATGCCATTTTCAGGGATCTTACAAGTACGCTCGGGAAGATCGGATCACTGAAGAAACGTGCAAAGTTGGACAGTGTAAACTGGAGTGTCAGCACACTGTTTCCCTGTACGGTGAAGGCATACAGCACGATCATCAGCATCGGCACGATGATCATGGCAGCCATCCACACCAGGTACGGTGTAATGAGTTTTGCGAATGATTTCATGCGCGGTTACCCCATCTTTCTCATGACGTGGATATCTTCCGGATTCCACTTCAGTCCGACTCTTTCACCGACTTCATGTTTATCCGTTGTTTCAATCTTGAGCTCACGTCCCTGTGTGGAGAATGTGATCTTATAATCACCCTCGGTGATGTTTTCATCATCGAAGTCATACTTGACATCCCAGATTTCAACACGGGAGTTATCTTCCAAAGACCATGCATATGCGTCTGCCCAGCGGATCAGATCGGTATCCAGGGCAATGGATTCCTTGATTTCATCCACGGTACGGTAGAAGTCAAATGCCTGAATGGATTCCTCGTTTTCCACATCCGCAACCGTCTTTGGCTCAACAACGGAAATCTTGATTGTGATGGAAGTACCTTCGGCTGTTTCAAATGTACAGTCATACATACCCACCTGCGGCTGTACATCATATGCGACATTTGGAATGGAAAGGTCTTCCCCGTCATCGTTCCATGCCTGGGCATTGGCTCTTGCGACAACCTCGTCCTTTGTCAGGTTCGGTACGTCCTCAAGGTCCATCGCAAAGGATGTGGCACTGATTCTTTCGTGTGCTTCCGCATTGACAACGTCATGTTCACCCGTGACATGCATTGTGACGGTCTTGGATGTACCGGAGGATGTCTCCGCTACAATCTCATAGTGAACACCCTTGAACAGAACGGACTTGACCTCACCGTTCAAAAGGCCCTGGTTTCTTGGAACGATATCGATATCCTCAGGACGGATGACGATGTCAACCTGTTCATTTTCTGAGAAACCGTAGTCTTCGCAGATATAATCCGCATCATCAAAGCTGACAAGATTGTCGTGTTTCATGATGCCGTCGATGATATTGGAATCACCGATAAAGCGTGCGCAGTATTCATTGATCGGTGTGTTGTACACATCCGTCGGAGAACCGATCTGTTCGATATTTCCGTCTTTCATGATGACAATCTTATCGGACATGGTCAGTGCCTCTTCCTGGTCATGGGTGACAAAGATGAATGTGATGCCGACTTCTCTTTGAATTTCCTTCAGTTCAATCTGCATTTCCTTACGCAGATTCTTGTCCAGGGCACTCAAAGATTCATCCAGCAGAAGCACTCTTGGCTCATTGACAAGCGCTCTGGCGATCGCAACACGCTGCTGCTGACCGCCGGACATTGCCTTGACATCACGGTGTTCAAATCCTTCCAGACCGACCAGGGAAATCATTCGCATGACCTTCTGGTGGATGATATCCTTCGGCATCTTCTTGATCTTCAGACCGAAGGCGATATTGTCGAAGACGTCCAGATGCGGAAACAGTGCATAGTGCTGGAATACGGTATTGACATCTCTTTTGTATGCCGGAATTCTGGCGATATCCTCGCCATCCATCATGACATGGCCTTCATCCGCATCCAGAAAGCCTGCAATGACTCTCAACAGTGTTGTCTTACCGCAGCCGGAAGGACCCAGCAGTGTGACGAACTCATTTTCATTGATGTCCAGTGAAATCCCCTTGAGTACGACCTGCGAGCCGAATGATTTGACGATGTTTTTGACTTCAATTAATTTTTTTGCCATAGTAATCCCCTTTTTTACTGATCCGCTCAGAACTCAGGCGGCGTACTGATCCACAGCACCAGTGCGGATTTGGTGCCTGGATTTGTCAGCCAGTGAGTCTGATCTCCTTTGATATAAAATGTTTCCCCTTTCCGGACAACCACCCCTTTTTTCTGGTTTTCCCGGTTCAGGGTAACCTTTCCCGCAAGCACGTATCCCATTTCCTCACCGTCATGCGGTGCAATCTCGAAAGATGACTGTCCTGCCTGCAGTTCCAGTAATATCGGTTCCATCTCATTCTTCTGTGCATTCGGCACAATCCAGTGAATGGTGAAACCCTCACGTTCATCCACAAACGCATCCTCAGGCGTAAACACGATCTTCTCATCCTTTTCCTCGGAAAAGAAGCCGGCCATGGTTACCCCCAGTGCCTCTGCGATGTCTTCCAGCGTCTGAATCGATGGCGATGTCAGATTTCTTTCAAGTTGGGAAAGAAACCCTTTCGTCAGCTCGGTCCGTGATGCCAGCTCTTCCAGAGTCAGGTCATTCTTGATGCGAAGCTGCCTGATCCTCGCTCCGATATCCATATCATCACCGCTTTCTTTGTTTTGTATTGGTAAACAATTATTTCATTTTTATGAAACTACAGTATTATCGCAGAGATGACCCCGACATGCAATAGGAAACTGAATTTTTTGTTTACAATCCCTAAACCGGGTTAAGATAAAAAAAAGAATTGTGAAAGTTTCACAATTCCTTAACATCTGCTTAACGTGCAGCGTTGACTGTGTTCATCAGTGCTTCCTTCGGCTGGAAACCGACGGAAGTTGCGGCGATCTCACCGTTCTTGAAGGCGATCAGTGTCGGAATGGACATGATGCCGTAGCGGTTTGCGATTTCCGGTGTCGTGTCAACGTTGACCTTGACAAATACGACATCACTGACTTCTGCGGCGATCTGTTCCACAACCGGTCCAAGCATCTTGCACGGTCCGCACCAGTCAGCGTAGAAATCAACGAATACGGATCTGTTGTCTTTTAATAAAGCATCATATTCAGCAACGGATTCAATAATCTTCATTTGTTTTTACCTCTTTTCTTCACATTCATTATGACAGAATCAAAGCACATTGAAAACTGTTATGCCCAAAGGTTTTCTACGGAATTCTTACCAGCATCTCCAGGCCGATATACAGTTTGGCAAGGTCGTGATTTGCCTGTGCCAGCAGGGATGGATCATAGCTGTCGGTTTCCAGCACATCCCCGCATTCCAGAAACGGATACAGATCAAACTCCTCAAAATCACTTACCGCCTGCATTCCCGCCAGTTCCATTTCCACACCGATACATCCTTCTCCTCTGCGCTTTTCAATCTTTGCGGCGGTTTCACGCATCATCGCATCGGTTGTCCATACTCTGCCTTTGATGTACGGCACACCCAGTTCATCAAACATCTTCGCAACATCATCCGCATGTCTGACGTCGATGTAATCGGAAGGCGGTGCGTAATGATATGACATGCCCTCCTCTCTGTAACATGCCTGCGGTATGATGTATTTCCCGTCTGTTTTCCTGCGGTCCAGTGTTCCGCATGAACCAGACACCACAAACTTCCTCGCCCCTGTCAGCCAGGCACATTCCATCATGCATGTGGAGGCCATCGCTGAGCCGACCATGGAAAGATAGAAGGCGATCTTTTTGCCTTTGTATTCCATTGTATGTAATGGAATCTCACCGGCACAGGAGCGGATCACACCAACAGTCTCACAGGGATATTCTGACAGAAGGTGTTCATACAGCTGCTTTGAAAATGTCACAAGACATCTGTCAACGATGTATTTCGGTTCACCATAGAAATCAACCATGTGGAGGATCTCTCCTCCCTTTGGTTCAAATGCATCGATAATCATTCTTTCTTTCCCCCTTTCAGTGTTCATATCATACCATATCAAAAGGACGATTCCGACGAACCGTCCTTCCGGTAATTGTGAATCAATGATTCTTACGCGATTTTGGAAGCAGCCTCACGGTCGAGTACTACCGTTACATCTGCGTGATCCTGCAGGATGGATGCAGGGCAGTCTGTTGTCTTTTCACCCTTTAACATGCCGTAAACAGCGTCAGCCTTGTTGGCACCTGTGGCAATCAGAAGAATCTTCTTTGCACGCATGATACTGCCAAGACCCTGTGTGATGGATTCTGTCGGAACCTGTGTGATGTCTCCGTCGAAGAAACGTGCATTATCGCTTCTTGTCTGCTCTGTCAGTTCCATCAGATGTGTTTCGGAATCAAACGGTGTGCCTGGTTCATTGAAGGCAATGTGTCCGTCGGAACCGATACCGAGAACCTGAATGTCCACAACATGCTGCTTGAGAGCATTCTCATAGTCGATGCATGCCTGTTCCTCATCTTCTCTGTTTCCTTCCGGAACATGGATGTTTTCTTCCGGACAGTCGATGAAGTTGAACAGATTTTCATGCATGAATGTGTAGTAGGACTGTTCATGGTCGCGTGGAATACCAACATATTCATCGAGGTTGAATGTGATGATATCCTTGTATGATCTGCCTGTTTCCTGATGATCTTTGATCATTTCTTTGTAGAGTCCTACCGGGGAGGAACCTGTCGCCAGTCCCAGAACCGGGTTCGGCTTGGAGTCCAGGACTTCTTTCATGACAGTGAAAGCAGCCTTGGAAACTTCTTCGTGAGTGTCTTTGATAATTACTTTGAACATGTTTCTGCCTTTCTATTTGTTCTTTTATTGTCACCAGATACGGATGGAGTAGCTGGCTTCAAACGATTCCTGCGGTTTGAGTATGAGTGTTCCTTCTCTTTGTTCAAACGGAACTCTGACTTCCTCAAAGTCCGTATGGGAGAACCATGGTTCAATACATACAAACGGTGCATTCGGTGACCAGAACGCAAGCCATGGATAGCCATGGAAGCCGACGGTTACGCCGTGTTTTCCGTTTGTCAGTGAAGCTTCGGTTGAAGCAGGATCTTTTATGATAATGGTCTTTGCCAGAGCATCACGATCCAGTTCAATGCGTGTTTCATGATTCAGATGTGTATCGAGCCAGTCAAATGTTTCCGGCTGGTTGAGTTCAAGATAATAGTCTTCAAAATCACCGCCGTCTGTCGGGCAGTTGAATGCCGGGTGCAGACCGAAATTAAACGGCATATTCTCATCGGATGTGTTTGTGATTGTGTAGTAGATAAACAGCTTTCTGCCTTCCAGCACATACCTGATCTGCATGTTGAAGTGGAACGGGAATTCCGCCAGTGTCGCTTCAGAATCCTTCAGTTCCATGACACAGTGATTTTCATCGTGTTCAATGCATGTGAAATCACTTCTTCTTGTAAAGCCATGATTGCCGGTATGGTATTCCTTACCGTTGATGTGAAGAACCTTATCCCATGTGGCGCCAACCATCGGGAATAACGTCGGATTGCGGCCTGCCCAGAATTTCGGGTCTCCCTGCCACATGTATTCATTATCTGTTTCCTTGTCCACAAAGCTGTGAATCTCAGATGCGTGTTCGTCTACGACGACACGTGCTTCATAGTTTTCCAGTACAAACTGTGCCATATCTAATCTCCTTCAGGCAGTTTACATTATACCATGTAAATGTAAACGCTTTACGAACAAAAACCTCGAAACAATGACATTATACACTTGTTATCAGAATATTTCATCATTTTTCTTGATTTTTTGTTATTTTATTACAAAAAAGAACGTGTTGGTTACACGCTCTTTTCAAAAGGCCATGGCCGGATCTCATCCTTTTTCACAAGCCACGCCCTCTTTGCCTGTTTTGCCAGAGGGGTATCATGCAGGGAATCGGAATAGAAATCATCGATCTGCGCATCACCATATACTTCACGGAACCGTCTGACCTTTTCCTCACCATGGCAGTTGAGACCCATTGTCTTTCCGGTCTTTGGATCCACAGGAGAAGCCATGACATGGGTGATGCCAAGTTCATGACAGAATTTTTCGATGTTGAAGGCAGGAGAAGCGGAGATGACAATGTCATCCTCCTTCTGCTGTTTCAGATAAAACGGTTTGATCAGATGCATGTGTGATTTTACGAAATCCCACGATGCCTGATCCAGGTCATCCACATATCTCAGCATGTGGTACATGTTGTCCTTGAATGTCTGTTTTTTTACAATATGCAGACCATACAGGATTCCAAAAAACGCCATGCGCGGAATGTTCAGCAGTGTTTTCGGATAATGGCGGAACAGGTACAGCACAAAGTCGGCTGTACTGTCGTGATAATAGATCGTTTCATCAAAATCATATACATTCATGGCAGGTTGATCTCCACTATTTTTTCAGCATCCAGAAGTTCACCGTACAGGCTGTGTTCCATACCCGTAAAGCTTGAAATATGTCCAAACAGCAGACAGCCGACCAGGGTCAGCTCCAGCACCCACTGCCCGACGACCGTCCATTCAAACTGGGTGTAGATCCAGTAGAAGATCATGACATCGGTAAACGGATTGAGCAGAATCTCAAAGGCATATGCATATGTCTGGTAGCCTGTGATTCTTGACAGCAGTCCCATACACAGCGGATTGATGAAGAACACCACCATGCCAAGGAACACATGCTGGATCATCTTTTCCTCATCACGGAATGCCCGGAACAGGAAGATGAACAGTCCGATCCAACGGAAGCAGTCAAGGATCAGATCAGGCCAGTAGTGGCTCAGAAACAGATAACTGTTCAGATAGGATGAAGAGAAATAATCAAGGTATCCGGAATATTCAAATCCGTACCCTTTCACAAAGAAACGAAGAATGAATGTTCCAAGCAGGAAGATAGCCGGTACAAGCACATAAAACAGCATATGGCTGTGCTCCATGAGCAGGTTTTCCACCAGGATCAGATTGTGATAGATTCTGCGGTGGCTGCGGAATACAAGAAACAGCACATACACGATCAGGCATATAAATCCGATCCAGAAACGGGTCATCATGTTCCGGATACACAGATATATGATCACCGGTGCCAGGAATGTAGAGATATCGTACAGGGAGCGGATCCGTTTGGTACACAACATCCATGCCGCAAGGCAGTATATGATCTCAATTCCGATCATCAGGAATCCTCTGTGTACAAACAGTCCCGCACCGATGGAAATCACCGCCACATATTTCAGCGGGTCCTTCTTCGATGCAATCCACTGGTACAGATAATACAGCACCATGGCAATAAAGAACACGCGCCAGTTGCCGCTGTTGAACGCACCAACGATTTTCCAGCTGTAAAACGGATAGTAGAACACGGATCCGAGAATCAGCGTGAAACGGAACCACGGATTGCCGATGCGGAAGCTGTCGACAATATCAAGCAGCAGCATGCATGTGATCATGTTTGCATACACGCCCATCAGCAGTGTCGTATTCAGCGCATCCGCCTGACACAATCCCATCACAAAGGAGCCAAACAGCGAATACCCCTGCAATGGGGAATCCCCCAGGGAAATGGATGAGGCATTCAGATTGGATGCCATCAGATTCAGCTCATCATTGAGCTGCGGCTGCAGCTTTCCTTCACAGCAGGCAAATATGCCCATAAACAGAAGCGAACTCAGCAGCACATAGATCATTCTTCCCCTCAACAGGGATTTCAGACACTGTTTCACACGCAGAACAAAACACAGCAGTGTGATGATCAGCACCAGTGTTGAGACAAGCGCAATCCTTGAAAACGCACCCTGGCATAACATGACAGGTGTATACAGCATTTCCAGAATACAGAAAATGACTGCCGTTCCGATCGGGGATGCGAAATCATCTGTTTCCAGATGCAGAAGATGCAGAAACATCTGTCCTGTTCCTTCTGACAGAATCGCAAGGATGAGCGCACTAAAAAATATGTATATCATATTCAGCATATTCCAATTATACCCAACCCTTCCATAACCTGCAAACTCAAAACAAAAGACCGTCCGGAGTCCGGACAGTCCTGTGTCTGATTAATATTCAGATGCTGCAGGCGCTGCAGGTTCCTTGGAAGGAATCTGAGCGACAGCTGCTTCGGTTGTGATGAACAGACCGGAGATGCTTGCGGCATTGAGAATTGCGCTTCTTGTCACCTTGGCAGGATCGATGATGCCGTTTTCAAGCATATCCACCCATTCACCGCTCTTGGCGTTGAAACCGATGTTGCCTTCACTTGCCAGCTGCTTTTCGAGGATTTCAGATCCGTCATAACCGGCATTTTCAGCGATCTGCTGGATCGGTTCCTTCAGAGCTTCCAGTACGACATTGATACCGCGCTGTACGTCTGTGATATCGGACTTGCATGTATTGCGGACATCCTTGTATGCCTGGATCAGGGCCAGACCGCCGCCTGTTACGACACCTTCAGCGACCGCAGCCTTTGTGGCATTCAGAGCATCCTCAATTCTCAGCTTCTTGTCCTTGAGTTCTGTTTCGGTTGTAGCACCGACCTTGATCAGTGCGACGCCGTTTGTCAGCTTACCCAGTCTTTCCTGAAGCTTCTTTTTGTCATAGTCGGAAGTTGTTTCCTCAATGGCATTTCTGATTTCACCGACACGTGCAGCGACAGCACTCTGTGAACCGGCACCGTCAATGATGGTTGTCTTATCCTTGGATACGATGACCTTCTTTGCGGAACCAAGATCCGTAACCTTCATATCCGCCAGGTTCATATCCAGATCCTTTGCGAAGAACTTCGCACCTGTCATGACTGCGATATCACCAAGCTGTGCCTTGGCATTGTCACCAAAGCCAGGAGCCTTTGTGGCAACGACATTGAATGTACCACGCAGCTTGTTTACGATCAGAGTAGACATGACTTCATTGTCATAATCATCCGCGATGATGAGCAGACCTCTGTGAGACTTGACAACTTCCTCCAGTACCGGCAGGATATCCTGGATTGTGTTGACCTTCTGATCCGTAACCATGATCAGAGGATTTTCCATGACAGCTTCATTCTTTTCTGTGTTTGTGACCATATATGGGGAAACATAGCCCTTGTCATACTGCAGACCTTCTGTCATTTCCAGGCTTGTTTCAAAGGATTTGGATTCATCAACATTGATGACGCCGTCATTGCCGACCTTTTCCATTGCATCGGCGATGATGGAACCGATTTCCTCACTGCCGGAAGAGATTGTGGCGATATTCTTCACATCGTCGTTTGTCTCAACCTTGCGTGCATTTTCAAGAACCTTTGCGGCTACAGCGTGAGCAGCCTTGTCCATGCCTTCTCTCATCAGTACAGGGTTGGCACCCTTGTCAACCTGCTTGAGGCCGTTTGTGACCATTGCCTGTGTCAGCAGTGTGGCTGTGGTTGTTCCGTCACCAGCAGTCTCGTTTGTATTGTTGGCAGCTTCATACACGAGCTTGGCACCCATGTTTTCGAACTTGTCTTCCAGTTCGATTTCCTTGGCGATTGTAACACCGTCATTTGTAATGACAGGAGAACCGTAGCTCTTTTCAAGAACAACATTTCTTCCCTTAGGTCCCAGTGTGACCTTTACTGCATTGGCGAGCTTGTTTACGCCATTCAGCATGCCTGTACGGGCTTCATTTGCGTATCTGATTTCCTTTGCCATAATTCATTCCTTCTTTCTTATTCAACCTTATTCAACAACAGCGAGGATTTCCTCAGCCCTGATCAGAAGATATTCCTTCTTGCCTTCCTTGACTTCTGTTCCAGCATACTTCTTGTAAATAACATGCATGCCCGGTTCCAGGTCAATCGGAACATTCTTTCCGTCCTCTTTCTTACCAGGTCCGACAGCGACAACAATCGCATGGCTTGGGGCTTCCTTAGCCTCTTTTGTTGTGAGGATGATACCGGATTCGGTCTTCTCCTCTTCCTTGACTTTTTCTAGTACAACATAATCCTGTAATGGTCTTAACATATTTTTTTACCTCCTATGTTTAGCACTCATGTTTTAGGACTGCTAACACGATATAGTATAATCATCAGTTAGCACACTGTCAATACAAGTGCTAAATTTTTTCAAAAAAATAAAAAAAAGCTTTACGCTGTCTCCTCCTGCAGGCCCCTGCAGAAATGCAGGTTGCTTCTACCTCAAGCAGATTTATGATTCACTGAAGCTGTCTGACTTCTTTAAGAAA
>JBJEFE010000061.1:0-7992 GCA_051873755.1 Bulleidia sp. | reverse complement strand
TCTCTGAAGCGATTGAAGAAACAAAGCAGAAACTCCAGACTCTTAAAGACGCTGCTGAGCAGACAAATCAGGCACTGGCCGATGGCAGGACTTCCCGGAAACAGTATAATCCACTGCAAAGAGAAATCATCGAAACCGAAAACACCCTGAAGAAACTGGAGGAACAGGCTAAAACTTCCTCCTTTGTAGATTGGCTCAATTCCCTGGATGTAGGAACAAAAAGATCATTGTGACGGTGGGCTTTCTTCGCTTTTCTCCATCATGGCAGCCAATCCTATCGCCGTTGTCATCAGGGCAATTACCGCACTGGTGGCAGCTTTTCTTTATCTTTGGAATACCATTGAGAAATTCAGAAACTTATGGATTGGTCTATTGGAAAGCATCAGGACAACAGTATCTCAAACAGTAGAAGGGATTTCATCCTTCCTGTCAAACGCATGGCAAACCATCAGCACGACTGCCCATACCGTATGGAACACCATGAAAAACGTGGTGTCTACAGTAGTGAATGCCACCGATACTGCAGCGACCAGCGCTTTTACAAACATGCTTAGTGGAATCTCTTGTATGATCGCCAATGGGAAGGGGTGATTGTCTCTGGATTTGACTGCGCAAAGTCTTACATTTTTTTATAGACAGGTCAGAAAAAAAGAGTGCGTTTCATCATAGTGAAATAAAATTACAGTAATATGAATTATTTATTACTGAAATATTTGTAATAATGAAAATTTATTTGCACAATATGTATCAGTATCATGTGATAATATCAGGCGAAATACGGAATAAAATACGTAATAATATGTGAAAGTGACAATAAATGATAAAAAAGTGTCACATTTAGGTACCTATTTATTTAAAAAGTCTGAAACTAAATTTCATAATCCAGCTGATCTGTTGTAATCGTTTTCACAAAAATGTAATGTAGAAATCAGAAAGGGGACATAAACATGAAAGACAAGTTTATGAATGGCCTTCTTGCTCTTGCGGGCAAGATGCAGTCGAATAAGGTTCTGTCCGCAATCAAGGACTCCTTTATCGACAACATGCCGGTCGTCATTTTTGGTGCATTCACCACTTTGTTTCAGTATGTACTCTGCCAGACTGGCGGTGTTACAAACCCGAAGACAGGCGAACTGATTTACTATGTATCACTTGGTAACGTTCCTGGTTTCGGCTGGCTGACAAAGCTCACACCTATTTTCTCCACAGCCAACTATGGCTGTATGAACTTCATGGCAGTCGCAATCTGTATCCTGGTAGCGATTCACTATGGTGAAAACCTTGGATTGGCTAAGGATAATACACTGCCGATGGTTGCTCTTGCATCCTTCATCACACTGGTTGACACTTCTGCATCCGGTACAATGACAGGTGCTGCATTAACAGCTGCCAACCCTGATGTCGCTATGACAATTGCCGAAGACGCAAGTGTAAGCGTCAAGCTTGGAAGTGTGGTATCGTCCAATTACACATCTTCCAATGGTCTGTTCGTCGGTATTGTCGTAGGTATCCTGGCTACATTACTGTACGTGAAACTGATCCAGTCCGGTAAGCTGACTCTGAAGCTTCCTGACAGCGTTCCTCCGAATGTTTCCAGATCCTTCTCCGTACTCTTCCCGGCCTGCATTACAATTCTGGTTGTTGCAATTGTCGGATTTATCTTTACAAGTCTGGGCATGAACATCTTCAGTGTCATCAATATGATCATGTCACCAATCAAAAAGATCGTTACAGGTCTGCCTGGTTATCTGGTATGCGTATTCCTGATGATTCTGTTATGGTGGTTCGGTATCCACGGAGCCAACGTTGTCGGTTCTGTTACAACACCGTTCATGACATCCATGATGGCAGAAAACCTGGCTCTCTATCAGGCTGGTACAGCTGTCTCCGCTTCCGGTGTCTTCTACACAGCTGAAGCCAAGGCAGCAGGTTATTCCATTATTGCAACACCGTTTGGTTCCACATTCTATTCATCCACAGGTTCTGGTATTACTGGTGGTCTGATTATCGCCATCATGCTGTTCTCCAAGAGAGATGACTTCAAGGCAATTGCCAAGCTGGCTATCCCTTGCGGACTGTTCAACATCAACGAACCGATCATCTTCGGTATTCCTATGGTTATGAACCCGATTCTCGGTATTCCATTCTTCCTGGCACCTCTGTTATGCGTAACACTTGGTTATGTCGTTACTGTAGTCGGTCTGTGCCCATTGATGGTTATCGACGCTCCATGGACAACACCGGTCGGTCTGCTCGGATTCCTTGCTTCATCAGGTAATATCATGGGTGGTGTATGGCAGCTCGTCATTATCCTTGGCGGTTCCACACTCGTATACGCACCATTCGTTATTGCGTGCAACAAGCAGGCAGCAGCTGCCTGATCCATTCCGGATTTAAAAAGAAGATTCATGTACTGAAGCCGCATTGATAGCAGAATGCATGGAAAGCTTCAGAAACAATGTTAACCTTTCGGGTAACAGGGTCCTCATTGAGGGCTCTGTTATTTTTTGTCTTTCCAGCAGAAAAAAGGCCATGGTTTTCCATGACCTGTTGTTATTCTGCCGGTTCGCTCTTTTTGGTTGTGCGTCTGGCAGTTGTTGTTTTGCGTGCAGCTGCCTTTGCCTGGATTTCCGCCATCGCTTCCTTCATGTTGAGGATGACCGGAATGACAATCGGATTCCGATTTGTCTTTTTGTAAAGGTATGGCTCCAGAGAGGATTTGATGCATGCTTTCAGTTCACCGAATGTGGTTCTCTGCTGCATCTTCTTGGACAGTGCTTCATAGACAATCAGTTCCGCTTCCTTGAGCAGTGTCTGGGAATCCTTGATGTACACAAAACCTCTTGAGACAATGCTTGGACGGCACAGAATCCTGTTGTAACGGGAATCGATGGTTACGATGACTGCCACAAGTCCGTTTTCCGCAAGGATTCTTCTGTCCTTGATGACGGAAGTACTCAGACCTGTTGCGTCGTTTCCGTCAACGTAAATGGAGTCCGTCTGAATTCTCTGGTTTGTCAGGAATACCTTTTCATCCCGCATGACAAGCACATCACCGTTGGCACAGATGAATGTGTTTTCCTTTGGAATACCTGTCAGTTCCGCTGTACGGGCATGCTGGACAAGCATGGAGTATTCACCGTGGTTCGGCATGAAATACTTCGGCTTGATCAGATTCAACATCAGCTTCTGTTCCTCAACCGGTGCGTGTCCGGTTGTGTGGAAGGAAGTCAGAGGAGAGTTGGTAATGACATTGGCCCCGACTCTTGTCAGCTGGTTGATGACACCGCCGACACTGACACCATTGCCAGGAATCGGGTTGGATGAGAACAGTACCGTATCACCCGGAAGAATGCGGATGAAGCGGTGTGTACCGTTGGCGATTCTGGATAATGCGGCCATCGGTTCACCCTGGGAACCCGTACATACGATACAGATCCGGTTTGCCGGTAATGTGTTGAGTTCATTTCCGGTAATGAAGCTTTCATCCGGAATGTTGATATAGCCAAGTCTTCTTCCGATCTCAAGCACGTTTTCCATCGATCTTCCAAATACCGCAACCTTTCTTCCGCATGCCACGGCTGCCTCAAGAATCTGGGCAACACGGTATGTATTGGATGCGAAGGTGGAGACGATCATACGACCCGGTGTCTTACGCATCTGCTCGTTGATGGAAAGGGCAACCTTGCGTTCGGAAACAGATGAACCCGGAACGGAAGAGTTGGTGGAGTCACTCATCAGAAGGGTGATGCCGATCTGTCCCATGTAGGCCATCTTCTGATAGTCAGCCTGTTTTCCGACAGGCGTCAGGTCAAACTTGAAGTCGCCTGTTTCAAAGATTCTGCCGTTAGGAGTGTTGACCAGTACCCCGTAGGAGTCCGGAATGGAGTGTACGGTATCGATGAAACCGATCGTGAAATACTTTGTACGGATGCTTGTTTCGGAGTCTACCTCGTTGATCCGCACACTTCTTAACATGTGGTGTTCATCGAGTTTCTTTTCGATGAGTGCCTTGGCAAACTTACCGGCCCAGATTTCACGGATTCGGATCTGTTTGAGGAAAAACGGCAGACCGCCGATATGGTCCTCATGGCCGTGGGTAATGACAAGTGCCTTGATCTTTGTCTGATTTTTGATCAGATATGTATAGTCCGGAATGACATAATCCACCCCCGGCAGGGTATCTTCCGGAAACATGACGCCGCAGTCAATGATGACGATTTCATCGTCATGTTCAATGCAGTACATGTTTTTTCCGATTTCACCAAGACCGCCCAGGGCATAAACCAGAGTATCTGATTCCCGGTTGATCTGAAGTTCACGGTTTGCATCAATCTGTGAATATCGTACGGTGTTTCGGGCCGGCCGTTTCGTTGTTTTTGTTTCTGTCATGAAAAAATCCTCGCTGTCAATGATGATGTATGATATAACCTTCTGCTGCTATATGCATTATAGCAGAAAGCAGAAGGTTTTGATACTGACAATCGTCAGATTACGATCGCACCCGGTACTTCTTCAAACGGATTTTCCGGGTTGATGTGATCATAGAAAAGGGTACCGCTGAAATGATCGATTTCATGCTGGAGAACAATGGCGAGATAGCCTCTGGCACGGATGGTGATCTCTTTGTTCTGGATCAGATCAAATGCCCTGACCTTGATCCGGGCAGAACGGACAACATAGCCCTGATGTTCCTCGCATACCGAAAGGCATCCTTCACCTCCGTGCAGATACGCTTTCTGTACGGATGAAGAGATAATCCTTGGATTGACAAGCATGAATTCGTAGTGGACAGGTTCCTCGTTGTTGTCCAGATCATCCACAATGACGGCTGTCATCTGTTTTGGTACACCGACCTGGATGGCGGAGATGCCGACCGCAGGTCTCAGATTGAATTTTTCCGCTTTTTCCTCATCAGTGGAGTCCTTGACATACTGATACATTTCTCTTAAAAGCTGTTCATCCTCAGCGGAAAGAGGGAGTGATACAGGCGCGGAAACCGTCCGTACGATCGGATCGGTATCCTTTACAATCGTCTCATTATTAATTAACATACTTCATTTCCTCGAAACAATTTTAAACAGCGCAAATACCATTGTCAAAGCCTTTACCTGAATTTTGCCTGCCGCAAACGCTTACACATCCGATTTTTTCATGAAACTGATTTTTCGCCGGTGTATTCACCGGAAAACACAATGGAATGTGCTAGAATATTGCATATGCATAACAGAACAAAAATCAGACTTTCACATTTCTTCAGACTCAATTCAGGATCGGATATCTGGATTCTTCTGTGTATTCTGCTTCTGGCCGGGTTTGGACTTATGATGATCGGAAGTGCCTCCATGGGCATTTATATCGGAGACAGTGTTCACCTTGTTCTGACGGTTGTCAAACAGTTTGTGTTCCTGTTTCTTGGATATGTGATGATGTGCTTTGCCTCGCATCATTTTCATCTGTACCACCTGTCAAGCATGAAGATTGTGTTTGCCATGATTCTGATGGAATGCACGCTTCTGTTCTGCAGGGTGTTTGAACCTGCCGGCGGGGCCTATGCCTGGATCCGGATTCCCGTACCGAAAACGGAAGTCACAATCCAGCCATCGGAGTTTGCCAAGGTGCTGGTCATGCTGGTGATTGCGGCGTATCTGGGGGATTGCAGGACAAAGAAAAAGAACTGGAAACAGCTGCTGGCAATTCCGGGTATTACCGTGCTTGTTTACGTGTTTACGATTCTGGTGATTCAGAAGGACCTGGGAAGTGCGGCGGTACTGTTTGTGATCAGCTGTGTCTGTGTACTGATCCCGCGCCACAAAAACCTGAATACGTTTCAATGGGTTCTCATTGTTCTGTTTTTCGGATTTCTGGCATTTGCGGTATTCCTGATTACACCGGCGGGTGAAAAATTCATTGAAGCACTGCCGCTGATGACCTATCAGAAAAACAGATTCCTTTCCGCAATCAACCCGTTTATTGACCAGTATGGTGACGGCTACCAGCTTGTCAACGGTCTTGTGGCCTTTGCCTCAGGCGGTCTTTTCGGGGTTGGGTTTGGTAACAGTATCCGCAAATACACAAACTTTCCGGCTGCCAATACCGACTTCATCCTGGCCATTGTCGTTGAGGAAACGGGATTTCTTGGATTCCTGTTTATCATGGCACTGTATACATTCCTGATTGTCAGACTGTTTATCTATGCCGTGAAAATCAGAAGTGAAAAGGCAAAGATCATCCTTGTCGGTACGGCAATGTACTTCATGGTGCATATCTTCCTGAACATGGGAGGTGTGACAGGTCTGATTCCGTTAACCGGTGTACCTCTGCCGCTGTTTTCCGCCGGTGGTTCTTCCGCGATGGCAATGATGCTGGCGGTGGGGTTGTGTCAGGCGGTCATCTCCGCATATAAAAAAGGAGAAATCGTATGAGAATCGTAGCAGGGGAATACTCCTCAAGAACACTCAGTGCTCCCAAAGGCAATGAGACAAGACCGACACTGGATAAAGTCAGAGAAGCGGTATTCTCCAGTCTTGGCGGGATGTTTGACGGCGGAACCGTGCTGGATCTGTATGCGGGCAGCGGTGCGGTCGGACTGGAGGCGTTATCCCGCGGTATGGATCATGCGGTATTTGCGGATCCTTCCAGAGATGCCATCAGATGCATCAAAGACAATATCCGCAGCCTTGGTGTTTCTGATCGGTGCACGGTCTATCCCATGAAGGATATGGCAGTGCTGAAAAAACTGGCACAGGAGAATATGCGGTTTGACATGGTTTATCTCGATCCTCCGTATCGTTTGGCACATCACAATGAGGTACTATCGTTTCTGGATGAACACCATATGATAAAGGAAGGCGGCAGGGTCATCATTGAATCACTGAAAGAAGAAGTGTATGAAACGGACTATCCAGGACTGCACCCATATAAAAATAAGGTATACGGAATCTCAAGAATCACATACTACAGAGCGGATTGACCGCTCTTTTTTTATGATGCAGAATTCAGAAACCCGTTGTATAAGATGGTTGGAACATATAATTGTATTGCGATTGTATTGACATTTGCCTATAATATAGATAAATAAAAAAGAACATTGTTCATAAAAGGAGATGATTTTTATGGCTGCCAAATCTGCAAATGTATATGTAAGAATTGAGCCGGATGTGAAAGAAAAAGCGGAAAGTATCCTATCCACACTCGGTATTCCTGCTTCCAGTGCGATCAATATGTTTTATAAACAGATTATCTTATGCAGAGGTCTTCCTTTTGAAGTGAAAATACCATCCGCAGTACCTGTTGATGTCAGCCTGTTATCCAAAGCGGAGTTTGATGAAGAAATGGAGAAAGGATATGCGGATCTGCAGGCAGGACGCACAAAAAATGCAAAAACAGTTTTTTCTGATATTCGCAAAGATTATGGCCTATGACATACGAAATCGAAGTATCTGAACAGGCTGACAGTGATTTAAGAGGGATTTTTGAATACATTGCGTTTGAATTGCAGTCACCGGAAAACGCAAAAGGACAGCTTGACTGTCTGGAGAAAAGAATATTAAGTCTGGATATGATGCCGGAACGTTATCGGAAGTATGATAAAGAGCCATGGAAAAGTCGTGGGCTTCGCGTGATGCCTGTCGATCATTATGTTGTATTTTACATTCCGGACAGCGATAAAAAAGTTGTAACAATTCTCAGAATCAT
Organism: Bulleidia sp.; assembly: GCA_051873755.1. Classification (GTDB taxonomy): domain Bacteria; phylum Bacillota_I; class Bacilli_A; order Erysipelotrichales; family Erysipelotrichaceae; genus Bulleidia. The sequence goes on along the minus strand of JBJEFE010000061.1, from coordinate 294 downwards.
GTATGCCGGACAGGATCAGGAAAAACAGCTGGATCTCCACACAAAGCCATAAAAAGCTTTCAGCAGTATCGCATAAAAAGTGAATGGGACAGTGTTTCTTTGTATATACTGCCTGCGATGTATGCCGGATATCCATCTTCTTAAGGATCCTGATCCGCATCATTTCCGACAGATAAGCCAGAAAGGCCCTGACTTCAGTCATGGGGAGTACGTCAAAATGGATTGCATCACTGAAAGAGGAAGTGTATGAAACGGACTATCCAGGACTGCACCCATATAAAAATAAGGTATACG
>JBJEFE010000060.1:29075-34229 GCA_051873755.1 Bulleidia sp. | reverse complement strand
ATATCAGCACCACAGACACAACAATAACCTGCTTATGATACATGTCATATCTGTTATGAAATACATAGAGAATCAGGGATCGTCAAACCGACTCTAAAGAGTCGTTGTTTCCTTTGACTTTATATGAACCATAAAGAACCTGCAGTCCTCAATCTGTATTTCCACTGATTCCGGAATATCTTCTGCCCATTCCTTATCATTGTTTCCACGCACCACATATACCGGAGCGATCTCTTCCAGTCTTTCAATGATATCCTTCCTGTTGATATCCCCGCCATGCAGAATGAGGTCACACCCCTGTATACCTTCCGGCACTTCCGGTCTCAACAACCCGTGTGTATCGGATAATACCGCAGTTTTTGTACTCATACAGCTTCCTTTGGATCATAGTCAATACCGGCTTTCCTGGCCTGCCATCCAAGATCCTTTGTTTTCATATTGTACATCACTCCGTCTTTCACGAAGTGTGTTCCGCATTGCCGGAAACAGAACGCAACACCATTTTCGACACACTGTCTTCTGACATCCAGAACCCACTCATAGTATAACGGCCTTGCCTGTCGATCAGACTCCCCGCCAACCATCACAAGCTCCACGCCATTCAGATACCCTGTCAGATCAACAGCTGAAATCATCGGCTGCAGAATCACATTTTTATGAACAATCGGAAGCGTATTCAGAATCGAAAGTCTTTCATCCGCCCGTTTCTGATTTTCCACAGATACGCCGACCGTCACATTCGGATATCCCGTACCCCAGTCATCCGGAATACAGTCCATGAATCTTTCAATCCGTTTTGTCAGAAACAGAAAATGCAGATCCCTTCTTTCCCTGATCATATCCCAACATGCCTCTCTCCATTCATCTGCCTGTTCCAGCAGAAAATCAGACCGGAAGCACACATACACCAGAGTTCCGGATCTGATCTTATATTCCCCGTTTTTCTTTCTCGCCACCGGTGCATCAAACCGTTCGGATTTTACAATCCGTGATGTATCAGTCCCCCGTTTCGCATCACCTTTGTGTATATAACAGTGCAGGCATCCCTCACTTTTCCTGTGGCACCCGCGCCATGGATCCCATATTGCCATATTGTTCCTCCGCAGCCATCGTAAACAAAAAGACAACAGGTTTTCAATACCTGCTGTCCTGTTTGTGAATCAATCAGTCGAGATCTTCGCCGTTGGATTTGTAGACCTTCTGAATATAACCGAAGGACTTCTTCTTGGAACGGGAGAGATCGCCGTTTCCGTCATCATCCATGTCTACATAGATGAAGCCGTAACGCTTTCTCATTTCACCTGTACCTGCGGATACAACGTCGATGAATCCCCATGGTGTGTAACCCATCAGATCAACACCGTCAATTTCCACTGCGTCCTTCATTGTCTGAATGTGTGTACGCATGTAGTCGATACGGTAGTCGTCGTTGATGGATCCGTCTTCCTCAACCTTATCAATTGCGCCAAGACCGTTTTCCACAACCATTGTAGGAATCTGATATCTGTCCCAGATCTCATTCAGAACGATACGCAGTCCGAGTGGGTCAATTGTCCAGCCCCATTCAGAAGCCTGCAGATACGGGTTCTTGACACCGAGTGTCTGGTTGCCTGCGGATTCACCATGTTCTTCCGGATGTGCTGCGATTGCCTGGGAGCTGTAGTAGGAGAATGAGTAGAAGTCTACTGTTCCTTCTCTTAACAGTTCGTCATCGCCTGGTTCCTTCTTGAGTTCAATGCCTTCTCTCTTCAGGTAGTTGACCTTCCATGCAGGATAGTAACCACGAACCTGAACATCGCCATAGAACCACTTCATGTTGTGAGCGGATTCCATTTCAGCCCATACATCTTCAGGATTGCAGGAGTACGGATAGGATGCACCGTGAGCGATCATCAGACCGACCTTGTTTTCTGGATCGACCTCATGTGCCTTCTTGACAGCGTATGCACTTCCGACAAACAGATGCCATCTGCACTGTTCCGCATTCTGCCTGTTTGAAATGTGCTCATGAACACCGTTCATCATGAAGTTTGTGTTGATGTTGATTTCATTGATCGTCAGCCAGTATTTGACAAGACCCTTGTATCTTGTCAGGATCGTATCACAGTATCTTTCAAATGCTTCAAGAGTATGTCTGGAAACCCATCCATCATATTCGTTTGCCAGATGTAACGGGCAGTCGAAATGATAGATTGTTACGAGCGGTTCAATACCATACTTATGGCATTCCCTGAATACATCCTCATAGAACTGCAGACCTTCCTCGTTTGGTGTTTCATCATCACCGTTCGGGAAGATTCTTGTCCAGTTGATGGACAAACGGTAAACATTGCATCCCATTTCTGCGAATAATGCGATGTCTTCCTTCCAGTGATGGTAGAAGTCAGTTGCTACATGGGATGGATAGTAAGTATCCGGATCAACGATTGCCTTTGCGCCTGATGGAATCTCATCTCTTCCGCTGAATGTCTGACGGGATCCGTCAGGCATTTCCACAATGAATTTTCTTGGGATGTTGTGGATGCCGTCCCCTCCAGTTAAAGTATCAGCTACCGCCAGGCCCTTACCGCCGGAAAGATAACCGCCTTCATACTGGTTGGCAGCTGTTGCGCCGCCCCATAAAAAACCTTTTGGAAATGACATATTGTTTTATTTTATTCCTCCGTAATCCCATTATATACGCTTTATGTTCATTATTCTATTCCACAAAAAGAAAAAAGATGACATTTGTCACCTTTCAGAAAAACATACGCCGGATGACTGCACGATCACGCTTTCCCGGACCCTTTCCACGTACCCGGTAATGTCCGCCGCTGACTCTGTGCTTCTCTTCCCTGCGGATCAGATTCTCCGCGTTGACTGCCAGATGGAAGCCAACCTCATCCTTTGTAAAATAGCCTCTGACCATCTGATCACCACAGTTTGGACAATGGGCGAATCCCTCCAGCGGAAGCTCATTGGATTCCATGTTCACTTCCATATATCCGCAGACCGGACAATACATACCCACATAGAAACCATGTTCCGCTTTCTGTGCCTGCACAACAGGCTGTTCTTCCAACTCTTCTTTTTTCTCTTTCTTCTTTCGTTTCAGAAACTCAAACATCTCCATCACTCCTTTGAATACTATAGTGCATTTCTGTGAACTCTGCATGAATATCTCACATATTTTCAGGTCAGTTATCACACAGAATTAACAAGATCGTTCAGATAAACTTCACATTGACTGCACATTCCGTACAGGTTCAGGCCATATCATAATCGTGTCAAATGTAAGAGCCATTTGACACCCAATCATAACTTTTCCCCTCAATTTGAAAAAGGCATCCCATTCCCAGATGCCTTTTTCTCTACCGTGAAACAGCTTCCCACAACATTCCCACAGAACCCATCAGTCCCACATTTTTGTTCAGTATCCGTTCACAATCCATACAGATTTCCAACAGAGTTCACCGATATCATAATCGTGTCAGATCAAACAGATCTGATGTGCATAACGTTCATAACTTTTCCCCTTTAACAGGAAAGAGGAGCCGTTCAGCTCCTCTTTTCTGTTGTTTACAGGATTCCGAAATGTTCAAGGGCGTACAGAATACCATCTTCCTTACAGTCCTTTGTGATATAGTCGGCGTGGATTTTGACTGCATCCTTTGCATTGCCCATCGCCACTCCGATACCGGCATACTCCAGCATATCCATGTCATTTCCGCCGTCTCCGAATGCCATTGTGTTCTTCACATCAATGCCATAGTAATCCAGCATCTTCTGCATGCCAACCGTCTTACCACCTGCTTCAGGAATCATATCCGCGAATTCATCCGTCCATCTTGCGGACTTCATGCCCGGTGCGTGACGTACAAACTCCTCATCCATTTCCGGCGGAATATACGGACAGATCTGATATGTATCATGATCATAGGAACGTACCGGATCCTTGATCTGCGGCATCTGATCCAGTCTGCCGAGGCTTTCAAGATAATCATGCATGCCCTGGTTGAAGGCGATGTCATACGACTGATCCAGTTCACAGAACGAACATGCGTAGTCCGCATTCTCCTTCAGCCATGGTACAAGTGAGTGCAGTGCCTCCTTCGGGATCGGCATATTGTGAATGACTTCCTTCTCCCGATTCAGACAATACTGACCGTTGAGAAGAATCAGACCATCCCATGGAACACTGTTGAATTTTTCACCAAGCAGAGGCAGCTGTACCGGAGGACGGCCGCTTGCGACAAAGATGCGGATTCCCTTTTCCTGCAGCCTGCCAAGCATGTCCACCGTTGTATCTCTCAGTTCTGCCTCATCAAACGGACGGAGTGTACCGTCCACATCAAAAAATACTGCCTGAATCATCATAACCTCCGTTTTGTTCAGATTGATTATAGCAGACACCTGTTCCCCAGGTCATTATTCTTTTCTATATTGACGTGTAGGTTATAATATTGTTGCGTCAGAAAGAAGGTAAGAAAAAACTATGACAAAAACAGATGTCATCAGCGGCTTTCTCGGAGCGGGCAAGACAACTCTGATTCAGAAACTGATCAAAGAGGTGTTTGCCGGACAGAAGGTTGTGCTGGTAGAAAATGAATTTGGAGAAATCGGTATTGACGGCGGATTCCTGCAGGAGGCAGGCATCGTTGTCAATGAAATCAACGGCGGATGTGTCTGCTGCAGTCTGCAGGGAGATTTCCAGGAAGCGTTGAAGAAGGTTGTTGAGGAATACCATCCGGATCATATCATCATTGAACCATCCGGTGTCGGTAAACTCTCCGATATCCTTTCCATCGTCAAATCCGTGGAAGGCCTCGAATGCACAAGTTCCTCCGCGGTTGTTGATGCAAAAAGATGCAGAATCTATCATAAGAACTTCAAAGAGTTCTTTGATGATCAGATTGCGACTGCCTCCTGTGTGATCTTCTCAAGATCCCAGATGACAGACACAAAGACAATGCAGGAAAACATCAGTATTGTAAGAGAACTCAATCCGGAAGCCCATATTATCACAACACCCTGGGATGACCTCTCCGGCCAGGCTATCTACGATGCAATGACAGGTTCCACGGACGGATTCCCGGAAGGACTTGAAGAGATTGAGGATGAACATCATCACCACGACCATGACCATGACGAAGAGTGCTGCTGCGAACACCACCA
>JBJEFE010000060.1:0-28975 GCA_051873755.1 Bulleidia sp. | reverse complement strand
CCGCCATGAAGAACAGGAAGCTGCCAATGCCGGTCTGAAGGAAGGAAACCGTGTTCATATCGGTTCTGAGGAACATGAGCACCACCACCATCACCATCACCACCATGGTCATGATGCGGATGAGATCTTTGATTCCATCGGTATTGAAACCATCAACACATATACGGAAGAGGATATCCGTACAGCCTTATCACAGCTGGGTGAAAACATCATCCGTGCCAAGGGAATTGTTCCATCCGCTGAAGGCTGGCTGTTCTTTGACTACGTACCTGGAGATATCGATATCCGCAGGGGTACACCTGCCTATACAGGACTGATCACCGTCATTGGTGAAAAAGTGGATGTCGAGGAAATCAAGCAGCTGTTCAGGGTGAACTGATATGGCTGCACCAGTCTATCTTTTTACCGGATTCCTGGATTCCGGAAAGACCACACTGATACAGGATACACTGAATGATCCATCATTCATGGATGAAGGTTCCCGTACCCTTCTGTTATGTTTTGAGGAAGGTGAAACGGAATATGATTCCGAACTGATGCAGGAAAAGAATGTATTTGTTGAATACTATGATGATCCTGCCGTACTGACAGAAGAAAAAATGCATGAACTGGATACCATCTACCATCCGGATCAGGTGTTCATCGAATGGAACGGAACAGTAGCCGTACCGGATATCCTGTTGTCAGGCATGCCGGAATACTGGCCTCTGGTACAGATTCTGACTACGGTCGACGCCTCCACATTTGAGATGTACATGGGTCCATTACGCCAGATGATGTATGAACAGCTTCGCTGGAGTGATACCGTCATCTGTAACAGATGCACGGAAAACACATCCAAATCCCTTCTGCGTGGAAACATCAAAGCCATTAACCGTCGTGCCCAGATTTTCTATGAAGGCAGTTTCGGTGAACAGGTGGAACTGAAAGACAATGGTCTTCCATTCAACCCTGATGATCCGGTCATTGACATCAAAGACGAGGATTACGGTCTCTGGTACATGGATGCCTCTGAGAATCCATCCAGATATGCGGGCAAAGAAATCATTCTTCGCGGTTTCTATGCTGAACAGCTGCCGGGATACACACAGACATTCATCCTTGCAAGAAGAGCGATGGTATGCTGCGAACAGGACACATCACTGTGCGGCATCACCGTAACAGGTGTCAAAATCTGGGAAATGCAGATCGGCGACTGGATTGAAGTGCAGGGTGTACTGAAACCGGTCCCTCTGGAAAACGGCGGCGAAACCGTTGTGCTGTATGCCAACAGAGTCATGCGCTACGAAAAACCGGAAGACGAATTTGTAACGTTTTCTTAAGACTAGCGGCTGTACAAAGCCGCTTTTTCAGTTTTTTCACCGAATCTTAAGAGAATTCACATTTTTCAATGAACATTTCACTTTCCTGCTGTGCTATAGTATTCCGCGTATGGAAAAAGGAAAATCTATGTTAAATAAACTGAAAGAATACTTTTCCCTGAAACGGCTTGTGTGGTTTACTCTGATTTCCGGCCTGTTTCTGGTGTTCTATACACCACATCTGAAATATCAGGTTGAAATGGTCAATACAACCAGCGGTGATATTGTACTGGCAAACTACAACACCGACCGCGGTGAGGAAATCTTTGAAACATACAACTATTCAGGACATAAGACATGGGTATCCATCATGGAAGGTGATGCATACTTTTCCGTCGATACCCTTCCGATTGTCACAAACTCCCTGCAGATGAAACTGCAGAATCTCGAACAGATGACAATCTCCAGAATCACGATTTCATTCGGTCCGTTCGAACTGAAGGAATTCACTTCCGAAAACCTGACTGAACATATTGCCGGTTCACAGGGGTTGGATATCACGCTGGAAGACAACCTGATTCATCTGACCGCCATGGCAAATGAAGGATGGATCACATTCGATACCGAAGAATACATGTCCAAGACAAATATATTCGGCATCTATCTGCTTGTTCTTGTCATGGCATGGTTCATGACGGTTGTTGTGGATAAGACAATCGAAAGAATCGACCGGATTCCATTAAATGAGGTCATGTTGTTGAGCGGTCCATGTTGGATCTTCTTCATGTCTGAAGCGGTGCTTGGCAATATCTTCTACATCGAACTGGATAAACGGCTTCTGAATGTCGGTCTTCTGATTGTACTGTACAAAGCGCTGTTCCTGCTGTTCCGCCGTAAACCGCTTGGTTTCAGCATAGCCAACCTGTCGGTGGTCATCTATGCCATCGTCAGTACATTTGTCGTCAGATTCCGCAACAGACCGATTGAGCCATGGGACTTCAGTGCTCTTTCTACCGCAGTGGATGTCGCGTCCAACTATGATATCTCAATCAACTACATGATGATCATCGCCCTGCTTGTCTGTGCGGTTCTGTATCTGATCATGCGCAGATGTCCACGTGATGTCATCAGAGTAAACAAGTACTTTACCGCATATCCGATCATCATTCTGATTCTTGCAATCTTCTTCAACAGTATCGGTTCCTATTATCTCTGGGATGTCCGTCTTCTCAACACCTTCCAGACAGAAGGTACCATTCTGTCATTTACCGGCCTTGTCCGTCAGTTCATCAATGACCAGCCGCAGAAACCGGAAGGCTATTCCGAAGAAAAACTGACTTCTCTGATGAACCAGATGAATGCATTGAATGCGGCGGATACCCCTGCACCGGATGCTGTTGTACCGGCCAATATCATCATGGTCATGAATGAATCATTCTCTGACCTTGGCGTTGGAGGCACGGATATCGCAGACGGCATGACGCCGTACTTTGATTCCCTGGAAAACACAATCCGCGGTAATCTGTACGTATCCGTCAGAGGCGGCGGTACATGCAACAGCGAATATGAAACACTGACAGGCAACACAACCGCATTCTTCTCTGCCGGTGTCTATCCTTACAACCAGTATATGAGCAGAGATGTACCGTCTCTTGTCTCTTATATGAACGAGTACAACTATCACACAACCGGCATACACCTGGGAAAAGCCACCAACTGGAACCGCAGAACCGCATACCAGAAGCTTGCATTTGATCAGACCGTATTTGCAGAAACATTCGACGGACTGGATACCATCCACGGTTATCCGACGGATGAACAGGACTTTGAAAAACTGATTGAGAACTTTGAGGAAAATGATTCTGACAACCAGTTCATCTTCAATGTCACCTACCAGAACCACGGCTCCTACAACAATGCCCATGACCTTGTGAAGACCGTTGATCTGGATCAGTACGGTGTGGACCGCTATGATACAGCTGAAAACTACCTGTCCCTGATCAGACTGACAGATGAAGCATTCGAGAAACTGATTGATTATTTCAGTCAGGTGGAGGAACCAACCATGGTCATCATGTTCGGTGACCACCAGCCTTCCCTCGGTAATGCGTCCAACGCCCTGTTCTTCCCGAACACGGGAACACCGGAAGCGGATATTGCGCAGTACATTACACCATTCCTGATCTGGGCAAACTATGATATCCCGGATCAGACCATTGATAAGATGTCTGCCAATTATCTCTCCTCTCTGATTGTCCACTCCGCAAACATGGAAATGACACCGTATCAGAGATTCCTGTACGAGCTGATGAAGGAATACCCGGTCATTACACAGTATGGATGTTATGACAAAAACGGAAACTTCTATGAATCCGTGGATGACATCAGTGATGAATGGATTCAGAATTACCGGATCCTGCAGTACAACAACGTATTCGACAGTGACCGGAAAGAGGAACTGTTCTGGCCTTTGGGCTATGACAATTCAGAATACAAAGACGCAGAGTAAAATCATCATCACACAATTGAAAAACCGGTTCATCAACCGGTTTTTTCTGATTCCTTCATTGATCAGGATGGCAGCCACAGTTTCCTGTTTCCAAACCGGATCATTCCTGCAGTCCATCCTGCCGCAGCTGTGATCAACAGAAGCCGGTATTTCCCGGTGAAAAGATATAACAGTTCAAGGTAATCATATGTATATGCAGATTTCAGAAGGACACCGATAAAAGTAGGAACCATAATCACAGGAGCGGGAATTCCAATCCATCTGTATTTTTCCCTGCAGGCATGAGAAACACAACAGGCAGAGTATTCAGGAATTCCGCCATTGTTTCATGCTTCAGATATCATTCAGAATTGAAAAATGCGGTACATGAAGCAGTGTCAACCAGTGTTTCCTGCTGTGCATACAGCACCTGTGCCACATGCCAATGCCAGATATTACCGATGATATAGATCAGGTAAATGTCCAGTACGACAGATATCCCATCATTTCCAGCCAGTCAGCTTTCAATGTTTTTTCATAAACACGTCCTTTCCGCATGATCCTTACATGCCCAACATTGATACGTTCAGAACATCATTTCAAATGAATCCAAAACAATCAGACTGTGTTGAAATGACAAAAAAAGCCGACGGGATGATTCCGTACAGCTGTTATCTGCGATATCCATTCTCATCAAATGTGTTTTTCAACGCTGTTTCGGTCGGAATTGCGGCCGCAATCACAGCACAGATTTCCCCTGTCGCCACAAGAATGGCAACCAGGCGTACAATCTCACTTTCCAGTTCCGTACCGGACATTGCCATCACAACAGCGATGGCTGACAGAATAATCCCCTCTACAACCAGACATCTTCCAAAATACTGATTGGCAAACTGCCATGTGTCCTCATTCACCTGTGCCCGTCTGCTTCGATAGGCAAACAGCAACTTTCCTTTTTCCGGTGTATGTGTTGTCAGATGATACCCGAACAGAACCATGATCACCGGAATGATCAGGTCCGCACAGGCCATACACAAAACATCAAATCTCATATAACTCCCCTTAATGTCAGTACAGTATACCTCAGAGTCTGATGGAATTGTTCATTGGGAAAGAAACGGATTCCCATTGACATTGTTACAATATGATATCATAATGATATCATCAAAGGAGTATGTATATGTTGAATATTCAGAATCTGACGAAATCCTATGGAAATCACAAGGCTGTAGACAGTCTTTCCATGCATATCCTGCCGGGTGAAATCCATGGCTTTATCGGTCATAACGGTGCCGGAAAAACAACCACTTTGCGTTGTACTGCCGGTATCCTTCAGTTTGATTCCGGTGAAATCACAATCAACGGACACTCAATCAGAAAAGAACCACTTACATGTAAAAAGGAAATTGCGTACATTCCTGACAATCCGGACCTGTACGATTTCATGACCGGTATCCAGTATCTCAATTTCATTGCGGATATCTTCAAAGTGGATGAATCCGTACGTACGGAACGCATTCATAAATATACCGACCTGTTTGAAATCACCGGGGTACTCAATGATTCCATCGCTGCCTATTCCCATGGTATGAAACAGAAGCTTGCGGTTACTGCCGCATGGATTCATGAACCGAAACTGATCCTGATGGATGAACCGTTTGTCGGTCTTGATCCGAAAGCTTCCCATCAGCTCAAGGGAATGATGCGTGAATTCTGTGATCAGGGCAATTCCATTCTGTTTTCCACGCATGTGCTGGAAGTTGCGGAAAAGCTGTGTGACCGTGTTGCGATCATCAGGGACGGACATCTGATCCGCTGCGGCACGATGGAAGAGGTCAAGGGAGACAGTTCACTGGAATCCGTATTCCTGGAACTGGAAAACTGATATGGTAAGGATTTTATTGAAAAAACAGATGCAGGAATTCCTTCGTGCTCTGTTCCATGACGGGAAAAAGCACAAGCGGCGTTCTACCGTCAGTATCATCGGATACTTTCTGTTATATGGACTGCTGGAAGTCACAATGCTGGGCATGTTCGGTGCCCTTGCATACATGATGTATACAAGTCTGAAACCACTTGGATTGACCTGGTTCTATTTTTCCGCCATGTCTCTTGTGGCAGTCTCATTCGGAACACTGGGAAGTCTGTTCAACTCCTATTCTGCACTGTATCTGGCAAAGGATAACGATGCCCTGTTATCAATGCCGATTCCGCCTGCCACGATTATCTTCTCACGACTCTTCGGTGTCTATCTTCTGGGGCTGTTCTATTCCGCCACGATCCTGTTGCCGACAATTGTCGTCTATCTGTACTTCGAATCGATTTCCTTCACCGCACTGCTTGGATCGATTGTCCTGCTTGGGGATGTATCTCTGATTGTACTTGTTCTTTCCGCTTTACTCGGCTGGATTGTGGCACAGATTTCGGTTAAGGTAAAACACAAAAACATCGTACTGACGGTATTACAGCTGGCTTTCCTGTCCGCTTATATGCTCGTCTATACAAACCTGCAGAACATCCTTTCCGCCTTTGTCGCAAAGGCAGTCATGTTCGGTGTGATTGTCAAAGACAGTGCCTATCCGCTTTACCTGTTCGGTACAATCGGAAACGGCAGTCTGACCGCAATGATGATCTGTACTGCAGTTATCCTGCTGGTAACAGGTTTTGTTTACATGATTCTATCCCGTTCTTTCCTGCAGGATGTCACAGCCACAGGAAAAACAGAGCGGAAACAGTACAAAGAGAAAAAACTGCACAGAAACAGTCCGTTCATGGCACTGCTTCAGAAAGAGGGAAGAAGATTCTTCTCCTCCCCTGCCTATATGCTCAACTGCGGGCTTGGCTCATTCGGTATGATTGTCGGATTTGTTTTCATTCTGGTCAAACAGAATGACATTGTGGATCTGTGCAGTCAGCTTCAGATGTTTGATATTGCTTCTCCGGAACTGATCGCTGCAGCTCTGATCGCATGTATGACCTGCATGAACGACAGTGCCGCTCCTTCCATTTCCCTGGAAGGCAAAAACATGTGGATCCTGCAGACAATCCCGGTAAAGGTAAAGGACATTCTGCATGCCAAGATTTCGTTCCAGGTTCTGATTACCGTACCGTTTTCCCTGCTTTGTTCCATCGCAATGCTGTTGATCCTTCCGGAACATACCGTACAGAGCCTGTTTGTCATCTTCCTTCCGGTTCTGTTTGCGATTCTGTTCTCACTGTTTGGTTTAACCATGGGCCTGCTGATGCCGAATCTGGAATGGACCAGTGAGATCGTTCCGATCAAACAGTCCATGTCAGTTGTCATTGCCCTGTTTGGAAACATGATCTATGTCATGGCTGCATGCGGATGTTACATTTGGTTTGGATACCGGATGGGCCCTCTCATGTATCTGAGTGCCGTATCCGCAATCACCATTGTACTTTCTGCCACCCTGTACTTCTGGATCATGAAATACGGAACAGTCAGATTCTCCCATCTCTGACAAAAAACGGAGTTCTCACGAATTCCGTTTTCATTTTACATGAACTGTCTGACAAACCTTCCCGTTTCAGTATATGGACGCCATTCCTTACCTGGATTACCGGTTTTGATGAAATCCGTCCAGCTGCGGATCATCGTATAACTGATGGAATAATCCCGTCTTTCCATCGGTCTCCAGCATCTGGATAATGTGCCGAATACATACCACAGATCGGATGAATGGAACGATCCGGAATCATCACCCGGCAGCTTTCTTGTAAAAGCATAAATATAAACCGGCTGTCTGGAATGTGCATTCCGAGCCAGTGCGAATTTCTCCGTACCTTCAAAGATCATGGATTTTTTCCATGCACCGTTTTCCACGGTCATATCATTTCCTGTGACGCCGATCATCATCGGTACATCACTGACATGTCCCTGTTCCACCGCATCAGAAATACTCTCTTTCAGTACATACTGGTCAATCACAGGACCAAATACAAGCCCTTCTCTGTTTTCATACAATGCCGGCAGAATCTCAACAAGCTTCTGTGCAGGTACTCTGCGCAGTTCACTGACAGATTTCACATTGCACAGCTTCCGGATCTGTTCCCCGGTTGTCAATGCCTCCTTCATTGTGCGTGTCTGCACCAGAGGTGTGCCGACACCTGCGGCGGAATGAAGAATGGCGTTGTGCACAAGACCGGATGATACAGGTGAGCTGATCAGTGTCTGAACACTGATGGCACCTGCACTCTGTCCCATAACCGTGATTCTGTTTTCATCACCGCCAAAGGCACGGATATTTCTGTACACCCACTGCAGTGCTGCGATCTGATCAAGAATGCCGTAGTTGCCTGTCGTATGATTCGGGTTTTCCTTTCTCAATGCCTCATCCGCATAGAATCCGAATACACCGACACGATACTGAATCGTCACAAGAATGACATTGCTGGAGGCGTACTGTTCCCCGTCAAATTCCATTTCGGATGAGAAGCCGTGATCAAAGGCACCGCCATGGATCCAGAACGCAACCGGATAATGACCTGGCTTTGCCGGAGCCCATATATTCAGATACAGGCAGTCCTCACTGCATTCCGGAAGCGGATATTTCGGATCCCCGTAGAATTCCTTTCCCCAGAACGGATCCTTTGACATATCAACCTGCGGACACTGTCTTTCAAACTTCAATGCCGGACGCACACCATCCCATGGTTTCTTCGCAACAGGGGCACGGAATCTGTTTTCACGTACCGGCGGTTCCGCATATGGAACACCGCGGAAAATGAGGCATTCGCCTTTCTTTTCTCCCTGCAGGATCCCCTCTTCCACCTTGATATTGACTGTTTCCATATAATTCTCCTTAAATCTTCTGTATGATCAGATCAGAGAATGAATTGCTTAATAAATCCAGCATCATCTGTTTCATGTCTTCCACGGTATGATTTGGATTCAATGTAAAAACACGGATATGAAAGGCAAAACCCTCCCCAAAATATCTGGCGAGTGTCTCATTGTCATACTTTGGAAGAACGTTTTTCACACGGTACCGGTCGAGATAACTCTTTACAAAGATACTCATGTTTTCACGTACCATATCCTCAAATGCATTCTGACCTGTTACCTGATAAGCTGCTCTGTAGAACGCTCTGTTATCACTTACCGTTTTGAGAATCGTTGTAAATGCGGATCCGAAATCACATTTCTCGACATACTCTTTTGTTCCGTCGATCAGATCGTGATATACAATCCAGTTCAGACAGTCGTACTTATCATCAAAATAATTATAGAACGTTGCACGGATAACACCAGTATGGTCACAGATTTTTTTAATCGTGATCTTTTCGAACAGATTTTTCATCATCAGTTCCCGCAGGCTTCCCGACAACGCAAGTTTCATTACATTTTTATGATATTCCATACGTCACCTCACCGCAAGAATGATAAAAGCAAGATAGACGCTGAACACAATCACCAGCGATCCTCCGATCACCCCAATTGCCCTCTGATATCCTGCACCAAGCGAATAACCTGCCCGTAACGAAATCAGAACCGCACAGAATGAACTGATGGTCAGTACAAATGCCGCATGAAACAGCGGAACACCGATCAGTCCCATACCAGCTCCGACTACATACGCATCGATGTTTGTGATAAATGCCTTTCTGACAAGGTCCTTCCAGCAGAAATCACGATCCGCGTGTTCAACCAGTTCTTTTCTCAGAAATGCTTTTGTCACAATTGTGACGCCGATACACATGACAGCTGCACATGCGATAAAGTTCTGTACGCGTACTGTAAATGCATATGGTTCAAGCAGATACGCAATCCCGTATCCAATGGAAAATGTCAACAGCGTCACACCGGCAAACAGCAGTGAATACGCAAATGTGTTTTTCCAGGAAAGGGATGTCAGCTGTGACCCCTTTTCCATCATAACAATCGCTGAATCCAGCGATAACCCCAATAATATGAATAAAGCCCAGATCATATAGCCTCCTGATATGTTTTTGCATTATCATTGTATACGTTACCTTCTCATAACTGGATATACAATTCCCCTTTATTGTACTCTTTCGACCACGAAAAAAGCCTGCTGGCACAGACTCTTTTCAGAAATGATTCTATAGGGAAAGAATAACATTTATGTCTTTCGACACCCATATAATAACCCCTGATTGTGTAAAGTTCTTGTAAGAATTGTGAAATCAGAGTGAAATCATGTAAGCACTTTCATCCCCAGAATTTTCGCACATGCGACCGCCTGATCCACATTGATAATTGCCCCTTTCAGATCCTCTGGTGTGACTGCAATTCCGTCGATTTCCGAGGTTGAAAGATTGAAATCCCTCATTGGTGAATGCGCAAATTCACATCCTGAAAAATCACAGTGGCTGACATCCACGGACCGGAATGTGCACATGGAAAAAGATCCCTCACAGAACAGTGTCCTCTCCAGAGCACTGTCTTTCCACTTTGTTCCGTTCAGATTGATATATGCACACTGGCTGCTGTAAAAAACAGTGTCTGTAAAAGATGATGATGAAAGATCCGTTCCCATCATGCGGCATGTCTGAAACCGCACCCTGCGGAATACACTCTCACTGAAATCACAGTTGGAAAAATCACATCGTTCAAAGATCACATCCTGGAACAGACAGCTTTTCATTTCCCCCTTGAAGCACACTCCTGTAAAAGTGCACTCATAAAAGTTGACGGAACAAAAATCTTCCGAAATCACTCCGGAAGTATACGACATATTATACATTTTATCCCGTATTTCCCTCAGATCCCCTTCAATAAAAGCGGACGAGAAAGAAGGTTCATGAATTCCTTTTTCCATAAAACTCCTAGCGGGATTTTCCGTCACTGATGTCACTTGTCAGCATGACAAAGATTCCGAAACCCATGATGGCAATACCAAGTACTCTCGTAACGATATTCAGCCCCGGCTGAATAAACATGATGAGCAATGCAACTGACAGAAGGGCAATAATCAGAATTTTCTTAATCATAAAACCGGGCCTCCGATAACAACAACTATATTATAAGTGATTCGTCTGACATTGTAATACCGAAATACGGAACTTATACAAAATTAACACAATTGTAAAAATAAAAGATCCTCCGAAGAGGACCTTTTATCAAGAGAGTGTAAATCTAGATTTTACGACTAAGAAACTGTCCAAGGAACCGGGATCAGAGGTGTGTAACCACCAGCCCAGATACCGAACATTGCGCCAACGATACCGATTACGAGAATCAGACCAATGCACTTTACCGGAGTCCAGCCCTTCTTCTTGATTAAGAAGTACATAAGGAGAGTCAGTAACAGTGGCAGTAAGCATGGCAGGATCATATCCAGATAGTCCTGAATAACGATCGGCTTTTCACCGTTGGCAATTGTGATGCCGAGCTTTGTTCCGCCGCCATAGTTGGCAATCAGAGCACCGACAACGAATACACCTAATACGGAAGCTGCGTGTGTGAATTCCTGAGCATACTCAGTCATCATGGAGACAGCCTTCATACCAAGGTTATAGGAAACATACATCAGTCCATAACGGAGTGCCATTTCGCATCCGAAGAGGATGACGAAATATAAGATAGGTCCCATGATCGAACCGCCGATAGCCATGTTGGCTGTCAGACCGGCTGTGATCGGAACGAGTGTATACCAGAACAGAGCGTCACCGATACCACCAAGAGGTGCAGCAACGGAGATTCTTACGGAACGGATTGTCTGAACATCAGTCTTCAGCTGTTCCATGGAGAGGACGATACCCATAACAAATGTAACGGCGAATGGATGTGTGTTGATGAAGTCCATGTTGTGTGTCATGGATGTAGCGAGGTCCTGCTTGTTTGTGTGAATTTCTTCAAGACCCGGCAGCATAGCCCATAACCAGCCAGCGGACTGCATTCTTTCATAGTTGAAGGAAGCCTGGAGCATTGTAGAACGCCAGATCATCTTTGTCAGAGTCTTCTTGGAAACTCGTGGAGCCGGCTTTGTATCTACATATCTTAAATCCTGATTAGATGCCATCTGAGAAACCTCCTTCTTCGATCTTCTTCTTCATGCCGTTGACACGGAAGTCGTTCAGAGCGATAGCGACACCGATGAATGCGACAAGAAGCAGTGTAGCAGCGGAAATAGCGCCAATATTACCAATAACAAGTGCGCATACGAAACCAGCGAGCAGGTAGCCCCACATGTCGTTTGCGAGCATAATCTTAAGCAGAATAGCGAAACCTACGAAACGCATCATTCCACCGGCTGCGGATAAGCCGCCCATGAACCAGGAAGCATTCTGAGACAGAGATTCCAGAGCTGGGCTGAGTGCGACACCACCGACATAGGCGATGACAGCGATAACTGCGAACAGAGAGCCGAGGATCAGGCAGGAGATCAGGTTGACCTGAGTAATGCCTGCCGGATTACCTTCTTCAGCAGCCTTGTCGGCCTTAGCCATCAGACCGGACATGACTGTGAATGTTAATGTAACGACATACTGACCAAATGTAGCGAAGATCATGCATGCACCAAGTGCAGCGTTGATATCCATCTTTGCCTTGACAGCGAAGATCATGGCAACGACGGAACCGAGCACGGCATTCGGAGGCTGAGCGCCGCCGACCGGCATGTTACCAATCATCATTAACTCGTATGTACCACCGATAACAAGTCCTGTCTGAACATCACCAAGGATGAGACCGATAATAGGACAAGCAACGATAGGACGATATGCGATTTCTGTTAATGAGAACTGGTCGATAGCAAAGATAAATGTTACGATTGCTAACAGAACAATCTCAATAATATTCATAACTTTCTAATTATTCTCCAATTCTATCATCCAAATAATTTGTTTACGTCTTCTGCAGCGATGTCAGGAACTCTACGAATCTCAAGTTCTACCCCTAAATCCTGAAGCTTCTTGAAAGCAGCGACGTCAGCGTCATCAACCGCAACACTTGTTGCGACCTGGCGCTTACCTTCTGACATGTGCATGTTTCCGATGTTGACCTTCTTAATCGGAACACCGCCTTCAACGAGTCTTAAGACATCCTGAGGAGTTTCGCAAATGATTGCAATCATCTGCTTCGGGCTGGCTTTGCCAATAATCTGGATTGTCTTCTCAATAGAGAAGAAACGTGTCTGAGCATATCCAGGTGCTGCCATGTTCATCAGTCCCTGACGAAGCTTGTCAGTAGAAACTGCGTCATTCGCAACCAGCAGGAGGTTTGCTCCGACAGATCCACACCACTGTGTAGCGACCTGTCCGTGAATCAGACGATTGTCAATTCTTGTTAATACAATGTTAGGCATAATTTTTAAATCCACTCTCTTTCTAAAGGAATACCAATGTCTCCCTTCACGTATAATTATAATTATTTCGTTTTGAAAGGATTTGCAGTTATTGTTTATGGGTTTACCATTTTTAAAAATAGTACAAAGAAAACGCTTTAATCTGTTTCGTTTTTGCATTTTTCAACAGATACACCTATAATTTAGGCAAAGGTAACCAATATGTTCAGTAAAACATCAAGCGTAGAATTTCTGAAATACGGTGAAGTTTTCTCCACTTCCACGTATAAAGGCCCTCACAAAGGCTACAACTACATCCTTACGGTTCAGAATGAGAAACTCATTTACTTTTTTCAGGCAAATGTGGACGTATACATCCAGGCAGCGGAAGGAATTACCGCTCTGATCGTCACAGATGACATTGAATCGGGACATTTTGATGAATTTGTTGTACATCGTGTTGTCAAAATCAACAAAGGTGTGTTCTTCAACTTCATCCCACTGGGCGGAACGTCCAAACTTGAACTTGCGTTCCTGCCGAATACGGATATCCATACCGTATTCTACAAAGGTGAATACCAGCGTCAGAGAATCCGTCCGACCATTCGTGTCAATGAACTGATTGCCTACTTCTACAATGTCAGAGGTTCCAATTACTTCTTCCCGGGTGAATCCGATGCCCATTGGGAATTCACATTCGTTGACAGCGGAAAACTGTCCACCAATGTTGAAGGTCAGACGTATGAAATGACAAGCAACCAGATGATGGTATATGCCCCGAACCAGTTCCATGATCAGAAGACCTTTGATGAGGCAACCTCCTATCTGACTGTGATTGTGGATCTTTCCATCAGTGAAAACGATCGGAAGATCATTACAAACAGAGTCTTTGACCTGGACCGTGATTCCAAACAGGTTCTTGACTCCTTCCTTCGTACAAATGAGGAGATTACGGAGATCGATTATGACAAGATGATGCTTGCGATCGAAAAGATCGTCATCAATCTGATCACACAACAGACAAAACCGATGCAGAAAGCTGCCAACACGCCAATGCAGCAGAAGTTCGAGGATGAACTCATCAATGAGATTCTTCTGTATATCAACGAAAATATCTATTCTCCGTTGAATGTGGAAGATCTGTGCGAACACTTTGCGATCAGCCGCAGTTCCCTGCAGGCACTGTTCCGCAACTATGTTTACGTTGCACCGAAGGAATATATTTCCAACATGAAACTGGAAAAATCCAAGGTACTGATCAAAGAAAGCAAATTTACGATTTCAGAGATCTCATCCATCCTCGGATTCTCTTCCATCCATTATTTCTCAAGGCGTTTCAAACAGAGATTCGGTATGAATCCAACCGATTACGCCAACAAGTTCATTGATTAAAAGCCATGCATTCCACATGGCTTTTTCATTCTGACGGTTTTGTTTCACCCGGAACCAGATCCGGATTGTAATACACACGGATGGAATGGGTCTTTCCCCAATCATCATTGAAATACATTGTCAGAGGATCCACTTCTGCAATAACAGTCTCAATATCCTCTGCTTTGATCATTACCGGCAGATCCATCCCCTGATGTACTTCATGATCTTTCTTTTCAAACGGATCCGTATATGGTACGGGCTGTGTGTTCGTATTCTGTTGACTGATATCATAATATTTCTTCAACGGTTCCATATCCACATGGAACCTATGTACCGGAAAATATTCACTGAATGAAATCCAACAGGAGATATATGTACTGCCATTGTATTCATACAATGCATATGTCCCCTTTACAACCTCATTGATTTCCGCTTCACTGACACAGCCGGTCAGAAGAAAACACGAAAGAACACATGGAATCAGAGATCTCTTCATCACATCTCATCCCGCATGTAGATCATAATACATAACATACACATGACAATTGCAGCAGAAGTCAGAATCCTGCTGATTGCCTTGATTACCGGAATATATTCTACCCACATCTCTTTTACCTCATTCTGAAAATCTGTTCTCTGGATACCGTAAACAGAATACCGCTTTGATCCGGTGGAAGAAGGACAATATCAGAACTGAAAGGCAGTTCAATCTCAAAGTTCTGAAACCATTCATCCGTAAACTCCATTCTGATCGGAACTTTCTTCATTCCGATCTCTCCGATATCCTTCATCTGTATCGGCACAGGGAATGCAAATTCACAGAATTCATACCCTTCCTTTACTTCCAGTGGTTTTGCCGTATAAAAACAGCATGTGCTTTCATCCATTTCCATATCGCACATCCATGGATTCAGAGAATCCGTATTGATCACACGCTGTTTCACAGTATACTCAGGTTTTACTGCCAGCTGCACAACAGCATAAGCCTGCTCATACACATACACAAGCCCATAGATTCCATACACAACGGAATCCACCTGGCTGGAAGGTACACACCCTGTACATACCAGCAGAAGTGTCATACACAATACTGTTATTACTTTTCTCATGATCTGTGTTCTTTCAGATATTTCATACAGCATACAATCACAAACACACTTGCAATTCCCTGCAGAATATCCGCTGCCAGTTCAATCGAAGAAGACAGGGACATAAACATCATTTTTCATCACCCCATTCTAACGTATGCTTTCCTTGAAAAAGAATAGCTTTCTGCAGTATAGACTGCATTTGCAGAAACAGACACTTCCACATATCCATTTTCAGGAACATTCAATCTGAGACCACTTTGAATTCCGGTCAGATACAAAAAACCATTCGCCCCACATGGTACAATGCTGTCAATTTGTGCCGCAATGATGCTGTTATCTTGAATATTCTGTGTTGCCGAAACACTGATATTAAGATCAAGCTTTTTCTCCTGTTGAGAAAAAGCATTCAATGTTACCGTTTTCTGTCTGCTGACAGGCATAATCGCCCGTTCATTCGATGCATCTTCAAACTGTATTGATTGTGCATATACCGGTGAGATAGAAAAGCAGAAGATCAAAGTGAATAAAATTAACCTGTTTTTCATTACAGATTCTCCTCCCATGTTTTTACCAATACCGACATGACAGCGATAAACCGTTCACTGTCTGTCTGAAAGCATGTAATGCCATCATATTTCCCGCTGATCGCCCGGACAGTCCTGATTCCGATTCCATCGAATTCCTCACAATTCACAGGCGTCACTTCAGGATCAATTCCGTTGATCACTTCCATCTGAATCATCATACCTGTCTGTAGTATATTGCATTCCACCGGATTTGTATGTACTCCATGTGCAAATGCATTGTCGATCATATTGGAAAGGGCAAGAAACAGATCAGCCGGTTGCACAGGTATTTCATCCGCAAAGGCCACAGTCACCTTAAAATCAATACCTCTCTTCTCCGCTTCTTTCCTTTTGGCATTCAATACGACATCTAATGTACTGTTGCCGGTTATGATCATATGTCCCTGATCCAGAATCCGTTTTGATTCCTGAATCGTATTTCTGAGCTGTTCCTGATCCTTCATACTGTATTCCAGTGTACTGATCACCTGTTTCAGGTCATGTCTCATGTTACGTATTTCCTCATTTGCGGCAAGAACCTGATCCGCTGACTGTATCTGTTTTTCCATTATCTGCATTTCCAGTCTGTTCTGTTCCAGCTCATCCTGTTTCTGAAAGTACGAAAAGCGGGTAACCAGTGTAAACAGTACGGAGAAGATCAGACACAGACTGACCGTCAGAATCAGTTTTGCCGAACCGATCAGTTCCATATCCACATCATTTTCAAGAAGAATCAGTATAAACATCATGACGCCGATCAGTACAACTGTCGTTGCCATGTGCCGGTTCTGCAGCTGTGATCTGTATTTTTTCATCATGCGCTCCATGATAACAGCAGATATCAGGTGAATGCACATCGACAGAAATGAGACACTGTTATAGTTTTCCATGAGATGATTAATATAACCAGCCTGACCAATGTAATATACCGGATCCGGGCTGCCGACATAAGAGGCATAATCCACCATGAATACAAGATTGGCAAGAAACAGAATACTTGTGGAAACAACAGAGATAAACCCGTTGGAAAGCATGGAATCATCGTTGATATAACTCAGAAACAGAAATGAGGTAATGGCGATCTCAATACAGCAGTTATGAAAGTAGAACGTCATGCCGTTATTCAGAAAGAATATCAGGAAATACGATATGAATGCCAACACAACTGCAGGATAGATTCTTTTCCTTCTTTGATCTGACAGACGTATCATCAGAATACACATCATCAAAGCGTGCAGGAGACTGTATATCATGGATGGAATCGTAAAAATGGATAATGAATGCATACATGTTTCTCCTATTTCATTTTGAAATAACTGTTGATGATCTTCTGTTTCTGCGATTTTGGAATCGGTATTTTCTTTCCATCATTCATCACCACATACCCTGCAGTCATAAAGGATATGGCTCCCTTTTGAATGATATAGTTTCTTGAAACCTGTATAAAGGAATCCATGACAATCTCTTTCGAAAGTTCAGAAAACGATTTTCTCTGCCGTAATATATCTCCATTGACAAAATAGATATACAGATCGTTCCCGACGGATTCAAAAAAGGAAATATCACTGTACAACAGTTTCCGATTTTCTTTTCTCGTGCAATATATGTAGTACTGATCCGCTCTCAGATGTTCCGAAACTCTTTTCATCGCTTCATACATGTCCTGCCCCAGCTGTTCTTTCCTTACAAAATAGAACACGTCATGCCGGAAGGACTGAAACACAAGTTCCTCATGATGACTGCAGAATATGATCAGAGACTTTGTGTCGTGATCCCGAATTTTCCTGCAGATCGTAAATCCATCCACATTTCCAAGCTGAATATCCAGGATATAACAATCCACCGGTTTATCATATGGAATGGAATCCGGTGTGCTGAATGATTCCAGATCCATCTGAATATTCATCTTCTCTGCGATCATCAGAAGCTGATCCTTGATTTCCTGAAGATCATTCATATCATCCTCAATGATTCTGATTCTCATCACTATCTCCTTCCATCACTTGTTTTATTATAATTCTTTTCCATCCTGATTCCATCCAACCGTGTTGAACTGCATGAAATCCGTGTTGAAACACTCCAACACGCTAATCTGCCATTTCAACACACTTTGCTTTCCTGTAAACATTGTCCATGTTATTTTTTTCATATAAAACATGTGCACGGTTTTATAACACTCATGATCTGAGAAATTCAGACACAGGCAACTGCCTGTATTTAGAAAGGATTCATTTATGAAACATTACAAACTTACATATATGATTACTGTGTTTATGTTGGCATTGTCACTTATGACACCGTTACATGCGAAGGAGGAAACGGATAACCGAGATTATCCACACCCTTCACAGAGCAACCTGATCGATACTACCCCAGTCGTCGAAACAATCAACGAAAAAGTAATTCTTTTTGATATGATAAAATCTGGAGCACGACAAACGATTCCTTACAATAAGACTATTGCAGTGAATTTTCAAACACAGCAAAATGACTACTATTGCGGGCCGGCTGCTGTACGAATGGTTCTGGGGGCTACAGGCAAAATATACTCCCAGGATTATATTGCCGGTCAAATTGGAACAACCACATCTGGAACGGGATTTGGCGGAACACTACTCAATGCTATGAATGCACTCTGTGGCTCAGGCTTCAGTTTTAACTTGGCATGGGGAGGTAGTCAATTGGCAGATAGATCCGTCATTGCTGTTTATTATGGAAATCCAGTACTCGTAGATACATGTGAACTGAATGATTTCAGGATCGCAGGTCATTCAGACTCGAATATTGTATATCATTATGCAGTAGTCAATGGTTATAAGAATTCCGGCAATACTCTTGTCTATACAGATCCGGCTTATGGAAGATACAGCGGAACAGAAAAGCAACACGATTATCCTTCGTCTGATATCGCTGCTTTATGTTCACAATTGGGCTATATATGGTAAAGAAAAAAACAGTTTCCATCATACTTACTGCCACATGTATTATATGCCTATGTGGATGCTCAAAGACGCAGAATACATCAATTCAGTTTTCAAGTATTGATTTCCCCGATGTACAAAAGCAGGTGTTTGCACATGAGGTTGAAACCAGAAACATTTCCGAACTGTTTTCCGAATATACAACCGTTGCAGCTCCGACAGATTTTTACTTCTACGGGCAGAAAACGATTGATTCGAGACTTTATGGACGCACTGCACGTTTACAGCAGATTCATTACGGAGACTTTGGATATCTGGATCTGGAAACAGGTGAAAAAGGAATTCTTGTCGAAACACCATTTGGAAAATATTCCAATATTCCTGTTATGGAAACACTGGGTGACTATGTGATCTGCAGATCAACAGGATATGACCCATATGAACTTGAGTTCTTTGCATACAATACTGTTACAGATGAAAAAGTCATCATTGACCATGTATATGAAGCACCTTATTCTGCTTTCTGCAGTGATGGAAAGAGCGTCATGTACAATGTCCCGAATTATACCAATGGTATCGATAATACCATTTACAGATGGTCACCGGGTAATTCACATCCGGAGAAAATCGTAGATCATGGATACTGGGTATTCAAAGTGGGAGATACCTGGTACTGCTGCACACATCCTGAAGATGATTTTGAAGACATTTCTCTTGCAAGAATAAAAGGAAATGAATTGCAGACCATTACCTTGAACAACATTGATGGTGTGCTTTGGAAGGCATGTGCGATGGATGATACACATATTCTGATCTGCAGTATGTCTCCCGTCTCAGCCACTTATACCCGTGTTTATGTGTATGATATGACTTCAGGTCAGACATCCTATCTGTTTGATATTGCCTATTGTGCAGAATCTTTCTCAGTATATGATCATTATATCTGCTGGTACGGTTATCCAACGGATGTTCAGGAAGGAATCAGAGTGAATATTCTGTACGATTACAGAAACAACATCCGTTATGTTTCTGATTTCAGAACAATTGTGGTTTCAGAAAAGGGCATTGCCTTTGACACACTTGATGATGCATATGCTGATATGGAAGACATGGAAAAAGTACGTCATGCACAATGGCATTATGCGGAATGGGATGATGTGATCAGCGATGCATCTTAATCATTTTCATTACCAATCACGAATCATAGCAGGCAGCTGACAGGTTCATCCGTATTGCCTCATGATATGAGCTCTTTATACCAGCCCAGGTAACACCTTTTTCAATCATCTTACGGATGACCCATGAAATATGTATCATATCTGAAACAGAGAGATCCCATGAAAACACTGCTGTTTGAAACAACCGACACAAAACGCTTTGAACACATTACCGTAAAACTGAAAAGTCACAACATCAATTACACTTTTAAGATGGAAGACATCTATGCAAAAAGTCCTTTCACCGCCATGGATCGCAATCATATACCAGATTTTTCAAAGCAGTCAAAAATCAGATACCGTATCTTCGTAGATCAGAAAGACATGGATCAGGCAAGATTCCTTCTCCACGATCCAATTGAAGATGAGGAATGACAGAATGCACGTCTGTGCCTTCTGTTTTTTCATGGGTTATGAAACGCCCTATATCAACAAAAAAGATTCCCCGTTTACAGGAATCCCATCTGTCTCTTTCTTCTTTGTGCTTCCGCTGCCAGATCGTAATCATCCACAATATTCAGCTTCAGTCCTCTGACGATCGATAATGCCTGTTTCAGCTGATCCTCTCTTTCCAGCTCTTCGGGATCATGTGCATCCAGACCCGGAATAATCGTGCAGTTGTACCTGGCTGCTTCACGGAAGAACATCCTGGTCGGATATGGATAACGGTAACCATCGTGATATTCCATCCTGCCAAAGCGGATCCCACCACAATTCAACTCTAATGGAACGTTGTACATCGCGGATATCTGTGCGATTCTGTTGGCTGCCTCTTTGGCAGAGCCATCTGTTTTCGGATATGCCCACATGAACACATCCGGATGTTCTATATAATCACAGAAGCCTGCACTGCAGGCAGCCTCTATCTGATCTATGTAGTATTTCAGACCGTTTTCATCAAACAGCTGATAGGAACTCATTCCCTGATATTCAATCTGATGCTGGCCGAGAATGCAATACTCCATTTCCTTTCTGAATTTCGTCAGATCTTCCCGCTGACTCTGATAATATTCAACTTCCAGTCCCAGACAGATGCGGATTCTGTCCCGATACTTCTCCTTCAGATCCAGAACGGACTGACGATACTCTTCCAGCTGTTCGTAATCCATACGTTCTCCTTGACAGGACTGACGGAACGGCTGGTGATCGGAGAATCCCAGTGTAGACATACCTGCGCGGATTGCCGCAAGTACGTATTCTTCGTCGGTACCGACTGCGTGACCGCAGCGGTATGTGTGTGTATTCCAGTTGCTTCGAATCATCGACGATATTCTACCACCGCCATATAAAAACCTTATTTGTCTCTTTTATGATTCAATTTGTCATTAAGCGCTTTCATTGTCCAAAATCGATCATTTTTAACTCTTTCAAGTTATCTTTTTTATTTTTCAATATGTATTTTTTAACAGAAATACGATCTGTACTGTACTGCATTGTATTGAAGTCCTGCGCTGTTTCTGCACAAAAAAAAGATGCCCCTCAGTTATTGAGAAGCATCTCCTGTAATCCATCAGATACCGTCAGAGAAGTCGTCGTTTTCTTCTTCTGTGGAACCCATCAGGCTTGCCATATCAAATCTTGAGATCTGATCCTTGCCTGTATTGACAGCCATGTCAGCCAGGGAAGCCGCATCATCGACGAATGTTCTTGCCATGACGATTTCACACAGCATCGGCAGGTTTGTGCCGGCAATGATTTCCACATTCTGATAGTTCTGGGAGACAACAGCTGCTGTCTTATAAGGTGAACCACCAGCCAGATCCGCAAATACGATGACACCGGAGCAGTCCTTCAGTGACTGCAGTGCAGCGTTGAGATCCTGTTCGAGTTCATCAACCTCGTGTTCGAAGTTGACCGGTACATAGTTTTCCTGCGGACCTGCGATGAGGTTAACGGATGTTGTCAGACCTTCAGCGAATCTGCCGTGACCTGTAACGATAATACCTACTGCCATTGTTTTCTCCTTTGATTATTTCAGTGTGTATGGGTAGAGGATAACGCCCTTGACAACACGGTTGACTTCTCCGCTTGGGCATGGGTTATCCGGTGTGAAGCCGAGCTTCAGAGACTTGAAGATTGCGATTGTCTGTGCAACCATGATGTATTCCAGACCACAGACAACATTTGGCAGATCTACGCCATTGTCCATGGAGATGAAATAATCTGCGTATTCCTTGATATCATCATCTCTGGAGGAAACAACCATGATTCTGTTGCCCTTACGTTCCGGACTCATTTCCCTGATGATGTCATATTCATACTGACGTGTGTACGGATCGTCACTCAGATAAACAACTGTCAGAACGTCTGGATTGATCACGGACTTTGGACCATGTCTGAATCCCATCGGTGTATCAAATACCGTATCAACGTTACCGCCTGTCAGTTCACAGATCTTCAGAGCGGATTCCTGTGCAACACCCTTGAGGTTGTTGGAGCCCAGGTAAACAATACGGTTGAAGTCAAATTCATCAACTGCCTTCTTCGCTGTTTCCCATGTGCTGTTCAGGAAGTTCTGACCATGTTCAATAACAACATCGATCATCTTTTCATATGCGTCCAGTTCATCCAGATTCAGTGCAAGCAGTGTTGCCAGATACATGTTGGAGTAGGAAGATGTCATTGCGAATGACTGGTCATGTGTTTCAGGTGTGAGGTTGATGGCATAGCAGTTGTCCTTGCCTTCTGCAAACTTTGACAATGCACCATTGCTGTTGCATGTCACAAACAGATGGCTGATGTTTTCGCATACAACGTTGGCAGCCTCAACAGCACCGACGGATTCCGGAGAGTTTCCGGATCTGCCGAAGCTGATCAGCAGAGTTGGCTTTGTACGGGAAATATAGCTTTCAGGATCTGCCACGATATCCGTTGTACCATAGGACTTCACCTTGTAATTGTGCTTCTTCTGCAGGCTTGGGAAAATGGAATTACCTACAAATTCACTTGTGCCTGCACCTGTCAGAATGATGTCGTAATCGGCGTTGTCTGTTGTACGTGCAATAAAAGCAGCCAGTGCATCCTTTTCATTTCTGATCTGTGCAACTGTCTTTTTCCATGTTTCAGGCTGCTGGCAGATTTCCCTGGCTGTCCAGTAACCGTTTGTCTGTTTCCAGAATTCTTCTGTCTGATTGAAAAACATTTCAATTCCTCCTCTTTTTTTCTGTATTAAATACACCGTGATTATAATATGAGAAGGAAACTTTTCAACTGCACCGCTAATTTGTGCAAAGAACCCGCTAATAAATGTATCCTTTTTTGCATATAATAGTTATGAGGAAGTTAATAATGAAAAAAAGTTTTAGATCTTCTGCGAAGAACACACTGCTTACAGGCAGAAACATGTACCGTGACAATCACGGCAATCTGATTTACCACAACCCGAAAACAAATATCGTGTACAGGATTCCTTCCACAAAGGAAAGTACATTTGCGACATATCAGTCCCGCTACGCCCTGGCAGTCGTCTGTTTTGTATTCCTGTATCTTCTGTTCAATCTGAACCTTTTCCTTTCACTTGGCATCAGTATCGCTGCCGCAGTATTCCTGGAGTGGAAATACCGGAAGTTCCTGGGAGCACAGGCACAGTCAGCCGGATTTCTGAAAAAAGATAAAATCCGTTCCATGGATGACACCATTGACCTTTCCACCGGAGCCCTTGTCCTCCGTGTTGTCCTGTATATGGCTCTGGCTGTCCTGCTTGTGGTCAACACTTTTGTATCAAAGAATGTCATCGGCAATAAACCTGTGATTGTCATCAGCTGGATGGTTGCCGTGCTTGCCGCATTCATGGGCATCCGTTATATCGCAATTGCCATCCGCAAATCAAAGTAAGTCATCCCTTTCACAGAGATGATTTTTTTTGTATTGACAGAATTGTATAGGCTGTATATAGTGTGTATATACAGTTATATCAGAGGTAAATGCATGCATATCTTCATTGACAACAGAAACGGTGTTCCGATCTACGATCAGATCTACACCCAGATCAAAGACCAGATTATCAACGGTACGCTGAAGGAAAACGACAGTCTGCCGTCGATCCGCGGACTGGCCAAGGATCTGCGTATCAGTTTCATCACAACAAAACGGGCCTACGAGGAACTGGAAAAAGAAGGATATATTTACACCGTTCCCGCCAAGGGCTGCTATGTTGCGCCAAAGAATGTGGAACTGGTGCGTGAGGCGAATCTGAAGAAGATTGAGGAATACATGGATGAGATCACAAAACTTGCTGTATCCTGCAGTTTAGGCAGGGAGGATCTGATTGAAATCCTGGATTTCTGTCTGGAGGGCAAAAAAAATGAACGCAATTGAAATCAATAACCTGTGTAAACACTATGACGGATTTACACTGGATCATCTGAATCTGACATTACCGGGAGGTTGTATTCTCGGACTGATCGGAGAAAACGGTGCCGGAAAAAGCACAACGATAAAACTGATGATGGACATGATCCACAGAGACAGCGGTACCATTACCCTGCTTGGAAAGAATACGGAAGACATGGATATTCTGACAAAGGAGAAGATCGGTGTCGTCATGGATGAAGTCGGCCTTCCATTATGTCTTACCACAGACGAAATCGGAAAGATCATGCAGCTGTCATACTCCAGCTGGGATCAGACATGCTATGAATCCCTGATATCACAGTTCAGTATTCCATCCGGTAAACAGTTCAGGGATTTTTCAAAGGGAATGAAGATGAAAACAGGCATCGCTGTCGCTTTGAGCCATCACGCCCGGCTGCTGATACTGGATGAGGCCACAAGTGGACTTGACCCTGTTGTCAGAGATGAGGTGCTGGATATCCTGAATGAATTTACAAGAAGTGATGATCACTCCGTACTGATCTCTTCACATATCGTTTCCGATCTGGAAAAACTCTGTGATTACATTGCCTTCCTGCACCATGGGAAACTGATTCTGTGTGAGGAAAAGGATGTATTGCTTGCACGTTATGGCATTGTGCGTATGACGCAGGAACAGATCGAAGAGATTCCTGAAACTGCCATCCTGCATAAAAACGATACCGGCTATGGTATACAGGCACTGGTAAACCGTGACAGTATTCCTACAGGTACGGAAGTCTCTCCGGTAACCATTGAGGAGCTGTTTGTACAGCTTGTAAAGGAGATGCATTGAAATGAAAGGTCTGTTATTGAAAGACTGGTATATGTTGAAGTCGTACTGTCGTACATACCTTCTGATCGCAGTCTGTTTCTTCTGTGTTGCCTTCTATGGAGATGACAACCTGATGTTTCTGTTCTATCCATGTATACTGTGTGGAATGATTCCGATCAACCTGCTTGCCTATGATGAATCCAGTCACTGGCAATCCTGTTTTCTGACTTTCCCATACACAAGAAACCAGTACGTTTCCTCCAAATATCTGATCGGTCTGATCATTCAGCTGATCATTACCGCCCTTTCAGGAATCATCACTGCCATGCGCATGATATCCGCAGGCACATTTATTCTGTCTGAATTCCTGATTCTTCTTCTGCTTGTATACCTTGTATCATCACTCAATGCCTCCTTATGCATGCCATTGATTTTCAGATATGGTGCGGAGAAAGGAAGAATCGCATTTATCCTGATGTTTGCGGTCATAGGCGCAGCAGGATTCATCCTGACACAGATATACAGGGAATACATGTCCGCACAGATCGTGATTCCTGCTGTACCTGGTATTGTCATATTCATCGTCCTGGCAGGTGTGTATGTGCTGACATGGCTGTTATCACAGAAACTGTTTGCAAAAAAGGAACTGTAATGCAATGTCCGATGTATCATCGGACATTTTCATTTCAGAAAAAAAGCTCCGTATGACTCATACGAAGCTTTGAAACAGAGATTACCTGCAGGCAACGCCTCTTGCATATGTCTGAAGGACATCATAGTCGTTGTTGAGTACAACGATATCCGCATCATAACCGACGCAGATCTTTCCCTTACGATCATCCACGTGCAGAGCTCTTGCAGGGTTGAGTGTACAGGAGTTGATTGCGTAATCAAACGGTACACCTGCCTTTTCCACAAGAATCTGCAGACCACGGTTGATCCGCAGTGTGCTTCCTGCCAGGCCCTTTGTGCTTGTCAGATGTGCACTTCCATCCGGATAGACTTCAATCTCATTACCGCCAAACAGGAACTTTGATCCGACCGGACATCCCTTTGCCATCAGGGAGTCAGAAATCATGATGGCATAATCTCTGCCCTTGGACATGAAGTAATTGTTCAGGGAGTTGATGTTGGAATGGTTGCCGTCGCAGATGACTTCACCGTATACATCACGCAGACGGAATGCAGCCCCTACCAGTCCCGGATCTCTGTGGTGGAAAGGAGACATGCCGTTGAAGACATGTGTCATGGACATTGCGCCATGTGCCACAGCCATCACAGCCTGATTGTATGTTGCACCGGAGTGGCCCTGAGAAACCAGTACACCATGGGATGCACAGTATTCTGTGAGTGCGAAATCCTGATCATGTTCGCATGCCATTGTGATGATCTTGATCAGGCCTTTTGCGTCTTCCTGATACTGCTTGAATTCCTCAACGTCAGGTGTGACACAGAACTGTTCCGGCTGTGCGCCCTTATACTTCTGATCCAGGTATGGACCTTCAAAGTGAATACCGAGAATTTCCGCACCTTCATAGCCTTCCTCAACAACGCGGGCAACGTTCTTTACCGCATTGGAGAGAACCTCATGGCTCTGTGTGATTGTTGTCGGGCAGATGCCTGTAACACCTTCATACGGAATTTCCTTCATCCAGTGGCGGAGTCCTTCCGGTGTTGCATCGTTTGTGTCCCAGCGGTCATAACCGTGGGTATGAATGTCAATGAAACCAGGAACGATACGGTCACTGCCGTAATCCACGTCAACAGGCTTTGTGCCATAGTCAAGTACGTTAGTGATTTTCCCGTTTTCAAATTCGATCTGGGCTTCGATAAACTGTCCCGCAACCCAGACCCGTGTGCTCTGAATAATCATGATCTGATTACCTCCATCGATACTATTGTATTCTTTCCGTTGTGCAAAAAGCATTACAGATTTGGTGAACAGTTTATACAAATTAACAATCAGGGCGTAGAACTGTTCTTCCAACCTGTCATTGCATACTCTGATTATAGCCTGTATTCCGCATCATTTCCACCGGAAAGAACCCCTGACAAATCTGTTATTTCGTTTATACAAATTAACAATCAGGTATATCCCTTTCCGTTTTTCGTTATAATACTGATGAAAGAGAGATTTATGTTTTATGAATTTTACAAAAGTCATCGCCGTCACTGTTGTCGTGGCACTTGTCATGTTTACAGTCATCAACACATTCAAAACAACCATGTACCGCAAACTGGTCTCATATCTGGAAACAGGAAACTATGAACAGTTCAATCAGGATATAGAAAAAACATTCACAAAACTGATTTTTCCAAGATCCAGCATCCTGGATCTCAAGCTCAACGCTGCCCTTGTTCAGCAGAAGAAAAAGGAAGCCACAACCCTTCTGGAACAGATCTGCAGTATGCCTCTGTCCGTATCTCAGAAAGAAAACTATTATATGAAGGCATTCAATTTCTATGTCGGACTGGAAGACGCAAAGAATTCAAAGAAATATCTGAACCTGATCAATGAACTTCCAAATGAAAGAATGAAATTTGAGGCAAACCGCGTTTATAATGTATTTATCCTGAAAAACGACAATGACCTTCAGGATATGCTCGATGAGATCGAAAACATGGATGACCGTGAAAAAGGCGTGAACGAATATATGATCTCTGTTATCTACAAAAACAAAAAGGACCGGGAAAACCAGAAGAAGTATGCCGAACTGAGCAGACAGCACTTTGCCCTGGTCGATGCCGAAACAAAGGAAAAGATTGAGAAAGAGCAGAAAAAGAAATGAAAGTACTTGCCAGCGATTACGACGGTACACTGAAGTACCTTGACCATGTCACAGACGAAGACCTCGCTTCCATCCGTAAATGGAGAGAAGAAGGAAACCTGTTTGTGATGGATACCGGAAGATCCATGGAATCCATTCTGGAAGAAGCGGAAAAGTATGATATTCCGGTGGATTACTTTATCACCAATAACGGCGGCATGCTGTTTGACAGGGATGGGAATGAACTGTTCTCCTCCTATCTGGATCCTGTCATGAGTCAGGATATCATGTATATCGCAAAATCCATCCCGGGTGTTGTTTCCTACGTTGTCAATGACGGTTATCACCGCCACCGCATCATCGTTGATCCGACACTGGAAGAAAAGCGTTATCCGGGACTGGAACCTGACATCAGTGAGGAGGAACTGATGGAAATGGGGAAATATGCCCAGATTGTCATCTCCTACGAAACACAGGAAGAGGCTTCCGCCATTTCGGTAAAACTGAATGAACACTTCAGTGAAAGCATCAGTGCCTATGCCAACAAGTATGTTGTGGATGTTGTGCCAAAGGGAATCTCCAAGGCACACGGACTGCACTTCCTGAAGGATTATCTGCATCTTGAAGAAACGGATTTCTACGCCATCGGGGATGCGGAGAATGATATTCCATTAATGGAATTTGCAGACCAGGGTTGCTGTATGACTTCCGGTCGGGAATCACTGCACAGCCATGCCCGGTATGTATGTGACAACATCAGTGACTACATCCGTACAATTCATAAGTGAAGCAGGGCCCATCCGAGCCTGCTGAAAATGCCTATGATTTTTCATAGGTAAAAGAGGCATATGAAAA
>JBJEFE010000059.1:0-8052 GCA_051873755.1 Bulleidia sp. | reverse complement strand
CAGGGGATATAGTATCCACAGACGGAGATTCAATATACCCTTCTGAAATCTCATCTGTATCCATATTCCATGCATAAACCCAATGTATGTTACTGCCCTGTTCTGTAATTTCCTTTGTTGTATCAAAATCCTTTGGTGCATCCAGAGCAATCTTATAATTCGCTCCTTCATTGACTGTTATCACCGCATGGTTATCCTTGTTATGCCATCCCTTATCACCTGCTGGAGCAAGAGTGATGATGCTTTCATAATCAGTACCAGTAGCATATTTAACTTCAACAGTATACTCAGTTTCTGATTTCGGATACACTTCTTTTGTAATATCTGTAAATGTACCGTTTTCATACTTCTTTCCAGTCAGTGATCCTTCACTCTTACTGACAGTTACAGTAACTGTCGCAGAGCCATCAGTACCCATAACATTGAATAAACCATCTCGATCTTTAATCGTGATTGCACCCGTAGATGAATCAATGTTAAATAAACTGTTGTTATCCTGACTGTTCTTCAAGCTGTATGTAACATTACCGTTGTCATCTCCATTAGTCTTGTCAGCCACCTGAGAAGCAACGTCATCCGTAGCCTTCAATGTATGTTCAATAGATGTTGAACCAACTCTTACAAGATTAGCAGATGGAACATTGATTACAACAGTATGATAGATTTCAACCGGATTGTAATTGTCTGATCCATCAACATAGGCTTTGACTGTAACAATACCTGCTTTTTGTACTGTCAGCAAACCTTTTCCGTCGATAACAGCCGCTTCATCAGATGTTTTTTCTACAAGTTCATACTTAACATCTTTACCACTGAGATTTTCTGTTTTTGTAGCAGAGAAATCATATGTATTAGTACCATTCGGATCCACAGTAACACTATCATTCAGATTCTTGCTGTTGAATGCAATTGTCTGATCAGCTTTTGCAACAAAGACATTATATGGTGCCTCTAAAAAATCAGGTTTTTCAACAGGTACTTCTTTATCATAATATGAACTTTTGACAGCCTTTACCCATACAGTATAAGAACCCGCATCTGTTACTGTTGGGATTTCATCCTGCCATAATTTATCATCTGGTGGCAATGAACCATTACCAAGCTGATATTTTAATGTATAGTCACCTTTGTCTACGACAGTAACTGCTTCCTGTGCTACTGCCTGATTATTTTCATCAACTGTATATACACTGTTTAAACCCGTAACCTTCAGATTTTCCAGATTAATATTGCCCGGAAACATTTCTGCAATTACCGTCTCTGAGAATACTTTATAGTTTTCTCCCCGGTATACAGTTAATGTGATTCCATGTTTACCTAAAGTAGTGATTACCGGTAATGGTGCATCTTCAGTTGGAGTATATTCCTCATCATCAATCTTCCATGTAACAGTATCACCATCAACATAGCCTGCAGCTTCAACTGCAACCTGTGGAGTTCCATCATAAACTAGTTCTTTTCCCGTAATGGAAATTCCTGTAATTTCAGCTTTTGAAATTGTTGTATTCACAGCCACCGACTCATACAGCTCCATGCCATCTCTGTTTACCTTGAGTTTTACATAATATGTTCCTGCATCTGTTCCAGTTGGAACAGTAACAGAGTTCACATCTTCTGGAACAATAATTTCGTCTCCTGCTGTATCATTGATCGTCCAGGTGATCTTATCATTCTTCTGAAGACCTGATACTGATACAAGATTCTGAGCATTGCCATTGTAAACAAGACCGGCAACAGCAGACACTGTCACATCTGTAATCAGCGTACTATTCAGAACAATTCCAATATCCTGTGTACTGTTTTCAATTAGCATCGGACTTTCTTCAGTTCCGTAGTTATGTGTTCCATAGTGTTCCTTGCTGATTTCGGCGCATACATACCACGTTTTCGTTTCAAAGTCTGTATTAGCAGGGAGGATTTCTACTGTTCCATATGCATCTGTTGTTTTATTCTTCTCCTCAGAATAAACGGAATCCGGTTCATTCCTTGTCTTGAATTTGACTGTTGCACCCTCAATTGGATTACCTTCAGTATCTTTGACAGTAATTGTCACCACATCAGGATGCTCATCTGTTGCAGCGAACACTGAGATTGACAATGGCATATACTGACAAACCATTGCTAACGCAGTGATCAGTGCGAACGCTTTTTGAGTAATTTTCTTTCTGATATAACTCATCATGAATTCCCCTTCCATTTATATTTCAGGTATGTTTACCTGGAATAACCTATTTACTCAATTACTTCTTTTGTATGTACGAACATTGCCTCATCAATCATTCTCAAAGTGACTTTTCGACGCTGTCCGTTCTGAACAGGAAGCTTTCCTGTTGCTTCCAATGAACCGGTTGCTCCATCATCCAGAAGTCCCGTTTCTTCCGAATCTGTAAGCAGTGCCGTTTCCTGTGTAAATTCTGCTTCTGTTTCATCCAGCAAGCCTGTTTCCGGTGTCAGTACAGATGTAGCTCTGTTTTCTTCCAGAAGTGTTGTTTCCGGCATCTTTTCCGTTACACCCATATCAGGCATTGTTGCGGTAAGTTTGCCTCTTTCCAAGTTGACCTTGCTTTCGCGGTAACTCTTACGACCTGTTTTCTCGTTTGCCGCACGCATTTTCTCAATGGATTTTCTTGCAGTTTTACCGGAAAGATCTCCATATACCTCCGGTATCTTGAATGAAAACCAGAAGAAGATTGACAGGATAAACAACACTACTGCAATACCGAAGCAGACCAGTGAGAGCATTGATAATGTTTCAGACATTATGCATTACCTCCCTGCTTACGCTTTTCGACTTCCTGATACTTTGAACGGATGTTTGTCATGAACATGCCATAGTTACTGTTGATGTCATCTTTCAGTCCGTTGACATATGACAGTGTTGATGTAATTCCGTTGGATTTGTTGTATAGACTTTCCATCAGCTGATTGACATTGTCCTGATCAACTCCAACACCTGCCATATATTCAGCTTGATCATTGATCAGAAGCATTGTTACGTAGTACAGAGAGATTCTGTCGTAATTTGCTTCACTGTCTGAAGCCTGATCAACAACATCCATTGCATCCTGTATCTCGGTAAACAGACTCGTGAAGTCATCCAGCGAATGTTCCGAAGTTGTACTCTGATTTGTCATGAATCGGCAGATTGCGTAATAACAGTTTGCGATTGCTTTCTTGTCAAAGTCCGCTTCCGATTCCGCAGCTGCCTTGAAGAATGACTGTGCACTGACTGCGCGACTCTTGAAACTGTCATCGTAATCAGAGAAGTACAGTTTTCCCATGTCGTAATACATGTCGGCAATATCCGCATCATTGATATTCAGTGACTCAGCTTCTGCTTCTATGACATTACCGACCTTGGTAATCTCATCGTTCGATACATCGTGGTTTTTGCAGTATTCAATCAGTTTGTTATAGGCATCAACACGTTCCGGATAAATAGAAACTGCCTGATAGTATGCCTCTGGATCAGAACCTGCAAGATTCACATCGTAGTCCTGATTGTTAACCTGTGTAGCAGCAACATTCAATCCCACACCGGCAACTGCCATGACAACCGCCATACTGAATGTCAGAATGAAGGTCATCAGTTTTCTCTTCTGTTTCTTTTTATATCCTTTGGTAATGAGCTCAGGATGTTCCAGATCGTACAGAAGATCAGCACATGTCTGATATCTGTTTTCTGCAGCTGGTTCCACACACTTATCAATAATGATTTCAATACCTTCTGATAATTCCGGATTCCACTGTCTTACCGGAGCATACGGCTCCCCGTTTCTCGGATCAATATTGGTCAGAAGATGGTGCATTGTCATACCCAATGCGAAGATATCCGATCTAGGATCCGTCTGTCCGCTGTACTGTTCCGGAGGTGCATAACCTTTTGTACCAAGCACTGTAGTATCTGCAAGGTTCTGTTCCTTGTATTCTCGAGCGATACCAAAGTCAATGATTTTGATATTACCTTCCGGTTTCAGCATGACATTTGCCGGTTTCATGTCTCGATAGATAATCGGTGGTTTCTGAGAATGCAGATATGACAGGGCATCACACAACTGTTTACCCCAGTCAATGACCCGATCTTCCGGCTGAGCACCATACTGTTCCAGGATCTTATCCAGAGATTCACCTTCGATGTAGTCCATGATGACGTAGATGGTTACACCGTTATCAATAATGTCTACAATTCTCGGAAGTGCAGGATGATCCAGTTTTTTCATCAGATTGGCTTCCGCAAGAAGACTGTTAACAATGATCTCATCATTTTTACCATTACCGACTTTACGGATCTCCTTGACAGCCCACTGTTTATTCAGACGTTTATCCATCGCCAGATAAACATGTGACATACCGCCTTTACCGATTTCCTTCAGGATTTCGTATTTGTCATCAATCACTGTTCCGATTCTTGTCATCTTCTGCCACCTCCTTCAACTTTGATGAGTAAGACAGAAATGTTATCGACTTCGCCTCTGTTCTTTACTTCCTCAATCAGATTCTTTGCATTTGCATGCATTGTCTTCTGG
The DNA here is from genome assembly GCA_051873755.1 of Bulleidia sp. Lineage (GTDB taxonomy): Bacteria > Bacillota_I > Bacilli_A > Erysipelotrichales > Erysipelotrichaceae > Bulleidia. The sequence continues at coordinate 3,526 of JBJEFE010000059.1, read as the reverse complement.
TTCTTCAGCTTTGCGGGTTTCAGATTGTCAAAGATCTCTTTTTCTGAGATTTCGTGACGGAAACCATCAGAACAGAGCATGTACACGCCATTTTCGACATCACCTGTTATCACTTCCGGTTCAACGTTCTTCGATGCTCCAATACACTGAAGCAGAAGATTCCGACGCTTATCGGTCTTTGCCTGTTCAACTGTCAGTGTTCCTCTGCTGATTTCTCTGGCAATGAATGTCTGGTCGGTTGTCAGTTGTCTGAGACTGCGATCCAGATGATACACTCTGGTATCCCCTACATGTGCAATGACATATTTGTTATCAATGAACAGAATTCCTGTAAATGTTGTGCCAATGCTGTCAACTCCATGTGCCTTACTGTATTCCAGTATTTTCACATTCAGTTCCTTCAGCATTAATGACCAGTTTGCACCAATCACATTCATATCCGGATTTTCAAGTTCATAAGGAAGATCATTTTCAAACCATCTGACAAAAGCCTTTACCACACTGGCGCTGGCAAGCTCACCCTTGGATAAACCGCCCATACCATCACAAATGATCGCCATTACGATTTCGCCATGATCATATTCAGCATGCTTAAACACCACACTGTCCTGGTTTGTCTGTTTTACTCTTCCCTTATCTGTATCTGCTGTAACGATGTAATGCATGATTAACTCCCCTGGTTATTGAAAATGAATTCCTCATTTCCAAGTCTGATATGATCACCGTTGAATATTTCGACCTCTGTCTGGACAGGAATTGAAACGTTATTCACGTAGGTATGATTTTTGGAATTCAGATCTTTTATGTAGTACTGATTTCCCCGTGTGATAATGTCTGCGTGGCTTCGACTCACAGCGATATTATTTGACACGAAATAATCCACGTAACTTCGTTCTTTCCCTATTCTGAATACCGGTTTATTAATCGAAATGGTTTCATTTGTCAGAATTCTGAATAACGTCGGATAAACAATTTCCGGTTCATCCTCCACAAGAAGACCGGTTGCCTCCTCATCTTCCACAAGCAGGCCTGTTGCTTCATCATCGTCTTCAACAAGAAGTCCTGTGGCTTCGTCATCATCACTGTCGTCCATCAACAAGCCTGTTGCCTCATCGTCATTTTCCTGTAGCAGTCCAGTTGGTTCGTCATAGTCGCTATCCTCTTCAAGAAGAGATGTGGCTTCATCGTCATCATCGTTCTGCCTGTCATAGTGTTCATAATAATCTTTGCGTTTATCTGTCATGAATCCGCTCTGAGTCAAACGTTGTTTCCTTATTGTATTTACAACACTTCGATCCTCACTCCTGATGATCTGTTCCACCTGATCCAGGTCAAATGGATAGATTGCCTTGAACGCATAAATGAATCGGGATACATAATCCTGATCTTTTTCATCTGCCGGTTTTACCGAATACACTATGGACTCTATGAAATCTGAAATATTATTCGTCTGTTTCTTACCAACGATTGGAAGATAAATCATCTGGATTTCTTTTGTAACTTCATTGATGAATACATAATGAATATCCAATATCAGATTATTATCATCCAATCCATTATTTCTAACATTTTGAATTGCAATGATTACCTGTTCTATGACAAACAGGAAATCTCTTTTTGTAATAGGTTTTTTCAACCTGTCATATAGAGAAACACCAACGGGTCCCGTATATTCCACCAATGACTTTCTGATCACCTTTGGCTTCAGAAAACCTCTGATGAAAATACGTGAAAACTTCCCCAATTCACTTTCGTCAAACGACTCGCTGAAAGAGGCTTTTACTTTTATTTCCAGTTGGCAATCAACTGTTTTGATTTTGTACTTCATTTTTCCTCCTCAGCCATGTATTGGAAAGTTTTGCTTTCCCATTCCCATCATTTATAATAAAATCGGAAAGGAGGAATATCAGATTTTTATGCCCAACAATCTGATTCATAACTAATCCCTATCCCCTGTGTTGCTAACAATTCACAATAACTTCATATTGTGATGTTAGAATATTTGATAATTGCGTAGAACTAAGAGTTCCACGCACTGATCCAACATTTCATGATATTTAAGCCTTTTTTCTATCATCCTGACCATGTATTCTGACCATTTTCAGTGATGGTCATTTTTGAGTAATACCATCTTTTCAATCTGACTTCTCTTTCTTTCCATGGATGAGTGTACATAAGTATTCAGTGTTACAGAAACATTACCATGACCAAGGATCTCACTTAATGACTTTACATCCATTCCTGATTCAATACATCTGGTAGCGAAGGTATGGCGCAAAGCATGGAACTTCACATCAGAAACACCACATCTTTTCAATACGTTATGATATCTGTACTCCAATGTACGCGGACTGAGAAATGAGTCTGAAAAAGATACAACAAATGGCGATTCACTGTGCGCATAGTACTTCATCAGAATATCATTCAGTACGGCTGATAATGGAATATCTCTGACAGATGCACTTGTTTTCGGTGTATCCAGAATCAGCCCACTGATTGTTTTACCTTCATGATCTTTATTCTGTACACGTGCAACGGTATGCCTTACTTTCAATAATCCCTGTTCAAAATCAATATCTTCCCAGGAAAGACCACATACTTCTCCGATTCTCAAACCGGCGTGAAGTGAAAGCATGATACCGATGTTGGTACTGTTATTCTCTGTCATCAGGTACTGTTCAAGCTTTTTCTGTTCTTCCAGAGTAAGGATCGTAAGATCCTTCTTTTCAGGTTTTGGCATGTACACCGGATTATTTAATGGTAAACACATTCTTTCATTCACTGCATAATGCATAACAGAATTCACAATCAACATGATTGTTTTCACATATGAAGGAGATAATCCTCCATTATGATCCAGTCTTCCATTTTCCATCTTTTCATTCAGAAAATAATTGATTCTGGCAGCACTCATGGAAGATAACTTCACACTACCAAGTTCGGGAAGAATATGATTATTGATCAGATACTGATACTTATGTACCGTTCCTCCCTTTAATCGGATCCGGTTATTATCCAGCCACATGACCACCACATCACCGAATGTTTTCTCAATCTTTGGGGAGCTGTATTCAAATTGAGAACTCTTTTTCTTCTCATTCAGTTTTTCCTTTGTTTCACTGTATGTTTTTCCATAGACAGACCCATATCTGATTGAACCATCCATGTGTCTTCCAATACAATATCTGCCTTCCCAGCGTCCATCATTTCTTTTACGAATGTTATCTCCTCTTCTAGCCATATGTATAACCTTAATCAACCTTAGACATGCATAGCCTGTTTTCCTGACCACTTATTTGACCACTTTCAACTCAGAAATCCATGTAAATATGAAAAAAAGGCTTATTTGTAAAGAAATTCTTTCCTGTTCTTACGCCCATTTACACCGATCTTTCATTGATGGAGGCACCACATTACTGTATAATTTGAGTAATATTTGAATAGTTTGAGTGGTTAAGATCTCTTAGTTCTACGCAACAATCCCACGTCCTTGGTTAACGGCCTCCTTTCATTATACATATTTAGA
>JBJEFE010000058.1:0-35018 GCA_051873755.1 Bulleidia sp. | reverse complement strand
CCATTGTCCCAGACGAGAGGGTTTTAATCTACCACCTTGCAATTTGACGCTTACGGAATCCCTTACTGTGAGGATTCCTTTGTGAAGTCACCGGCAGTGACGCACTGGGTATTGGAGATGGTGCTGCCTCTGCGGATCCAGCCGCACACCTTGATGGTGGAGCCTTCCGGCATCTGGGTGTATCCGGTGAATGTACCGTCATCACTGGATACGGAGTAATAGAAGTCATCGTTGATATATACATCTGCCATGTATTTTGTGTTGTATTTATACGTGTTGGACGTATAGGCAAGACACTTTCCATATGCGGATTTCACGGTCTTGTTTCCATCTTTGAGTGAGATATCCATACTGCCTCCGGCACAGCCTTTCTTACCGCCCCAGGTGATGTACAGAATGTTGTTTGTGATAGATGCGGACAGTGCCTGCTGTACATCCGCGGATGAAACAGAAGGGGTGTTGATCATACCCTGCAGGGATACCTGAGATGTGATCATGTCATTTCCGGCTGTTGTGATATGCGGCCATGTGCCTTTCTGATAGGTAACATCGACGACGTCATCCGGTTTCGGTACACCGGCAAGATTTGCGGAAGGAATGGTTTCCTGGGCATTGAGCAGGGCAAGATTGATCTGACCTGTGATGTTCTGGGCATCCATCCATGTCGTAAAGTATGTGTTGGCTCCGGCAATGGCCTTGTCCCAGCCAAGCCATACCGCATTGGTATAGTTGGAAGTGGAGGAAATCATCCACTTGTCTTTCATGACACCGACCGGAATGCCATACTGCAATCCGTCTTCACCCCAGTCGGTCGTACCGGTTTTGGCATAGACAGGATAGCTTTTCTGCAGGATTCCCATGTAGTTGAACAGCTTGTTTCCGACATCGACATTGTTTTTCATTAACTGGGCTGAAAGGTATGCACTACCGGGTGAGATCACCTGGCGGTTGATTCCTTCTGTCGGAATGAATTCCTCGCCCTTGGACATGACGATTTTACGGATGGTATGCGGTGTGTTGTATACACCGTGATTGATGATGGCCGCATGTGCCGCTGCCATCTGTGCAACGGTGGCTTCCAGAAGGTTGCCGCCGATGGCATAGGACATGTGATAGTTTTCATATGTGGCGGTGGTCAGACCGATGGAATTCATGTAATCCACGACGGCATCCCCACCGATTTTGGATGTGACCTTTTCCAGTGTCAGGATGGCCGGAATGTTCAATGACATCGCAACCGCATCCCTGATTGTGATTTCACCGGTGTATTTGCCGTTGGCATTGACCAGTACCCTGGATTCGGCAGGGAAGGTAATCGGTCTGTCCATCAGGATCTCATCGAGAGAGTATCCTAGGTATTCAAAGGCAAGGGCATAGCTGAGTACCGGCTTGATCGTGGAACCCGGCTGCTTGTACATGTCTGTCGCTCTGTTCAGCAGCATCGCACCGCCCTGGTAGTTTCTGCCTCCGCCGATTCCGACAATCTCACCGTTTGTGTTATCGATGGAGATAATGCCTGTCTGAAGCAGGTCATTGTTGAAACGGATGCCGTAGGATCCGTCTTCAATGGCTTCGATCGTATCCTGTACAACCGGCTGTAATGCCGTATGGATTTGCATTCCGCACAGAACCGGATCACGGCCTGTCAGAGCCATGGCTTCCTGCAGTACAACATCGGTGTATTCGGAGTATTTCGTATCCTCCATTTTCAGATTCTTACCGCCGGATAACAGATCCTCCACCCGGATGGACTTTGCCAGACGGTATTCCTCATCACTGATGTAGCCGTGCATGTTCATCAGGTACAGTACCTGGTTTCTTCTTTCCGTGGCATAATCAAGGTAATAGTACGGATTGTAGCGGTTTGGAAGATTGACGATTCCCGCCAGCATCGCCGATTCACTCAGTGACAGTTCACTGACATTCTTTCCGAAATAGTATTCGGCGGCTTTCTGTACACCGCGGATCCGGTCTCCGAAGTTGATCTTGTTTACATACAGTTCGAAGATGTCACGTTTGTTCATCTTTGTCTCAAGTTCCATGGACATCAGAATCTGCTGTACCTTGTATCGGATGGTGGCTTTGCGCTCTGTTTCAGTCGTACCGTCTTCAATTGAAAAGTAGGAATTCTTCACCAGCTGCATCGTGAATGTGGAACCACCCTGCATATCGCCATGTACAAAGGTGTTGATAATCGACTTGGAAAAACGCGGGATATCAAATCCGTTGTGGGTAAAGTACCGGGAGTCCTCGATGGCAAGAAAGGCATCGATCAGCGATTCCGGGCAGTCCTCATAATGAATGTTATCACGGTAGTATGTTCCGACTTCGGTAATCACATTGCCGTTGGCGTCATAGATGACCGTCGATTCCTCACTGGAAAGATCATTGAGATCCAGGGCAGGGATATCATCAGTCAGTTTTTCAACCAGCACCAGTCCGCCGGCACCGGCTGCCATATACAGACAGAGTATGAAGATCATGACTCCGTTCACAATTTTCCGTATTTTATTCCGTTTCATCAGCTTCTTTTTACGAAGCTCTGTTTTCTGATCAGACATGAAGTGTATAATACCTCCTTTACTGCATACAAAGAAACAGCGGGAATATTTTATCATATTCTTCCGCTGTTGACCGATCAGGAAAGATTTATGTTTCCAATCTATCAGTATTTTCTGAAATACTGAATGCAGATACTGCCATGACCTGTATGTGCCGCTACCGGTGAACACAGTGGAATGATGTCAATATCGGCGTTCGGGAATGTTTCACGCATCTGTTCCCTCAGACTCTGTGCCGTTGTCAGATTGTCGACGTGGGCAATGGTAATGGACCAGTTGTCACCGTCATTGACATGGTCATATTCCATCTGTTCCATTGCCTTGTTCAGTGCCTTGCGGAAGGTACGTACCTTCTGCAGGGTATCAATTTTACCGGATGTCTTTTTATTGATCTGAAGTACCGGTGCAATTTTCAACAGTTTTCCCATCTTTGCGGCCAGAGGTGTCAGACGTCCGCCGCGGATCAGCTGATCCAGTGTTTCCGGGATAATCAGAGTATTGGTGGAATCGATGATCTTCTCTACAAGAACGCGGATATCAAGCTGGTCCATACCCGCCTCGCAGCATGCCTTGATTCTCTGAATCAGGTATTCCTGCACAACTGCCGTTACATAACAGTCAATACAGATGATCTTGAGTCCGAGGTTTTCCGCAATGGCAGTCATCGATGAAATGGTACCTGAAAGTCCGTTACAGATCGGAACCGCAAGAATCAGATCCGTTCCTTCTTTTTTCAGACTCTCAAAGCATTCCTCAATCAGTCCATAGGACGGCTGGGATGTCGTAAAGGTATGGCCTTCCCGCAGTAATGCGATCATATCCGGTACGGAAAGAGTTTCCAGATCCTGATATGTTGTCTTTTCGTCACTGATCTGAAGCGGCAGGGATACAATTCCATCCCTGGCATGATCACTGATGGATCTGCCTGTTCCGCTGTCTGTCACAAATGCAAGTTTCATAGTTGTCACCTCACACCATATTATAACATTGAATTACGGGAAAGTTATGTTATTAAAAGCATATTTCCTGCAGTTGTAATATAATGAATGCATGACAGTTCATCTGAATATCATCAGTTCATACACACTGATGAAAAGCACGATCCGTATGCCTGCACTGATTCAGGATCTGAAGAACAAGGGGTATGACTGCTGTGCACTGACAGATCACAATGTTCTGTACGGTGCCGCCTCCTTCCTGCATTTATGTGAAAAAGCCGGCATCCATCCGATTGTCGGGATGGAAACGGATGTCATCTACCATGAGGAAACGGTACCGTTTCTTCTTTTATCCATGGATAAAAGAGGTTACCGGAATCTGATTCAGCTGTCCTCTTTGATCAATACCAGAAAAGAGAGGGCATGTACGACACAGGAGTTCATTCACTATTCCCAGGGCTGTTTCATCATTGCCTATGGGGAAGGAGGCTGGATGGACAGCGAGCTAGTCAATGAACAGTATGACCGTGTACTGGAAAAACTCAATATCATGAAACAGGAACTGCCTGAATTTGACATGGCACTTTCATACATGGAGGCGTCATTGTGGAAAAACAGAAACAGCAGACTGAAACGGCTGTGTCATAACTGCCGCATTCATACCGTTGCCGTAAACAAGATCTGTTATCTCAACCGGGAAGATGCGGCTACACTGCGGGTACTGACGGCAGTGGACAGGGGCATTACCCTCAACGATGCCTCCCTCCCGAATATACAGGGCAGATATGTGCTGACCCCACAACAGATGGCAATGCTGTATGAGGAAGATGATCTTCTGCGTACCGATGAGATCGCAAAACGGTGTACCTGTGATTACAGGCTGGAACCTGCCGGACTGCCGGTATTTGAAAACGGAACCGGGGCAGGCAGTGAGGAATACCTGCGTTCATTGTGTTATGCCGGATTGAAGAAACGGCTTAACGGAAATCTGAAACAGGAATATGTCGACCGCCTGAAATATGAGCTGGATGTGATTACGAAGATGGGCTTTTCGGATTATTTCCTGATTGTCTATGACTTTATCCGCTATGGCAGAACCCATGATATTATGATCGGACCGGGAAGAGGTTCCGCAGCCGGATCCCTTGCGGCGTACTGTCTTGGCATTACCATGGTGGACCCGATGGAATACAATCTGCTGTTTGAACGGTTTCTCAATCCTGAAAGAGTCAGCCTGCCGGATATCGATACCGATATACCGGACAACCGCAGAGATGAGATCATCCGCTATGTGACAAAACGTTACGGCAGTGACCATGTATGCAATATCATCACCTTCGGCACCTTCGGGGCAAGACAGGCGATCCGCGATGTCGGAAAGGTCATGGCATTGCCGCAAAGGGAAGTCGATACCATTTCAAAGCTTGTACCGAACAAAGCAAAGATGACACTGGATCTGGCAATGAAAACCGAACGTCGGTTTGCGTCATTGATTCACTCCCGGAAAACATATGAAACGCTGTTTGAAACAGCACGCAGAATTGAGGGACTGCCGCGACATGAAAGCATTCACGCCGCCGGCATCATCATGTCCGGAAAACCGTTATCGCAGGTTGTACCGACCGTCCGCTTTTCCGATGAGATTCTGACAAGCCAGTTTACAATGGAATACCTTGAGGAAAGGGGTCTGATCAAAATGGACTTCCTCGGTCTGCGCAATCTTTCGATCATCGATGAGATCGTGCAGGAAATCCGGAAGGAAAAACCATCCTTTTCGATCATGCATGTGTCACTGCAGGATCAAAAGACCATGCAGGTGTTTGGATCGGGAGATACCACCGGTGTATTCCAGTTTGAATCAGAAGGCATGAAAAACCTGCTGAGAAGAATGAAACCGAAGGATATCAATGACATTGCCTGTGCAATGGCACTGTACCGTCCTTCCGCATCCATGCATATCGATGAATATCTCAATCACCGTGCCCATCCGGAAACGATCACCTATCCATGTCGTGAGCTTGTTCCGGTACTTGCGGAAACCGGTGGAATCATGATCTACCAGGAACAGGTCATGCAGTGTGCAACCATCGTGGCAGGCTTTACCATGGCGAAGGCGGATATCCTGCGTCGTGCCATTTCCAAGAAAAACATGGATGTCATGGCATCGATGAAGCAGGCATTCATACAGGGGTGTGTCAATAACGGACATACAAGGGAACTTGGGGAACGGCTGTTTGCCCTGATTGAACAGTTTGCCGGGTATGGCTTTAACAAATCCCATGCGGTTGCCTACTCGTACATTGCCTGCCAGCTGGCATGGCTGAAGGCCCATGTGCCTCTGATTTTCTATACTGCACTGCTCAACAGCTGTATCGGTGACCATAAGAAAACAGGGCAGTACATTGATGAGTGCAGAAAGAGAAAGATCACCATCTGTTATCCGGATGTCAACCTTTCGACAGACCGCTACATCCACGATGCGGCCGGGATTATCCTGCCGTTAACCGCAATTACCTCCATCGGTTCACAGACCGCTTCACAGATTGTGGAGGAACGTGAGAAAAACGGACCGTATCAGAACTACATTGACTTTGTCGCAAGAGCTTCCATGTACAGGATCACAAAGGTGAATCTGGAGGCCCTGATTGATGCGGGAGCGCTGGACAGTTTTGAATACAACCGGCAGACGATGAAGGACGCACTGGATGATGTGCTGCGCTACAGTGAACTGGTACGGATTGATGAGGGGGAACAGATGCGCATTGATCTGTCTTTGATCTCTGCACCGGCCATCATTCTGCGGGCACAGAGCCAGGATGAGAAAAACGAGAATGAAAGAAAGGTGCTTGGCTTTACGCTGGGACCGTCTCTGACTGCACAGCTGCGGCAGGAAAACGGTATCCGTGTACCGGTGCTTTCGACAATCACAACGATGCAGGGAGAAGTTGACGGCTTTGCGCAGATCCGTGAGGTAAAGGAACACCGTGCAAAAAAGGGAACCCTGATGGCTTTTGTCAGGATTGCGGATGAAACAGCCGAATTGGAAATGCGTGTCATGCCGCTGCAGTACAACAGATACAATTCTTTGCTGATGAGGGGCAGATATATCCTTTTTCATGCTAAAATGACAGAGGAAGGATATCTCATCGCAGAGAATATCCGGGGGATAGGAAAGGAAAAACATTATGACAAGAATACTGATCGTCGATGATGAAGTGAATATCCGTGAGGTCGTCAGGGAGTATGCGGAACTCAACGGATTCGACGCCGACGAGGCACAGGATGGATTTGAAGCTATTGACAGGGTGAAGAACAACCACTATGACTGCATCATTCTGGATGTGATGATGCCCCGTCTGGATGGTTTTTCCGCCTGTAAGGAAATCCGTAAGGTGAGCGAGACACCGATTATCATTCTCAGCGCCAGAACAGAGGAATATGACAAGCTGTTCGGATTTGAACTCGGTGTGGATGACTATGTCGTCAAGCCGTTTTCACCAAAGGAGCTGATGGCAAGAGTCAGAGTCATTCTGGAACGGGGTAAGAAACATACCGGCCAGGATGTGCTGAAATATGAAGGCCTGCTCATTGACGTACCGGGCAGAAGCGTATCGGTGGATGGGGAAAAGGCGCCGCTGACACCGAAGGAAATCGATCTGCTTTTATACCTTGTGCAGAATCCGAATGTTGCGATGAGCCGTCAGAAACTGCTTGAGGAAGTATGGAACTTCGATTATTTCGGAGATGACCGTACCGTCGATACACATATCAAGATGCTGAGAAGGAATCTTGGGCCGTATCGTGATTACATCGTGACTGTGAGAGGAATGGGTTATAAGTTTGAAGCTTGATCTGCATGGAATCCGTTTCCGTTTCTGGCTGGCATTCTTCTCGCTTGCCATCGGCGTCACATGCCTCATCGGCATTCTGCAGGTGGGGTTTATCGGACCGTATTACCGCAATTCCAAGATTCACTCCGTACAGAAGATTGCGGAGAGAATCACATGGAATCTGACGGATGAACAAAGCGGCGGCGGGATTGACCCGGCCATGAAGGAAACCATAGACAACGACATCTGTGTTGTCATGTACAATGACACCGGCAATGAGGTATACCGCAGCGATTCTCTCGGGCTTGGCTGTATTTTCAGTGCGCCCCTGACAAAAAAACCGGAACAGTTACAGGATATGCGGGCACTGTCCGCATCCATGAAGGAAAGCGGCAGTGACTATACCCTCAACTTTGTCTCGGATGTGACGGATGAACAGATGATCGTGTATGGATCCATGATTCAGGCACCGTTAAGCAACTACTACATGTATATCAATTCACCTCTGGACCCGATCTCTTCGGTCTATGAGATTTTCATGCGGCAGTATCTGCTGTATACATTCCTTGTTGTCATTGCCTCTTCCGTGTTTGCCTTTGCCTATTCCAAAAAAATCACCTATCCGATTGTCAGTATGCAGGAGGAGGCAAAAAAACTTGCCAGGGCGGATTACAGTGCCCACTTTGACGGCGGCACCTTTACCGAAACACAGAAGCTTGCGGAAACACTGAACCATGCGGATGAGAAACTGGGTAAGATCGATACGCTGCGCAGGGATCTGATCGCCAACCTGTCCCATGATATCCGCACGCCTTTAACCGATATCCGTGCCTATGCGGAAATGATCCGCGACATCTCCGGAGACATACCGGAAAAAAGAGAAAAACATCTGAATGTCATTATCCGGGAAACCGAATACATGTCCTCTCTGATCAATGACATGAGTCAGCTGACTGCCATGCGTTCGGGAAATGCCGAAGTCACACAGGAGGACGTGGATATTTCCTACCGGATCAGGGAAATCATTGAACTCAACCGTACCCTGATACACAATGCGGGGATCGTACTGATTGTGGATATACCGGAGATGCTTATTGTAAGCAGTGATGATGTCAAGATCGGACAGGTCATTCAGAATTATCTGACCAATGCGATCAAACACACGCCAAACGGAAAACGGATCTGGATCACAGCGTATGAGAATACCGAAAAGGAGACCGTACGCATTGAAGTCAGGGATGAGGGAGAAGGCATTGCGGAAGAGGAAATTCCGTACATCTGGGACAGATATTACAAATCCAGCCGCACATTCCGCAGAGACATGAATTCCACGGGTCTTGGCCTTGCGATTGTGCGTTCGATTGCGGAAACACTGAAGGCGGAGTACGGTGTCATATCAAAGCAGGGTGAAGGTTCCACATTCTTCTTTGAAATACCCGTACGCCAGGAGAAATAAGAGATGGACTACCTGCATCCAACAGACATGAAGGTCATACAGGGAGAGGACATGTTTCATTTCGGCAGTGATACCGAACTGCTGGGAAGTTTCATGCATGCAAAAAGAAAAGACAGGGTACTGGATATCGGAACCAACAACGGTGCCCTTCTGCTGTATGCATCACTTGCCTGCCCGAAACAGCTGGTCGGCATTGACCTGTTTGAGGAAGTGATTGCGATCGCATCACAGAATGCGGAACTGAACCATGTGGACATGTCACTGCATGTGTGTCCAGTTCAGCAGTTTCAGAGTGAACCCTTTGATCTGATTCTCTGCAATCCGCCGTATTTCCATACTCAGAACAATGCATTGAAAAACGAAAGCCGGTTTATCCGTGCCGCAAGGCATGAGGAATACCTGTGCCTGGATGATCTGTTTTCATCGGTACGCCGGCTGTTGAAATCCAACGGCAGATTTGTGATGGTGTACCGCCCGCAGGATATCGGCACATTACTGAACAAAGCCGAAACATACAACCTGCACTGTACAAGAATGCGCATTGCCTACCAGTCAATGGGGAAACCCGCCAGATCCGTTCTGATGGAATTCCGCTTTGCCAGGGGAAGACAGATGGCAGTCGAACCTGCCGTATTCCTGGATGACCGCAGTACATTCGGATGGGAGGACCGCGTATGAAACAGCTCCATCTGATCCTTCTTGTGTGTATCATCATCATTCTGCTGTGCACACTGATTCTGCTGGTTCACTCCCTGAAACCGGCACAGTATCATCCTGTTATGGATGTGAAACAATCCAGACAGGATGCCTTTTTCAACCGTTTTGAAACAGAGGAAACCCTGTGGAATGACAGGGAATATACCGCCAGATGGCCTCAGCTTGTCCTTGCCTTTACAAGAATTTCCGATCTCTGTCAGGATGCACTGCAGTGGCAGGGCGCCACAAGAACACAGCGCAGACTGCTGTTTGTATTCCGTCATGAACAGAGTTACAGTGCCTTTATGAGTGCCTGTGAGGATATCTTTGAAAACAACCTTGTGCCGTACAATGCCTTTGATGTGATCCATGATCCGGACTGTCATATCACATCTGAACATCTGTTATACCGCATGAAGAAAACCGGCACTGCCTATACCGGTGTGATCACCGATGAATCCGGTCTTTTCCATCTTTCCGGTACATCCTGTCAGACTGCCGTCATCGGCTCGGGCTATCTTTCCGGTATGACCATCGGCCTGAAAGGAGATAATGAGGAATTTGACTGGCTTGGGGAAGTGCGGGACCGCGATCTGTTTCATCCGATCAAAGACAGTGATTCCGTTGCTCTGTACCGTATGGTAAAACAGACTTACGGCCTTCATCCAGAAGGCATGACATTTCTGTCACGTGTACAGGATGTGATGAAAACCATTCCGGAAAGTACACACTGGTTCATGCCGGTGCTGGAAAAACATCCGGATCGGATTGTATTGTATGGATTGAATCCAAAGACAGTTGAGGCAGGCTTTGAAACACTGCGGAAGTCCGCAGAAACCGCAGGCATTACACTGACCGGTACCGGCACATGGAAAGGGTATGGTACAGAGGAAATCAATACACAGCTGCCGGAACGGTGCACCCATGCACTGCACAAGGCAGGATATGATGCACTTTCGATGCCGATGCGGCTTCCTGTACCACCGGATCAGCAGATTCATCTTGGCTGTCCGGTATTGCTGTTTGGACCTTTGATGCATGAAAACAGAACATCGTATGTGATGACGATGGAATACTACCGCAGCTTTTTACTGGAAGGGAATATTGACAGGAAGGCAAAGTGATAACCGGTTCAAAGCTTTTCCGATGGCAAAACACATGCGTAAAGATGTGATTATGGGGTATACTTGATCTGTTATGAAATACGGAAAAGAATTCTCATATGCCTGGATTCAGGCAATGCCGATTATGATCTCCTACTTCTTTATCTCCTTTGGACTGGGGATTGTCCTGCAGGAAGGGGGATGGAACTGGATGTGGGGACTGGCAATGTCCGCCTTTGTGTATACCGGTGCGTTTCAGTTTGTGCTGGCATCGTTTCTTTCCACCGGTGCCTCGATCTTAACGGTGCTGTTTACCGCACTGTTTATGAACTGCCGTCAGATTTTCTACGGCATCTCCTTTCTGGATGCGTTCCGGAAAACCGGTAAGTGGTACCCGTATATGATTCACACCCTGACGGATGAAACCTATGCCCTGTTTACCTCTTTGAAGATTCCCGAACATCTGAACGGGCATCAGTGCATGGTGTACATGGCAATGTTTTCCCATCTGTCCTGGATTGTTGGTACAGTATCAGGGGGCCTGTTCAGCTCCATGATTTCCTCATCTTTACAGGGCGTGGACTTTGCGTTGACCGCGATGTTTATCACCATTGTGATGGACCAGTGGAAGGGTGTGAAAAATCATACCCCTGCCTTGACTGGATTTGTGGTGTCAGCTGTCCTGCTGTTTGTGCTTGGGGCGGATTCGTTTCTTCTGCCATCCTTTGTGATCACGGCAGGAATTCTGTTTCTGGAGGTGAACCATGAACACGCGTGATGCTGTGATTGTGATCGTCGGCAGTGCCCTGATCACCTTTTTCTACCGTGCCGTTCCGTTTCTGTTTTTCAAAGACAGGCCGGTACCGCAGAGACTTGAAAAAATGAAACAGGTACTGCCTGCGGCTTTGATGGCAGTGCTTGTTGTATACTGCCTCAAAGGTGCCGTCAGTGCTGACATGCATGGCCTGATGGCCCTGGCAGCCGGGTGTGTGAGTACCGTTGTTGTACACCGGATATTCGGAAAATCCATTGTTTCGATTGTATGCGGAACAGCGGTCTATATGATGTTTCTTCACCTGCTGTAGCTCTTTCAATACGGCAGGCTTTGTATTATAATGAACTGCACTATGAGTATGAATCTGAAGGAAATTGATCACGGAAATCTGCTTGAAGGACATGATGCACTGCAGGATGTCGTCATTCAGAGAGTCCGTTTTTACAGAAAAGACAACAGAATGGACCTGGACATCCAGTGTCGGGAAGCACTTCCGTTTCCGGATTACTGCAGTCTGATCGAAGGTCTGTCCCGCCTGACGGGTTCTGTTGTTTTTCTGCATGTGCACGTGGAAAACAGCACACGTTCCTCAGCGGAAATCCGCAGGTATATCAGCTGGTTTGGACAGACGGAACCGGAGTGTGCAGTGCTGTGTGATACGGCATTCACCTACGATGAAAACACACACACTGTTTCCTTTCTGATGATGGATGACAGTGAAGTGGAACGAAACAGTTCCTCCACATCCTTTGTAGAACAGTTTCTGCGTGATGCCGGATTCCCGGAAATCCATGTGGTCTGCACAAGAAAAGCGGAAACACGCATGGAAGTAAAGGATGTTGTGATGAAGCAGCCGGTGGAAAAGGAAAGTGCACCGGCCGCACCTGTGGTCAGGAAAAAGAGTTACTACCGCACAAAGATGGAAGACTACACAAAGGTGGACCTGAAGGATGTGAAGGATCCGATCGGGGATGTCATTGTTGAGGGGGATATCTTTGCGATGGAGGATATCGAAACAAAGAAGGGTACACTGATTCAGTCCATGTCCATCTTTGACGGTACCGATGCGATCAAAGCAAAGCGCTTTGAAGGCAGAGGCACCACCCGTGAAATGATGGCGGAATACAAAACCGGAAACCGGATCAGGGCATGGGGCAGAATCGAGTTTGACAACTTTGAAAAGGATCTTGTGTTATCCATCCAGCATGTGGAAGTGCTGGAAAAGGAAAAAGTGACTGATCCTGCGCCTGAAAAACGCATTGAGTGGCATGCCCATACACTGATGTCGGAAATGGATGGGGTATGTGATGTGCGTGAGGTTGTCAACTATGCCTTCCAGCTTGGCCATCAGGGCATTGTGATTACCGACCATGCGGATGTACAGGCATTTGTCAAGGCATACCGGGAAGGGTTAAGCTGTGCGAAAAAGGATCCGGACAGGCATTTCAGAGTCGGTTTCGGATGTGAGATGAACATGGTCAATGATGAGATGTGCATCGTCCGAAACAAAACGGATGAAAACCTTGATGATGTGACATATATCTCCTACGACCTTGAAACGACAGGCTTATCCTGTTACTACGATCACATCATTGAATTCGGTGCCGTCAAGATCAGAAACCAGACGGTGGTTGACCGCATTCAGATGTTTATCAGACCGCCGGTACCGATTCCGGGGTATATTACAAACAAAACAAACATTACCAATGATATGGTCAGAAACGCAAAACCGTTCAAAGACTGTTATCAGGAAATTCTTGAGTGGATCGGGGATGGTGTGCTGGTTGCCCATAACGCAACCTTTGACTACCATTTCATCAATGCCGAACTCAGACGGATTGGTGTACCGCCTCTGACAAACACGGTGATCGATACCCTGGATATGGCAAGAGCCGTACTGCCGGAAAGAAGAGCCTACCGTCTTGGCAATATCTCAAGATATTACCATGTCACATACGATGAGGAAGTTGCCCATAGAGCTGACTATGATGCGGAAGCACTGGCAGGGGTGTTCCTTTGCCTGCTTAAGGATGCCAAAGAAAAACTCCATGCCCGTACCATTGCGGATCTGCAGGACAGTATCCAGGGCGAGGATGCCTTCCGCAAAATGCGCAGAAGCCATGTGGAAGTGATTGTCAGAAACCAGGACGGCATGCGTGATCTGTATCAGCTTGTCACAAAATCCAACACATCCACTCTTGCGGTGATGGGCAAGGCGACCGGAAAAGAGGGAACGGACGTTGCGGCAGAAGCACGTATTCTGCGCAGTGACATTCAGAAAAACAGAAACAATCTTCTGATCGGATCCAGCTGCCTTAATGGTGAACTGTTTGAACTTGCCTGCAATGGTGATGATGAACGACTCAGGGAAGCAATGCTGTTTTATGACTATGTGGAGGTACAGCCGTTAAGCAACTACTCCACTCTGATTGCCCTGGGCAGTATTCCTTCCATGGACCGTCTTCGACTTGTGATCCGGCGTCTGATTGACTGTGCAAAGCAGCTTGGCATACCGGTGATTGCGGACAGTGATGCCCACTACTGTAAAAAAGAGGAAAAGATCTTCCGGGAAGTATATATCATGTCACAGGGTGTCGGCGGTGCGACCCATCCGCTGTATATCCGTGATGAAAACCTGCGTATGAAGACGAAAAATCCCGACCAGCATATCCGTCTGACCGATGAGATGATCAGCGAATTTGAGTGGCTTGGGGATGAAAAGCTTGTGCATGAGATTGTCATTGACAACACGCACAGACTGTTTGATCTGATTGAGGATGACATCCATCCGGTACCGGACGGTACATTCCCGCCGCACATCGAACACTCCGATCTCAAACTCAGAGCGGTATGTGAAAAGACCGCACACAGAATGTATGAGTTTGAAGGCAAAGTGCCGGATATCGTCAGGGACAGACTGGAGATGGAACTGGACAACATCATCCGCAACGGCTATGACGTGCACTATTACATCGCCCATCTGCTTGTCATCAAATCCAACCTGGACGGGTATGTCGTCGGTTCACGAGGATCCGTCGGTTCCTCCTTTACCGCAACCATGTCCGGGATTACCGAGGTCAACCCTCTGAAGCCGCATTATCTGTGTCCGCACTGTCACTACAGTGAGTGGATCGATGATCCGGAAGTCAAGAGTGGATTTGACCTGCCGGATAAACCATGCCCGCACTGCGGCACAACCATGAAGGGCAACGGACACAATATTCCGTTCCAGACCTTCCTTGGCTTTAATGCGGACAAGGTACCGGATATCGACCTGAACTTCTCCAATGAATACCAGTGGAGAGCACACCAGTTCATCAAGGAGGTATTCGGTGAAAGCCATGCCTTCCGTGCCGGAACCATCGGTACCGTCGCAGACAAAACAGCCTTCGGTTATGTGCAGGGATACTGCGAAAAGATGCACATTGAAAACATGCGCAAGCCGATGAAGGACTACCTTGCGGCAGGATGTACCAACGTCAAACGTACAACCGGCCAGCATCCGGGCGGCATCATCATCATTCCGGATGAATACGTCGCCGAAGACTTCACACCGGTACAGTACCCGGCCAATGATCCGAGCAGTGCCTGGCTGACAACCCATTACGACTTCCACGATATTCACGACAACGTGCTGAAGTTTGATATTCTCGGTCACGTCGATCCGACCGCCATGCGTTTATTACAGAATATTGCGACGGTCAAACCGATGGACATTCCGATGAATGACCCGGAAACACTGTCCCTGTTCTATTCGGATGATGCCCTTGGGGCGGATCCGCGTATTTACAAAAAGGAGACCGGTGCAGTCGGACTGCCGGAATTCGGTACCGCAACCACAAGAAGGGTACTGGAGGAAACACGTCCGCACCATTTCTCCGAACTTGTCATGATTTCCGGTCTGTCCCACGGTACCGACGTATGGGCGGGAAATGCGGAAGCACTGGTACAGGCAGGACACCCGTTAAGTGAAACGATTGCCTGTCGAGACGATATCATGACCTACCTGATGGAAAAAAAGCTTGAACCGATTGATGCTTTCCGGATCATGGAGGATGTCCGTAAGGGAAAGGGCCTGAAACCGGATTATGAGGAAAAGATGAAGGCACACAATGTGCCGGACTGGTACATTGACTCCTGTAAAAAGATCAAGTACATGTTTCCAAAGGCACATGCGGTTGCCTATGTCATGATGGCAGTGCGTATTGCCTGGTACAAGGTACATGAGCCGACAAGCTTCTACATCCAGTACTTCACGCTGCGTGCCGATGCCTATGAAATCGAAACCATGACAAAGGGACTGGAACCGATCCGGGAAAGAATGCGGGATATTCAGATACGCATGCAGGACCGTCATTCCCTGAATCCGGTATCCAACAGGGAAAAGGCACTGCTCAGTACCCTTGAGGTATGTGAGGAAATGGTTGCCAGAGGGTATACAATGACCAATGTCGACCTGTATAAATCCAGGGCAACGGTATTTACAACAGATCCGGACAATCCAAAGGCGATTGTACCGCCGTTTACCGTCATTGACGGCCTTGGCGCAAACGTCGCAAAGTCCATCGAGGAGGCAAGAAACGCCGCCGCCTTCCTTTCCAAGGAAGACCTCGAAAGAAGAACACAGCTGTCATCCACCATGATCCGTAAACTGGATACGATGGGAGTCACCAGCGGTTTATCGGAAAGAAACCAGCTGTCACTGTTCTGATGAATGATCATGCTTGACGAATCGGAATTACCGTCCGATAATATATCCAAAGCGATGAACAGGACACGATGACTTCACAGTGATCCAAAGAGAGGTTCCGTCCGGTGCAAGGAACTGATGACATGAAGTCCATTACTACCTGGAAGCTGCGCCCGAAAGGGAAGGCCGTTGACATACGTTACATGTAAAATAAGAGTTCATGAATGTTCGCATTCATGGGAAACAAGGTGGTACCGCGCTTCAGGCGTCCTTATGTGATATGAGGACGCTTTTATATATGCGTTCTCAATGGAGGAGAAGGATATCAGATGATTAATTTCAAGGAAAACCAGGAACTGGAAACACTGAATCACAGCTGTGCACACATGATGGCACATGCCATCCAGCATTTATGGCCGCAGGCAAAGTTCTGGGTCGGACCGGTTGTGGAAGAGGGATTCTACTATGACGTGGATCTGGGTGATGTCACAATCACGGATGCGGATCTTGCAAAGATCGAAAAGGAAATGAAGAAGATTGCCAAAGACGGCAAGAAGATCGTCCGTCATGAGATCTCAAAAGAAGAGGCTCTGGAACAGTTCAGGGACGATCCGTACAAGATTGACCTGATCACACGTATGGAGGAAGGTACAAACATTTCCATGTACACCCAGGGTGACTACACGGATTTATGCAGAGGTCCGCATGTGGACAATGAGAAGATGTGCAGATACTTCAAACTGATCAAGCATTCCGGTGCGTACTGGAAGGGTGATAAAAACAATAAGGTTCTGCAGAGAATCTACGGTGTATGCCTGCCGACACAGGAAGAGCTGGATCAGCACCTTGCGGATCTGGAAGACGCAAAGGAAAGAGACCACAGAAAGCTTGGCAAAGAGCTGAACATGTTCATGTTCTCTGACATTGTCGGTGCCGGTCTGCCGATGTATCTGCCGGATGGATTTACGGTCAGAAGACTTCTGAATGACTATATCGTAGACAAGGAAGTGGACATGGGGTACCTCCATGTCATGACACCGTCTGTCGCCAATACAAAGCTGTATAAGATTTCCGGTCACTGGGATCATTACAAGGATGACATGTTTCCGGCAATGCAGGACCGCAGAGATCCGGATAATTCCTATGTGTTAAGACCGATGAACTGCCCTGAACACATGATCATTTTCAAGTCAAAACTGCATTCCTACAGAGATCTGCCGGTACGTATTGCGGAAATCGCAAACGACTTCCGTTTCGAGGCATCCGGTGCACTCACAGGTATTGAAAGAGCACGTGCATTCACACAGAACGACTCTCATATCTTCTGTACACCGGAACAGATCAAGGATGAGATCAAGGGTGTCACAAAGCTGATCCTGGATGTATATAAGGATTTCGGCTTTGAAAACTATTCCTTCCGTCTTTCCCTGCGTGATCCGGAAAACAGGGAAAAGTATTTCGGTCATGATGAGTTATGGGAAAAGAGTGAATCCGAACTGCGTGAAGTGCTGAAGGAAATGGGTGTTCCATACTATGAGGCACTGGGTGAAGCCGCATTCTACGGACCGAAGATCGACGTACAGGTTAAGAGTGCCATCGGTCATGACGTCACACTTTCCACCATTCAGCTTGACTATCAGCTCCCGGAACGCTTTGAACTGGAATATGTGTCCAATGACGGCTCCAAGCAGAGACCGGTTGTCATTCACCGTGCGATTCTTGGATCTCTTGACAGATTCATTGCCTTCCTGCTGGAAGAGACAAAGGGCATCCTGCCGTTATGGCTGGCCCCAAAGCAGGCAGTCATCGTACCGGTATCACCGGAAGCACATGGTGAATATGCACGTAAACTGTATGGTGAACTGAAGGCCATGGGAATCCGCTGTTCCGTGGATGACCGTAACGAAAAGCTCGGTTACAGAATCAGAGAAGCACAGACATCCAAGACACCGATTCAGATCGTTGTCGGTGATGGCGAAGTACAGAACGGTTCTGTCACAATCCGCCGCTATGGCTCCAAAGCACAGAACACCATGTCCACAGAAGATTTCTACAGATCCCTTCGTGAGGAAATCGCATCAAAGAAATAAGGTATGAACGTACAGCCTGTCAATCACAGGCTGTATTTTTTTCTTTTTTAATGCATAAAAAACAGAAGCACAACAGCTTCTGTCATCAGGATAACCGATTGATGATATAAATCGTCAGTACCGCACCAAGGGTGGACAACAGCAGATTACCGATGAAGTTATGGGCGTGCAGTCCAAGCACACCGGCCAGAAATCCGCCGATGAACCCGCCGATGAGTCCCAGTACGATATTCATCCCGATAGATCTGTCTGTATGAAACAGGTTGGACGCAATCCATCCGGCAATGGCTGCGACGATGATCGTTGAAATCAGATTGAACATGATTGACCTCCTTTCTCAATGGAAATGCCATGGCTTTCCAGCATATGCATCAGGAATCCCTCACGGATTCCGGTAGGAGAGATCAGAATGGACTCTGACTGATAGATCCGGGCAATTTCCAGAATCATGTGCACTCCCGGCAGGAATACCGGAATTCTTGCCTGATCCACAACCTTTTCCATCGCCATGGTACATACAGGATCTCTGTCAACCAGCTTCTCATAGGTTTCCTGCAACAGGGATACCGGAAAACAGTTTCCTGTATGATACAGTTCGTCCAGAAGCAGTCCGGCATAACGCAGGGATCCTCCGATTCCGATCAGCGTATCACATGTGATATCCAGAGAAGGGTAATCCTTCCTGGCTTTCAGGATACCTGCCTCACAATCTGTGTTATCCAGCGGTAAATGGGCAAGACGCACACAGCCAAGCGGGAAACTCATGGCATCAATGACCTGATGATCCGTAAAGGAAATCAGTTCCGTGGAACCGCCTCCCACATCAAAGGCAATGCCTTCTGCGATCTGCGGGCAGGAAAACAGGGTACCCCTGTAGTCCAAAGCAGCTTCCTGCTGTCCGCTCAGAGGGTAAATCTCAAACCCGGTTGTTTCAAGTGCCTGTACAAGAGATACCTGATTGACAATCCGGCATGGCTCTGTAATACATCCAAACCGGTATGTCACACCCATTTCATCCAGTTTCTTCGCATATTTTTCCAGTACATGCACAGCCTTGTCGATGCCTGCCTGTGACATGACTCTGTCCTGTGATACATCATCAATCAGATGGGCAGGTGTGCTTTTATGATAGATTCCTTCCGGTTTTCCGTCTTTCATCTGATAGACAAGAAGGACCATTGTGTTGGATCCGATATCCGCAATTCCATAACGCTCCATAGAAAATCCTCCGACATACTCAAAACAATACGCAATTCCATGTCAAAAATCAATCGGAGATGATATAATAGGCAAAGAAAACTCATGGAGGAAAATCATGTATAAACGTGTTCTCTTGAAACTCAGCGGAGAAGCGCTCTCCGGCAACGAAAAGAACTTTGATCCGGTTGTACTGAAGAATCTGGCGGAAGAAATCAGACAGGCGCAGGAAAGCGGTGTTGAGATTGCGATTGTCGTGGGCGGTGGAAACTTCATCCGCGGTAAGACGGTTGCGGACATCGGCATTGACCGTGTACAGGGAGATTACATGGGCATGTTGGCAACGATTATCAATGCCCTGGCAATTCAGGCTGCCCTGGAAGGTGCTGGTGTGGATACCCGTGTACAGACATCCATTGAAATGGAAAAAGTCGCAGAACCATTTATTCAAAGACGTGCCGTCAGACATCTGGAAAAGGGGAGAGTCGTCATCTTCGGCGGCGGTACGGGTTCCCCGTATTTCTCCACCGATACGACAGCCGCATTACGTGCAAGTGAAATCAAGGCGGAAGTCATTCTGATGGCGAAAAACGGTGTGGACGGTGTATACAGCGCTGACCCGAAGAAGGACCCGAATGCGACAAGATTTGAACATCTGACATATATGGATCTGCTCAACAGAGGACTGCAGGTCATGGATTCCACAGCCACATCGATGTGCATGGACAACAACATGGAGCTGATGGTTTTCAACATGAATGAGCCGGGCAATATTGTCCGTGCCATGAGAGGCGAAAAGATCGGAACGATCATCAATAAAGAGGAGAATTGAAACAGAACTTATGACATACGCGATTATTGATTCCAGCGCAAAGAAGATGGATAAGGCCATCGATCATCTGAAGGATGAACTCACAACAATCCGTACCGGTGCAGCCAACGCAAGCATGTTAAACCATGTTGAGGTTGACTATTACGGATCCCCGACACCGCTCAACCAGATTGCGGGTATTTCCGTACAGGAAGGCCGTATTCTTGTCATCAAGCCGTATGACCCGTCTTCCCTGAAGGATATCGAACGTGCATGTAATGCGGCAGACCTCGGTATTGCGCCGCAGAATGACGGTACGGTTGTCAGACTGACAGTACCTCAGCTGACAGGGGAAACACGTAAGGAAATGGCAAAGAAGGTTTCCAGAATGGCTGAGGAATGCAAGGTTCAGATCAGAAACATCCGCCGTGATGCCAACCAGGTTGTCAAGAAAGACAAGGAAATGGATGAGGATACACAGAAGGATGCGGAAAACGAAGTACAGAAGCTGACAGACAGGTACATCAAGAAGATTGATGAACTCGCCAAAGCAAAGGAAAAGGAAGTTCTCAACAAATAACACACAGACGTTCGCATATGACATGTGAACGTTTTTTTCAGGTACATTATGTGAAGAATGTATGATTTTCATTCATACCCGATTTTGTTTTATGTTTTACAGAACATTTGACGATATAATAGACTGTGAAAGTAAAGAGGAAACGATTATGAAAGAATGCCGACATGTCGCAATTATCATGGATGGAAACGGAAGATGGGCAAAGGCGCAGGGAAAACCGCGTACAGCCGGACATCTGGTCGGATCTGACAATGTCAGAACGATTGCCATTGCGGCGGATCAGATGGGAATTGAATACCTGACACTGTATGCCTTCTCCACGGAAAACTGGAAACGCAGTCAGGATGAGGTGTCATACATCATGAATCTGCCGGCGATTTTCTTCAGAAAATACATGAAGGAATTCCTGGACAGGGGATTCCGGATGAATATTCTGGGTGAGCTGGATGCTTTGCCTGCCTCCACAAGAAAGGTGCTGGAGGATGCGATGGAGGAATCGAGAAACAATACGGGTCTGAATCTGAATATCTGTATGAACTATGGTTCCCGGCGTGAAATTCTGCTTGCGGCAAAACAGTACGCAAAGGATGTGCTGGAGGGGAAAGCGGATCTGAATCTGGATGAGGAAGGCTTTGAAAACTATCTGATGACTGCCGGATTCCCGCCGGTGGACCTGTTGATCCGCACCAGTGGGGAACAGCGGATTTCCAACTACCTGTTATGGCAGATTGCCTATGCGGAACTGGAGTTTGTACAGGAAAGCTGGCCGGAATTTACACCGGAAGTACTGGAGAGATGCCTGAATGAATTCGGACATCGTGACCGCAGATTTGGAGGTGTGAAGAATGTCTGAAAAAATGATGGTCAAGATCGTCGCGGCACTGGTTGTCATCGCGGTGGTCATACCGCCTCTGTATCTGGGCGGTACGCTGCTTCATGTCCTGATGGGATTTGTGGCGGCAGTGGGATCCTATGAGATCGCAAAACTGCAGAAAAGAAACCGGATCATTACCGCGATACTGTATTTCGGGATTGCCATTGCGATGTATTTCGCACCGGAAAATATGATTCCTTCGATTCTGTGTATCTGGGCAATCGTACTGTTTTTTCTGGAGCTGGTACATGGAAGTGTGGAGCTGGACAGTGTTGTCCTGCCGTTTATCCTGACATTTCTGATCGCAATCGCATTGCGTACGATGAGCGGGATCTACGAATCCGGGCTTGCCTTTGGCGGCTGGAAGCTGTGCCTGTTTATTGCCCTGGCATGTTTTCTGTGTGATACCGGTGCCTACTTTTTCGGTGTGTTCTTCGGTAAACACAAGATGATCCCGGCAATTTCACCAAACAAGACATGGGAAGGTGCCATCGGCGGTTTTGTGACGGGATGTGTTTCATCCTTCATCTTCGGATATCTGGCACTTCCACAGATGCCGATGGAACTGTTGATTTCCTCATCGATTATTCTGCCGATTACCGCTCAGATCGGAGATCTTTCCTTCTCCTCGATCAAGCGTACCTATGGCATCAAGGATTTCGGAAACCTGATTCCTGAACACGGCGGTGTGCTGGACAGAGTGGACTCTCTGATTTTCTGCCTTGTGGCTTTCCACAGCATTGCCCTGGTATTGGGGGTGGCAGTATGAAACGCCTGCTTTTACTCGGCGCTTCCGGTTCGATCGGACAACAGACCGTGGATATTGTCCTTCAGCATCCCGATCAGTTTGAAATCGTATCTTTTGGTGTGGGCAGAAACATCGAACAGGCAAAAAAGTACATTGCCCTGTTTCCGGATGTAAAGACACTGTCCGTACAGAACAGGGAAGATGCGGAGATACTGCAGAAGGAATATCCGGATCACACCATCCTGTATGGGGATGAGGGAATGATTGAACTGGTCAGACATCAGGACTATGACCTGCTTGTCAATGCGCTTGTCGGGTTTGCCGGATTTCTGCCAACCTATACCGCCATTCAGTGCGGACATGATATCGCTCTTGCAAACAAGGAAACACTTGTATGCGGCGGGGATCTGATCAACGCGGCATTAAGGGAATACAACTGTCATCTTTATCCGATTGACAGTGAACACTCTGCCATATGGCAGGCACTGCAGGGCAATGACCGTAAAAGAATCAGAAACCTGTGGATCACATGTTCCGGAGGTGCTTTCCGGAATAAGACAAGGCAGGAAATGGCAGTGCTTGGCGCAAAAGAGGCACTTGCTCATCCGAACTGGTCAATGGGTGCCAAGATCACCATTGACAGTGCAACCCTGATGAACAAGGGATTTGAGGTTATTGAGGCACATTATCTGTTTGATGTGGATTATGACCGGATTCAGGTTGTCCTGCATCCGGAAAGTGTCGTGCACAGTGCGGTGGAATATGTCGACCACAGTATCATGGCACAGATGGGTGCACCGGACATGCGTCTTCCGATTCAGTACGCCCTGACTGCACCTGACAGACTTCCGTTTGAACAGAAGGAATCACTGGACCTGTGTACACTGGGTACACTGCATTTTTCAGCTCCGGATACGGAACGCTTCCCGCTTCTGAAACTTGCATTTGAGGTTGGAAAAAAAGGCGGCAACCTGGGTGCGGTGATGAACAGTGCCAACGAGATCGCCAATGCGGCATTCCGCAATGGTGAAATCCCGTTTCTGATGATTGAAAAGTGTGTGATCGGTGCAGTCCGTGCAGCACAGTGGAAACCGCTGCACGATGTCAGTGATCTGCTTGAGGCAGATGCGTTTGGACGTGACTATGCACTGAATCTGATACAGAAGGAGAAAGAATGCAGCTGATAATCAATTTATTGTTATTTCTGATCATGTTGTCGGTGATCATCTGTGTCCATGAACTGGGACATCTGATTGCCGCAAAGATATTCGGGGTATACTGTTATGAATATTCCTTCGGTATGGGACCGAAACTGTTTCAGAAAAAGGGTAAGGAAACCGTGTATTCCATTCGTGCTCTGCCGATCGGCGGGTATGTTGCGATGGCAGGGGAAACGGATGGAGATGCGGCATATCCGGATGTACAGGTACCGGAAGGAAGAAGGCTGACCGACCAGAAACCATGGAAGAAAATCATCATCATGCTGGCGGGAGTGTTCATGAACTTCGTTACATGTATTGTGATTCTTGCGGGTATCAACCTGTATCAGGGTGTGTATGTATCATATCCTGAAGCGGTTGTGGCGGATGTGGAACCGGGTGGTCCGGCAGATACCGCAGGCTTGAAGGCAGGAGATCGGATTGTGAAAATCACCAAGGAGGACGGTTCTTCCGTCTCTCCGGAAAACTACATGGATATTTCCTCGTTTGTATACGGGTATTCCGGAGAGGAAACCTATATCGTTGAAAGAAACGGGGAAGAGTTCACATATGTTCTGACACCGGAATATGATGCGGAATCCGAATCATATCGGATCGGCATCTATTCCCCGGAACCATCCCAAAGCAGGGTGACGCTGTTCAACTGCCTGTATTACGGCTTTGAGGATATGCGGGCAATCTGCCGGGTTATGGTAACCACACTTGCGGGACTGTTTTTCCATGGATCCAATCTGGATCAGCTGTCCGGTCCGGTCGGTATTTACGAGATTACAAGTACGGCAGCTTCCATGGGAATTGCAAGCTTCCTGTTCCTGATGGCACAGCTTTCACTCAACATCGGTATCTTCAACCTGCTTCCTCTGCCGGTCCTCGATGGTGGACAGGTCGTGGTGACGGTGGTAGAATGGGTCCTGCACAGACCATTGAACCAGAAAGTGAAAACAGGCATCATGGGTGCCTGCTGGATACTGTTAATCGGATTCATGTTGTTTGTGACATGGAATGATATTTCCAGGATTCTGATAGGATAAGGAGAAAAACAGATGACTACAGTTCTTGTAACAGGTGGAACAGGTTATATCGGTTCCCATACTGTCGTATCGCTGATTCAGGCGGGTTATGATGTTGTGATTGTGGACAACCTCTACAATTCATGCAAAGCCGTACTGAAGCGTATTGAAACCATTACAGGTGTCATGCCGAAATTCTATGAAACGGATATTCTTGACCGTGTGGGTCTGGATCGTATTTTTGAGGAAAACAACATTGATGCGGTCATTCACTTTGCCGGATACAAGGCAGTCGGTGAATCCGTTGCCAAGCCTCTGACATATTATGAAAACAACATTTCCGGTTCCATTAACCTGTATCAGGCAATGAGAAAAGCCGGTGTCAAGACCATTGTATTCTCTTCCTCCGCAACGGTTTACGGTGATCCGGAATCCTGTCCGATCAATGAGAATGCCAAAGTCGGCGGTACAACCAATCCATACGGTACATCCAAACTGATGAATGAACACATTCTTGAAGATGTATGTGTTTCCGATCCTGACTGGAGCGTCATGTTATTAAGATACTTCAATCCGATCGGATCCCATCCAAGCGGACTGCTGGGTGAAGTGCCAAACGGCATTCCAAACAACCTTGTACCGTACATTGCACGTGTGGCAAACGGCCAGCTGGATTATCTGAGAGTATTCGGTAATGACTATCCGACAGCAGACGGTACGGGTGTACGTGACTACATCCATGTATGCGACCTTGCGGACGGTCATATCAGTGCTGTGAAATATGCACTGGAGCACAAGGGTGTGGAACATGTCAACCTCGGTACGGGTACCGGGTATTCCGTACTTCAGGTTCTGCATGCATACGAAAAGGCATGCGGTAAGGAAATTCCATACAGAATCATGGAAAGACGTCCGGGTGATATCGCCACATGTTATTCCGATCCATCCAAGGCGGAAAAGCTGTTCGGCTGGAAGGCAAAGTACGGTATCGATCAGATGTGTGCGGACTCCTGGAATTTCACACTTCATAATCCAAACGGAATTGAGTAGACTAAGTCCACTATATCTGAAATCAAACAGAAAATGTGAATTTTCTTTCACAAAACATTCATAGAGCGGAAAAATGACGTCCGCTCTTTTCTTTATAATATTTGTGTACTTTACGCAGTATCGTAAAGCGACATGAATATAAGAGAAAAAGCGTAAAAAAAAGCGCTGTGATACACAGAAGATCCAGGGGGAGGAAAATGATATGAAACGTTTATTGAATCTTGTACTTGCACTTGTATTATCCATCACATTACTGCCGTTCATGTCAGAATCTGTTCTGGAAATCCATGCAGTACATGAATTCGGATCATGGTATCCGATGTCACAGGCATGCAGTGCCTATGAACTGGATACCGTTAATGATGCGGGTAATTTTGATTATAAGGGATGTTATCAGACATTCGCGGAAGCCAAAAACGCAATGAAGGAAGCAGGGGATGACGCAGTTGTCAGACACGCTTCTTCAAAGACACAGACGAAGATCATTGCAATGAACAAAGGTGTTGCGTACACATGCAATCCGGATGGAAACTGGGCAGGTAAAACCGTGTCCTTCAACTCCTCAACCGGCGCAAATGTGTCCTCTTACACAACATCCTATTCCGAAGTACATTACTACGATACCGTATCCTATGACGGCAACGGCAACGGAAAGGTCAATGCGAATGTGCAGGGATTTGAGGCTTCCATCAATCTGAACATGCTGGAACTGATTCCCTACAAATTCGTGGACAAGGGTCTTGTGATCTGCCTGGCGGATGATCTGTTTGTCAAACCGCAGATTTCCTACTACAGGGTGGAAAAGGCAGGAAACTACAGAAGCCTTGTCTTCCATGCCTACACAATCTATCAGAAAGATAGAGGCGACGCTCCGGAATCCGCAAATCTTGCGATCGGTCCGGCAGCGGACTGGATGGAGACAGGCAGGGTGTATTACTCTGTTGACTCTGTGAATTACTTTTATGACAGAGATCTGACTCAGAAAGCAGGTGTCTATTACAACTACTATCAGTACATGCCGTTAAGAACACAGTCCGTGATTCCATCAGGTGCATATAACGGTTTCCTTTCCAGAATGGGATTCTCTTCCGCATCCGCATTATGGAACAGCGGTGAATACTTCATTAATGCACAGAATAAATACGGCATGAATGCCATGCTGATATTTGCACAGGCATGTCTGGAATCCAATTACGGCATGTCTGAATATGCAAGAGAAAGATACAATCTGTTTGGATGGAATGCAGTGGATTCGGATCCGGACCAGGCTACTTTCTATCCGGATGTTGAAAGCTGCATCAACCAGCAGATGAACAATAACCTCAGAGGTTATCTGTTCTGTGATGACTGGAGATATTTCGGTGCACACTTTGGAAACAAGGGCAGTGGCATCGCAGTCAAATATGCAAGTGATCCGTACTACGGTATGAAGATTGCGTCCATTGCATACAGATTTGATCAGTATTATAACAACTTCTCAGGCAACCTGAGTGAATACAACTCTTCAACTCTTGGCGTCATCAACAACTACGGCGCTGTGATGTATGACTCACCAAACGGTACTGCCATTCTGACAACAGAATACCAGCCAGGCTATCAGGTAAACCACACTGTTACGATTCTTGAAGAAACAGACGGCTGGTACAAAGTACAGAATGAAAACCTGTTGGAAAACGGCAGAGTCGTTGATGTCATCAGGAATCCGGAAGTGCGTGAATATGACTGGAATACGGATATCGGATGGATGTCAAAGAATGACATTACAGTCATCACATCCAATACCGTGATTCCGGAACCGGCTCCAATTGAAAAGATCGGTGATGTCACAGTCAATGTGGATGGATTGAATATCAGAAGAGCACCGACGGTATCCTCTTCCTCAATCGGTAAAGCACAGAACGGAAAGACATATCCGGTTTACAGTATCACTGAAAACCCTGACTACACATGGTATCAGATCGATGAAGGACAATACATTGCGGATGACGGTACATGGGTAACATACCGTGCAAACGGAAGTGAAGAGCTTGAAGATGTTGATCCGGATAAGGTTGAAATCATGTCATCACTCAGTATTGTTCAGTACAATGCGGATCACAGCGCAATTCATGTCGAAGGCAAAGCGTTCCTGAAGGGAATCAGTGCTGAGGAAACCTCTGATGTCAGGCATACGGTCGTGATTGAAAATCTGGCGGATGGTACAACACAGGAAATCAATGCCGTCACATCCAAGGCAGATAATCCAACAAATCTGTATGACGGATATACATATTCCGCAATCCTGTACGCTGCGGATATTCCAATGGAGGTATTCGGTGCAGGTGATTATGCACTGAAAATCAGAGTACAGAACAGAGAGTTCACAGACGAAAGATATCTGATCTCCAATCGAATCTCTGAACTTCCGCAGATTACAAACGAAGATGGAACTCTGACAAGAGTGTATCCGAACTCGATTTATTCCAACCGATTCGAAGTATCCATCTCTCATGATACTCTGGACTACGCATCCATCAATAAACCGACACAGCGTTATTCTACAAGAAGTACAAAGAATGTAGCGTTCATTGACGGTAAACTGACATTCAATGGTTATGCATTCATCTACAATGCGTCCATGACAGAAACAGATCATCCGGATTACGAAATTATCCTGATGGATGAAAACGGAACAAAATATACATACGATGCAGAAAACAAAGCAAGTACGGATTATGCGGGACTGCTTGGATATGACAAATCACTGAATCATGCGGATTACAGTGCACAGGTTGATCTGGCAGAACTTCCGATTGGTACGTACCGTATGTATATTCATATCGCAAATGACACCTATAGTGACATTGAAGAGCTTTACAGCTACCGTGGTGTTTCCGTTCCATCATATGAATTCAACGGAAAAACTTACACATTATCAACTTCCAACGTACACGGAAGATTCATTCTGGAGGTAACTGAATGAGAAAGAAAATCAGATTACAGGGTAAGCTGATCATTGCAATGGCAGCCATCCTGGGTATCAGTGGTACAACCATTGGAGCCATGGCACTTGTCAATCAGCCTGAAGCAGTCATAGTAGAAAGCTTTACTGGCAAGCAGAAGAACACAGTTGAAACATGGAGAAAGAACAATGAGATCTCAACAGATCAGGTTGTTTACTCCTATGAATACGATGAAGAAAAGGATAAGGATATCGTACTGAAACAGAGTATCAGATCCGGTACGGTATTCAAATCCAGTGATGTATTAAAGATCACTCTTTCCAAAGGTGCTGATCCGGATAAGGAATTTGAACTTCCTGACTTTACAGGTAAGAATGAAAAAGAAGTCAAAGCGTGGTTCACGGATAACAGGTTCACAACTGTTACATACAGTTATGAACTGAGTGATACAGTTGCCCCTGAAACATTCATTTCCATGGATCCTGAAGCAGGTACGACAGTGAAGAGAAGTGATGAAGTCAAGGTTGTCATCTGTACACCTCTTAACGCAGAAGAAATCATCGCTCCATCCTTTACGGGCATGACAAAAGACCAGCTTACACAGTGGGCAGATGAAAACAGAATCAACCTGAGTTTCTATGAACAGGCAAATGATTCTGTACCGGCAGGTGAAATTGTATCTGTATCCGCCTCCCAGGGAGACAGATTAAAAGCAGGAGATACAGTTTATGTTGAAATCTCTTCCGGACCGCAGTCTGAAGAAAACAGAGAACAGCCTGGATACAAGGAAGAAAACAACAACGTGACTCCTCCGGCAAATGTTTCCGGTGGTGAACCATCAGGTTCCACAAACACCAGCAACAATCAGCCAATCACACCTGAACCGACACCGGAGCCGGAACCGACTCCAGTTTATACAATGCCGTATATCGATCTTGAATTGGCAGATGGTATGTCTGTCGGTGAAATACAGAATTATGTCAGCGGTATCGTCGCAGGTGCTGGAATTCCTGGATCCATTAACTTTGGAGCACCGGTTAACAGCGAATTCAATGGAATTCTTCAGATTACACCTGCAGGTACACAGATCGGCAGTGCAGCAGATATTGTCTGTGTAATCGGTGTCAATCAGTAAGTACTGAAGTCCTATGAGAAATCTCATAGGACTTTTTTCAATTCATGTTTTTCCTTAATGTAAAGCTTTACATTATTGCCCATCTGACGCACACCTTTCAAAATCAGGGGCTTGCGATAGGGAGAATTCTTCCACGCCAGCAGCTTATTCAAAATCAATCGTTCCATAGACACACTCCTTCACACTTTTATTAAAAATATTGTGAGTGAGTAGTTTTGCACAACAAACAGCAGCCCCAGATTCCACATCAAAAATGGAATCCGGGTCTTTTACTACCTCGGCTATTTGGGATTGCCCAGAGAATGAGTGGCAGACTGATCATCCAGGAAGAGAAAATGGTTGGAGTGTCGTGACCATGTGCTGATCAATGAAATGATTTGGCAAGGTATTCGACGTTTAGTGGTCGGATACTTTTTGTGGGGAATAATCGAAAATCCACCGTGTTACGGCAGATACCCAGCGCATGAAGTCATAAACTCGAAATTATTCAAATGATAAAATTGTGTCAACAGAAGAAAAACCTGAATATAATTCAAAGTAAATCTATTGGTTGATTAAGTGTTCTTTTATATTCGACCATAGGATAAGTATTTCATTAATCAGATTTAAGAGGCGAAACCTTGCGTATTTGGCAGAGTGACCTTGCCGGTTTAGAAATGAAAGCGGGAATCCTCGGCCATTCAATGACCGAGGAGTTGACAGGACAATATGAAATGACTTCCCAATAACCTGTAGAACCGAGGATCATCCGAATGTACTTGTTAGTGGGTAATAAACGTACATATGTGGAAGTTGCCTCATACAGGAAAGGAAGGTCATTACCATGATAGCACATTATATCGGAATTGATGCACACATTACGAACTACACACCAGCGATTATGAGGAAAAGGCATACAATACAAACAGGTATGGCCTTCAACTTCATTTCATCAAGTACGCAAATGCTTTGATCAAGAAGGAACACATCAAATGGCTCAGGAATCTGTCTTTCTCTGATGAGATACTGAACGATACTCTGAAAATCTGCTGTTGGAATACGAACATGTCGTTGAAGAACTTGAGAAAAGACAAAGACGCATTGAGGAAATTGCCGAGACTGACAGATACAGAGAGTCTGTACACAAGCTGATCTGCCTTAAGGGAGTCAGGACGTTGACGGTGCTGGCGGTAATTGTTGAGGTTGGTGATTTTGCACGTTTCATGAAAGCAAAGAACTTCGTGGCTTTCCCTGGCCTGTCCGTAGGAGAAAACAGCAGCACTTGTCATCGCAATTGCGGTCATCGGACTTGTCCTGGTCACAAACGGTGGTTTCCCGGCATTGAATCTTCTGTTTATCCAGGAGATCAACACATGGTGCAGAGCAGCGTATGAACATACGTGTTCTGCACTTTATTCAGTGATCATTACGTATGCCTGATTCATCCTTTCTACAGCAATGTTTTGTGATAATACAACGCAAATGTTCAGTTCCAGAATAAAAAACATATATAAAATTTCATTTTCAATTTACTATCTGTTATCATAAATTCATATGATTGATAACGGACAGAGAATACTGAATACGGATCACAGGGACATCCGTGGAAATATGGAGATACATGACAGTACATTACCATGGAAAATCATTCATTACATGCCAGAATCCTTCATTATGAAAGAGCAGATTCTAATGCATTATGACATTGAATTTGTGTATGTCATGAAAGGGCAGCTTGAACTGGAAATCAACGGTGTGAAACAGTATCTGAGTGAGAAACAGTTCGCAGTTGTCAATTCTCTTGATCTGCATTCATATTCATATAACAGTGCTGATTTTTATCGGATTACCGTATCCTGTAGATATTTAAGGGACAGGATCCGGGAGTTTGATACATACCGGGTGTCGAAAAAATGCGAAACAGATCAGGTTGTGAAAGGGATGATTGAACAGTTTCTGACCATGCACCATAAGGAAGAATACAGTTGTCTTGTGCTTCAGATGTTCTTTGATATGATGATTCATTATATCTGTGAAAAATATCTGTACAAAGACGAGGATGGAAACAGGCATACGGCAGACAGCAGACTTACCATTTCCGTCATCCGTTATCTTCATCTTCATGTATCGGAACCGTTTGATTCTGAACATATTGCGGACACAATGCATTTATCCTACGAACATATTGCCAGAATCTTCCGGAAATCAACAGGCTATACCATCAAGCAGTATCTGTATGACATTCGTATTCAACAGAGCCTTTCCATGTTGAAACAGGGAGGGATCACCATTCAGGAGATATCAGATTCACTTGGTTTTCCAAACATCAGATCCTTTGAGAACGCATTCCGAAACAGAATGCATATGACTCCTAATGCATATCAAAAAATGACTATAACCAATCAATGAACGTCCTTCAGTAAGCGCTTCCAATTTCATATGATAATGATATGAATGAGGAGGAAATCCATGAAGAAACACAATTTATTATTGGGTGCTCTTCTGTCAATGGCAATGGTCATACCGAACGCTGCTGTCGTTGCGGAAGAAAGAATCGTAACCGATCATGAAGTATCTTTCCATGCGACCATTACGGATGCGGGACAGTATGTTGATCGGATGACAATTGATTACGGTGATGATGTAATTCTCAAGGAAGTACCTGAGAATGCATTTACCGTAAAGATGTCCAGCACGGTTGGATATGGCAGTTTAAACGGAAAGCCGTATCCGTACTACAATGCGGATGAGCCGCTGGAAGTCGTAAAGACGGAAATCGACGGTGATACGCTGACACTGTACTTCAACCAGACGCAGGCTCCAACACTGACATGGCTGGCAGAGGGAAGAAACTATCCGGGTATTCTCAATTTCACAATTACACAGAATGCGGATATCGAAGCTGTAAAACTCACATCTGACAGACGTGAACTGCCTGAAACAATCAAAGCGGCAGAACATACATACAGCTATGACTCAGATGTTACAGGAACGGAACTTGAAGATGAGGAAGTGAAAAAGTTTAACGGTGTGGCTGTTGATGGCGGTATAGACTACCAGTACCATGAAGGCACAAACAGGGCACTGATTGTATGGTTCCACGGTAATGGTGAAGGGGACTTCCCTGTTTCCGCTACCCGCAACAACGTTGTACAGATGCTTGCCAACAGAGGTACGGTTGCCTGGGCAACAGAAGAAGCACAGTCCATTTTCGGTGATGCGACTGTCATGGCTTTCCAGGCTCCGTCTCAGTGGTATGAATACAAGGCACAGGATCTTCTGACAAAGGCATACAACGAGATTGAAGCAGTGATTGTCGCAAAGGGAATTGATCGTAATCAGGTTTATGTTTCCGGCTGTTCCGCAGGCGGATTCATGACCACAAGAATGCTGATTGCGTATCCGGATCTGTTCAAAGCTGCGATGATCAGCTGTCCTGCACTGGATATTGCCAATCTGAGAGCCGGTGTGGATGATGCGATTCCAACCGATGCGGAAATTGCTTCTTTGAAGAATTCAAAGACAGCGATCTGGCTTGTACAGGGTGAAACGGACTCTTCCGTACAGCCGGATGACTGTTCAAAGAGAATCTGGAATATTCTGACAGAAGGACAGACCGTTGAAAAGACAACATATGATAATGGTTTATCTTCATCCTTTACAACCTATGAAACCATCGATGACAAATACAAGCTCTCCCTGTATGAAACAGTGGATGTTGTTGAGAAGACAGGAACACTTGGTGATCCGATTCAGGCCGGCATGATTGTTGTGGCGGAAGACTATGATCAGGATGGTGTTGAAACACAGGTCAAATATAATGATCACTGGACATGGGTATATACACTCAGAAACAACCCGATGGATGCTGAAGGCAGACATATCTGGAACTGGGCAGCTTCCTACGGCAGTCTGCAGCAGATCACCGGCACAAACAGAGTTGTCGTTGCCGGAGATGACTGGGGTCCTGGTGTATACAGAACGATCGTGACTCTGGATCAGGAAGTTACAGATGTCAATGTGACCGGTGTATATGAGACAAAGGAAGTCTCAATCTGGGCACCGCCGTTTGCACATGATGTAACGACTGCTGCACGTACTGTCAAAAAGGTCAGTCTTTCCGACAAAGATGGAAACCCTGTAGAAGGTGCTTCCAGATATATCACTGTGGATATGGAAATCTCTCCAGATGAAGGATCTCCGTTTATCTATGATGTACCGAGTGGAAAAAACAGCTGGTGTGATCCGTATGTGCTGAATGTCAGCGGTACCGTCACAACAGCCAATGGTGTGTATGCACTCAATACAGGCACACCGGTTGATCTGAGTGATCCGTCACAGCGTGTTGTTCCACAGGTTGACGGTGTCTGGGATACAGACAATGAATACAGAGGAATTCAGTATGGTGAATATGTTCCGACAACAGGTTCCATGGATAAGAAGGCACTTGTCATCTGGCTCCATGGTGCAGGTGAAGGCGGAGATGACAACTACATTGATCTGCTTGGTAATGAAGTGACAGCACTGGCTTCTGAAGAATTCCAGAAGAACTTCAAAGAAGGTGCCTATGTCATTACACCACAGTGTGATACGATGTGGATGGATGGCGGAGACGGCCAGTATCAGAATGGTGAAAAGGGATCCATGTATGCGGATG
Organism: Bulleidia sp.; assembly: GCA_051873755.1. Taxonomy (GTDB): domain Bacteria; phylum Bacillota_I; class Bacilli_A; order Erysipelotrichales; family Erysipelotrichaceae; genus Bulleidia. The sequence goes on along the minus strand of JBJEFE010000058.1, from coordinate 676 downwards.
ACCTGTTCGCCCTGATTGAAAAGTATGTCAGGGATCACAAGGATATTGATCCGGACAGAATTATCATCGGCGGCTGCTCCAACGGCGGTTATATGACAATGGAAATGGTTCTGAAGCATCCTGACTACTTCTACAAGGCATATCCGATCTGTGAGGCATATTCCGATGAGAATATCACAGATGAACAGATTGCGGCTTTGAAGAAGGGCGGAACACAGTTCTGGTTCACATATGCAAAGAACGATACAACCGTTGATCCGACAAAGACTTCCATTCCGACCATCGAAAGAATGAAGAAGGCAGGCATTACCGTACATACATCCGTATGGGATGATGTCCATGATACAACCGGCAGATTTACAAATCCTGACGGAACACCGTATCAGTATGCAGGTCACTGGAGCTGGATCTATTTTGACAACAACATGAACACATGCGATGACTGCGAAAAGAGCGAATGGGTATGGCTTGGTGAAACGGACAGAAAGTCAAGCCCGCCGACGGCAGTCACAGGTTCTGCCACTTCCGCGTGGGCAGGCATGATTCCTGTTGGACTGATGATCCTTGCCGGTATTGTGGTTTACAGAAAACAGAACGGTTAAAACAGAAAAGCGGAGTTTCATGGTGCTCCAAAACTGTATGAGGTCAGGCGAAATCATATTGTAAGATAACCTGA
>JBJEFE010000057.1:0-1621 GCA_051873755.1 Bulleidia sp. | reverse complement strand
AAAGGCGTTATATGTATGGATTGTTCAGTATCATGGAATCATTCCAATGGAAATACTGAAGCGTTATATTCATAAATTCAAGCACGAAAGTGAGAATATCAGTAAATATGGTCAGAGGTTTTATGATCCTTCTGATCCTGAACAGTACAACAGATGGTTAGGTATGCAGGAATATCTGAACCATGAATCAAAGACATCGGTTACCTTTATCGGTAAGGATATCCATAATATGGATATGCATGGAATGCTGTGTGTTTCTGTGGAAACTCTTGATCTTTCAAAGATCACTACGGATTATGTCTGTGTTGTAGATGGGAATGTCATGTTATATCCACAGTTTGACAGTTATCTGGATGAGTTGACGGAATGTGATATTGCATATCCGGATCATGATATCTGTGTTGAAGGTGATAGAAGTCATCCTGTACTGAAACCGGATTTCTCATACTTTCTGTTAAAGCAGTACAACTATGTTGGAAACATGTTTGTGGTCAGAAAAGATCTGTTGAAACAGTTTGATGGGAAACCGGTAAACGTGTACAGCTGGTTGTTGACCCTGTCTGAACAGAATCTGAAATGGGGACATGTCTCCAAAATACTGTATGGTACAGATTCTGAAGCTGATTATGATGAAGAAACAGTAAGACAGAATCTGCCTGACGATGCAGTGATTCAGGTGAATCCGGATCATAAAAGTGCTTATGTCAACTGGCCTGTAAAGGGAAGCCCGCTTGTTTCAATTATCATACCTACCAAAGATGGTAAGGAGGTACTGAAGGTATGTATTGATTCTATCTTTACAAAAAGTACATATCGGAATTTTGAAATTGTAATTGCGGACAATAACAGCGAAAAAGAAGAAACCTTTACATACTTTGAGGAGCTGAAAAGGTTACATGAAAATGTACATGTTGTAAAAGTTGATACACCATTCAATTTCTCACTGATTAATAACAGAGCGATTGTACAAAGTCATGGAGACTATGTGGTAATGTTGAATAATGACACTGAAGTCATCACTCCTGACTGGCTTGAGAAGATGCTTGGATATGCACAGCAGGAGAAATGCGGAAGTGTTGGTGTCAAACTGTATTATGGAGACGGTACAATCCAGCATGGCGGCGTTATTACTGGCAAAGGCGGTGGATTTGCTCATCGTTATTATCGGAAACCACATGGTGAAAAAGGGTACCTTCATACCATGGAAACGGTAAATGACGTAGCGTGCTGTACAGCCGCATGTCTGATGATTCCAAGAAAGAAATACAATGAAGTCGGTGGTATGAATGAGGAACTGACAGTACAGTTTAACGATGTGGATCTTGGGTTGAAGTTGTATGAACATGGTTATTTCAATGTATTCATGCCACAGGTGGAACTGTATCACTATGAATCCAAATCCAGAGGTATTGACAAAAAGAAGGAAGCTGTGGACCGATACGTATCAGAAGTGGAGTATGCGGAAACGCACTACGGTGGATATATTGCACATGATCCGTTTTATAATGACCAGTTTGATAAGAACTATGATTACATGTTAATTGTTGGGACAGGCAGCAACTGAAGATGAAAAAGCAGGGTTATTACACAACAGGAGAGTTTGCCAAGAAGGCACATGTAA
>JBJEFE010000056.1:0-9227 GCA_051873755.1 Bulleidia sp. | reverse complement strand
GTCGTAAGAAACAAGGGTGCAGAGGGAGTGGATGGAATGAAATACACGGTGGTGTTATCCCGAATTCGGTATAAGTGGTGTGAGAGGTCGGGGATTTAATCAAAATCCCCTCCTACTCGATTGCCTGGAAATGGTCTTTTCTGACCTGATCAGATCCGTACAGGATCGTAAAAAAAGAGCGTACGGATTTTTCTTCTGCACAGCTGAATCACAGTAAGGAAACTGTATTTCAGGTATGTGGAGTAATGAAAGAAATGAAAACAGTTTCAGAAAAAGAAACAAAAAAATGAATAATTTTACAGAAAATTATTTACATATGCTTTTCACAGCACTAGAATAAAAACCACGTCGGAGGTGATGTCATGTTGGACATTAAAGTAACGAGAACTGAAACACCGAAACCAAAGCCAACCGATAAGGATTCACTCGGTTTCGGAAAGAAATTTACGGATCACATGTTTGTGATGGAGTATGACGAGGGTCAGGGATGGCATGATCCAAGAATTGAACCATATCATCCATTCGCTCTGGATCCTGCAAGTGTTGTACTTCACTATGCACAGGAAATCTTTGAAGGCATGAAGGCATACCGTACAGCGGATGGAACAATCCAGCTGTTCAGACCTGACTGCAATGCAAAACGTTTCCAGGACTCCGCCGACCGACTGTGCATTCCAAAGATTCCGGAAGAAGACTTCATTCAGGCTGTCAGAGAGGTCGTGGCAGTGGATGCGGACTGGGTACCGTCATTCCCTGACACATCGCTTTACATCAGACCGTTTGTATTCGCAAATGATGTCGGACTTGGCGTTCACGCCAGCAGGCATTATATCTTCTGCATTATCCTTTCCCCATCCGGTGCCTACTACAAGGAAGGCATTCAGCCGGTTAAGATCTACGTTGAAGATGAATACATCCGTGCCGCTCCGGGCCTGACCGGATTTGCCAAGTGCGGAGGAAACTATGCGGCTTCCATCAAGGCCGGTGAACTGGCTGAGGAAATCGGATATTCCCAGGTACTCTGGCTGGATGGTATTGAAAAGAAATACGTTGAGGAAGTCGGCAGTATGAACATCATGTTCAAGATCGACGGAAAGATCTACACAGCTGCCACAACCGGAACGGTACTGCCGGGTGTTACCCGCCGCAGTATCATCGAACTTCTCAAGGACTGGGGCTATGAGGTCATCGAAGGCAAACTTGCCATTGCGGATGTCATGAAAGCTGGACATGAGGGAACACTGGAAGAGGTGTTCGGTACAGGTACGGCAGCGGTTGTATCACCGGTAAAGGAACTGACATGGAAACATGACACAGTGGATATCGGTGATGGAAACATCGGTCCATTGACACAGAAACTCTACGATACACTGACAGGTATTCAGTGGGGAAGAATTGAAGACACAAAAGGCTGGACAGTAAAAGTTCAGTAAGCACATTTTCATGAATGAGAGGAGAACACATATGAAAAACGCATTCAGACATACAGCAGTATCTGTCAATCCATGTACATATGTACCTTCTTTCATCATGGTCAATGACGTTCAGGCTCTAAAGGGCATTCTGGGCGTCATTTTACTGTGCCTTATTATTCTGGTCATTATTATCAATTCACAACTGATACTGATTTGAGTACCGTGCTTTTACACACAGGGTGGAGTGAGGTATTCACTCCACCTTTTTTACACAAAAAGGAGGTGATAACACATGGAGGAAGCGATCAGAAATGTTTTCTCAGCCGGATTTGACATCCGGAAAAACGTCCGTATCGGAAAGAGAAAAATGGATTACGCAGCGTTCAGATATGATCAACAGGGGAGAACGCTTGCCTTTTCCAACAAAGCGGTGGATACATACACAACACATGAAAATGCCTATGTATTCCATCAGGAACTCAATGCGGACACATTCCGGAAGGATATCGATGCCATCGTGTCAGATATCTATCCGACTCTGAAAATGGAAAAGGATCACTATGAAACTCTGATAGATCTGATCATATTCACGCCGCTTGACAACAGGCTGATGGACATGATCAGAAAGTATCAGAAGACAAAGCTGCTTGCTTTTGGTCTCAAGGGAGCGATTACTTCCAGGCTGATCGCAATTGACACGGAAAAAAGAAACATCGCGGGAAGCAGCTCCGCCAAACAGCTGCAGACAAAATTAGAAGGGGTATTTTTAAAATGAACAGTGTTGTATTACTTCTCGCCGCAGTCGTGGCATTTATCGTTGCCTACAATACATACGGCAACTTCCTGGCGGAAAAATGGGGAATCTCCAATGATAACAAAACGCCGGCTGAACAGATCAATGACGATCAGGATTACATTCCGACAAACAATGTTGTCGTACTGGGTAACCAGTTCTCATCCATCGCAGGTGCCGGTCCGATTACCGGTGTCATCAGCGCACTGCCGTTTGGCTGGCTGCCGACATTCCTCTGGGTAACACTCGGTTCCATCTTTGTGGGCGGCGTACATGACTACGCAAGCCTGTTCGCTTCCGTCAGACACGGCGGAAAGTCCATCGGTGAAATCACACGTGCCAACCTTGGTGACAAGGCTAAAAAGCTGTTTAACACCTTTGCATGGCTGACACTGATGCTCATCCTCGGTGCGTTTACATTCTTCGTCGCAGCTTCCTTCTCTGAAACTGCGGTATCCGGCGGCAACGTCTATGAAGGCACAGGTGCCAAGATCGCAACGGCATCCTTCCTCATCTGCATCGCAGCGGTTGTGTTCGGTGTCATCAACCACTTCAAAAAGCCGGTCTGGCTCAACACGATTATCTGCCTGGTTCTGCTGGTCGGTTCCGTGGCAATCGGATTTGCTTATCCGTTCCTGAAGTTCGGTATCTCCACATGGTATATCCTTGTATCACTGTATATCCTTGTGGCCGCAAATCTCCCATCCTGGGTACTGTTACAGCCTAGAGGTTATCTTGTATCCTATCTGTTATACGGCATCATCGCACTTTCCTTTGTCGGTGTGCTTGTATGCCATCCAAGCCTTGACATGATTCCGGTCGCAAAGGCATATTCCGAAAGCGCCGGCGGATTCATGTTTCCGTTCCTGTTTGTTACAATCGCATGTGGTGCGGTTTCCGGTTTCCACTCTCTTGTTTCATCCGGTACTTCCTCCAAGACTGTGAAGAGGGAATCTCCGGATATCAAGCGTGTCGGTTACGGCGCAATGCTGATTGAAGGTCTGTTTGCGGTCATCGTCATTGGTATCGCTGCCACAGCCAGGGCTGCAGGAAGTGAAGCTGCAGGTTTCACATTATTCTATGCAGGTATCGGTACGATCTTTGAAAAATTCGGTCTGACATTTGAACTCGGTTATCAGGTGGGTGGTCTTGCCTTCTCCATGTTCTGTCTGACATCCCTTGACTCCGCAACACGTATTGCAAGATACATGTTCCAGGAATTATGCGAAACAGACAGTGATTCCGCATTTGCGGGCGTTCTGAAGTTCTTTGTCGCAAACGAAGGTTCCACATTCAAAAAGTCTCTTGGTGCTGTCGCAGCCACATGTATGACAGTCATTCCCGGTTATGTATTATCCAGTGCAACATACAACGGTGCAGCCGCATACAATGTCATCTGGCCGATCTTCGGTTCTGCAAACCAGCTGCTGGCTTCCGTCGCATTGCTCGCAGTCACAAGCTGGCTTGTCAAGACAGCTGCGGATCATAAGACAGCACTGTATACAGGTATTCCGACAGTCTTCATGTTTGCGGTCACACTTTCCGCACTCTGCCTTTCCATCAGAAGCTATGTCAGCGGTATGACAGCTGCCATGGCAGCCGGCAATCCGATCACATCCTATGTGATTCTGATTGTCATCGCCGTACTGCTCATTGTACTTGCAGTATCTCTGATCGTTACGGCATGCAGGGAAATCTTCTTCCACAAGGAAGTCCATACAAAGAAAGCTGTTGCGTAATACACAACACAGGGAGTATCTGACAGAGGTACTCCCTTTTCACAAATGAAAATGGCACTCCCCTGAGTGCCATGTGGTTACAAATCAAGAATCAATTTGTCGTGCAGATGTCAGTTCTTACATACATTTGCTGCCTGTGGACCACGGTCAGATTCAGTAATCTCAAAGGTTACTGCCTGGCCTTCATCTAAAGTTTTGAATCCATCACACTGAATAGCAGAATAGTGTACAAATACATCTTTCCCTTCATCAGTGGTAATAAATCCATACCCCTTTTCGGCATTAAACCACTTAACCTTGCCTGTTGCCATTATGATGTTCTCCTTTTTCTTTGGTGTATCCACAATTAAAACAATGGGGACTTTAATATGTATACACCATTATGATACTGATTTGAAAATAAAAAAACAAGGATAACGGGAGAATTTTTGTAACAAAGATTGTGATGTGGACCGGAAAACATGACTGAAATGGATTTTCATGTGATAAAGATTTGTGCAGGCGGGAATTTGATGTTTTCAAAGAGAGGTTTCAACCGTATAATGATAACTGTTATAAACTGATGTCGAAAACGATTTTCTTTCATTCGGAAAATCAGTAAAGGAGGCATAAACATGAGTGAAAATAAGACACCGTACTATATTACGACAGCCATCGCATATACATCCGGCAAACCGCATATCGGTAATGTATATGAGATCGTACTGGCGGACAGTATTGCACGTTATAAAAGAATGGTCGGATATGATGTCCGTTTCCAGACAGGAACAGATGAACACGGTCAGAAGGTTGAGGAAAAGGCAAAGGCTGCAGGCATGACGCCAAAGCAGTTCACGGATGAGGTTTCCGCCGTGATCAAAGGGCAGTTTGACTGCATGAATATCTCCTATGACAAGTTTATCCGTACAACGGATGACTATCATGAAAAGCAGGTACAGAAGATCTTCAGGAAACTGTATGATCAGGGAGATATCTACAAGGGTCATTATGACGGTCTGTACTGTCAGGAATGTGAGGCATTCTATACACCTTCCCAGATTACGGCAGAAGGCAGATGTCCTGTATGCGGCGGTGAACTGAAGCCGATGCAGGAAGAAGCATACTTCTTCAGAATGTCCAGGTATGCGGATCGTCTGATTCAGTATATCGAGGATCACCCGCATTTCATTCAGCCGGAAAGCCGTAAGAATGAGATGATCAACAACTTCCTCAAGCCTGGTCTGCAGGATCTGTGCGTATCCCGTACATCCTTCAGGTGGGGTATCCCGGTTGACTTTGATCCGAAGCATGTTGTCTATGTATGGATTGATGCGTTGACAAACTATATTACCGGACTTGGCTATGATGCGGACGGAAATCACGGTCCATTGTATCAGAAGTACTGGCCTGCGGATCTGCATCTGATCGGTAAGGACATTGTACGGTTCCATACAATCTACTGGCCGATCATGCTGATGGCACTGGATGTACCGCTGCCAAAGCAGGTATTCGGTCATCCATGGCTTCTGACAGGTGATTCCAAGATGTCCAAATCCAAGGGTAATGTCATCTATGCGGATGATCTTGTATCCCTGTTCGGTGTGGATGCCGTACGTTACATCATGATCCATGAGATGCCGTTTGCACAGGACGGTCATATCACATATGAACTGATGATCGAAAGAATCAATTCCGATCTTGCCAACAATCTGGGCAACCTTGTCAACCGTACACTGGCAATGGAAAACAAGTACTTCAATGGTATGATTGCCAATCCGCATGTCGATGAGGAAGTCGATGAGGATCTGAAGAAGACGGTTCTTGCGACAGCAGAAAAAGTACATGAAAAGATGGATACGCTGCATGTGGCGGATGCAGTTCAGGATGTCCTGGATCTGTTCTCCCGCTGCAACAAGTACATCGATGAAACTGCCCCATGGAAGCTGGCAAAGGATCCTGACAGCAGCACAAGACTGGCAACGGTTCTGTACAATCTGCTGGAATCCATCCGTATCGGTGCAATTCTGTTAAGACCGTTCCTGACAGAAACTTCTGAAAAGATTCTGAAGTCACTGAATACAGACGAAACCTCCTATGAGTCCGTATCCACATTCGGCAGACTGGAAACAGGCAGACGTATTACGGAAACACCTGAAATCCTGTTCGCAAGAATCAGTGAGAAGGATATCCAGCCGAAGATTGAGGCAATTCAGGCTGCCCAGAAGAAGGTTGCAGAAAAGAAAAAGAATGCCAAGCCGGAAGTGGATATCACCGACTTTGAGAAGTTTGACCTGAGAGTCGGCAAAGTCGTATCCTGCACAAAGCATCCGGATGCGGATAAGCTTCTGATACTCCAGGTTGATCTTGGTGAGGAACAGCCTCGTCAGATCGTATCCGGACTTGCACAGTCCTATACACCTGGTCAGGTAATCGGTAAATCCATCGTCGTCATCTCCAACCTCAAAAAGGCTGTGATCCGCGGTGTGGAATCCAACGGCATGCTGCTGGCAGGCAAGCAGGGCAAGGAAATTGCACTGGTTGAAGTCAACGGTATGGAACCTGGCTGCAGAATTTCCTGATCAACAGATCGGCAGACACGTTTGTGTTTGCCGGTTTTTCCTGTTTTCCAGATGGACCCCTGATGGTGTATACTGTACGCATATGGAAAAATACGCAATTGTTACAAGACTGGATCCGGTATCGGAAAAACTGGAGGAAAAGGCGGAAAAGTGCCTGGATGAAAAAGGCTTCAGAAGGGATGATGAACACCCGGATGTTGTGATTGTCATCGGAGGTGACGGTACATTTATCTATGCGGTACATCAGTACATGCATATGATCAATGATGTCTGTTTCTTCGGTATACACACCGGTACACTTGGTTTCTATTCCGATTATCTGGATTCCGATATCCGTGAGTTCCTGAATGTGCTGATTGAAAACACAGGCACACTGAAGGAGTTTCAGGTACTGCAGGCAGTGACGGGAAAAGGAAAGTGTTTTTATGGAATCAATGAGATCCGGATTGAAAACGCAGCCCGTACACAGGTTCTGGATGTATCGATCGATGATCACATGCTTGAAACATTCCGTGGTTCCGGGATGTGTGTATGCACGCAGCTTGGCTCCACTGCCTATAACAGGTCACTTGGCGGTGCGGTGATTCAGGAGGGACTGGATCTGATTGAACTGGCGGAAATCTCCGGCATCCATCATTCACGTTACAGAAGTCTGGATGCACCGATTGTATTGAAGGCAGACTCCGTCATCCGTTTTGAGGCATCGTCATTTGATGAGGCACTGCTGGGAACGGATTCACAGGTATTCCCTCTGGATGGGGAAACGGTTGTGGAAATATCCGTCTGCCGTGACAGGAAACTGCGTTTATTAAGAGGAAAGGAAATTTCCTACTTTGATCGATTGAAGAGTTTATTCTGAAAGGAGGGACTATGCGAAACTGGCATTCATTATATGAAATACTGAAATTCCCGCTCCAGATGGTGATTCTTTCCGTTGTTCTGTGCGGATTGGGCAATCTGATTGTCAACCCGTATTACGGATTGTCCATGATTGTGGACAGTGAGGGATTGCGGATATGCGGTCAGATCATTCAAAGGACCGGTACATTCATGCTTGTCAACTATCCGTTGTTCTTTATGATCAGTGCGGTGATCAAAAAGGGATCCAGTGCCATTACGGTTATTTCGGCTTTATCCGGCTATGTGGCATTCCTTGTTTCAACGATGTTCTTCGCACCATCAAATCTGACCACCAATGCATATACGTCCACATTCGGACTTTCCTATACAACCACTTCAGCCTTTACTTCAGGCGTTACGAAGTATCCGCTTCAGACAGGTGTTCTTGGAGCCGTGATCGTTGTATTCATCACACTGTTCATGTTCAGCATGTCACGGAAAAAGAGTGAATACGGATTTTTTTCCTTCATATCCAAGGAGATGACATGTGTTGTCGGAACAACTGTACTCTCCGGTATTGCCGGTATTGCGGTTTCCTTTGTCTGGCCGTATTTTGTCAGCTTGATTCAGAATATTGTTTCCTTTATCGCAAACGATACGACCAATCCGATTAATATGGCACTGTACGGTATTATGGATCGTACATCCAACCTGTTCAATCTCAGTGCCCTTGTGCGACAGCCGTTCTGGTATACGATTCAGGGCGGAAGCTGGATGTCTCTGACAGGAGCTTCCATCACCGGTGATGTCAATATCTGGGCATCCCAGATTGCCTCATCGAGTGTGACACCGTTGACAGGAAGATTTATCACACCGTATTACATTCTCAACCTGTTCGCGATGCCGGCAATGATGGCAGCCATGTATTCGTTATGTAATGAGCCTGTATCAAAGCGGAAGTACAGAGGTGCGATGGTGGCGTGTATTCTGATTTCATGGCTTAGTGGAAGTCTTCTTCCATTAGAGATCATGATGCTGTTTCTGTGTCCGTTCCTGCTGTTGATCCATCTTGGACTGTCGGGTATTCTGTTTGCACTGCTTCAGAGCATGCATATTTACCTTGGCTATAACAGTGCATCCACACTGTTGATTTCAGCCATGCCGGGTACCCTTCCGGAATTTCTGTCCTATCTTGGAAATCCTGCATTGCGTTCCACGCTGTTATGGGTTGTAATTGTCGGTATTGTGACAGCTGTCGTCTACTTCGTTGTTACAAGGCTGTATTTCTTACATATGGCAGTGGATCTGTTCCAGACAGGTGATCTTGAACGTATGGTGGCTGCAGTGATCAAAGGTGTTGGCGGACTGGAGAATATCCGCAGAATTGAATCCAGCTTTGATTCTCTTACCATCTCATTATATGATCCGACAAAACTGCGTCCTTCCAGGTTCCGGAGTCTTGGTGTCTTCCGTATTTTTGATACAAGATCGGGATTCAGGATCAACCTTGGCGCATGTTCCACAATGGTGAAAAACGAAATCGAACATCAGATCCGTGAAACGGTAAGATAATATAACAGACCGGGTAGACATTGTTTATCCGGTTTTTATGATGCCCGGAATATAAAGAATAACCACATATAAGAAAAAGTGATTACATTATGATAATATTCGACAGTTCCAATCCTGAACAATGCAATATAACAGTATAAATAAGCAGAAAAATAATATGAAAGCTGATGAAAAACTGTTGTATGGGGACCGCTGAACAGCTGTTTATACTGTCTTCGAACAGAAAGGAAAAAAGCTCGGAGACTTTTTTAATTATGAGCGATTAACAATCTCTCCAGAGCCTGGTAAAACCATGTATATGATATCACAT
>JBJEFE010000055.1:0-9231 GCA_051873755.1 Bulleidia sp. | reverse complement strand
GTAATAATCTGAATGATTTTCTGATTATCCGCATCATTGATCTGAATCAGATCATGCAGTTTATCAAGTTTCTGATTAACCGTATCCATGGAGATATCTTCCGGTTCTGCCACAAAAATCAGATTGTTGTTGGTCTTCGTACAGTTCTTCGGATCCACAAGAAGTTCCTCATACAGTTTTTCCCCCGGTCTTAATCCGGTATACTGAATTTCAATATCCTCATCCGGAATCAGACCTGATAATTGAATCAGATTTCTTGCAAGATCCACAATCTTGACAGGTTTACCCATGTCAAGAATAAAGATCTCGCCTGTATGTGCATAGGCACCTGCCTGTAATACAAGCTGTGCAGCTTCAGGAATTGTCATGAAGTAACGGATAATATTCGGATCTGTGACAGTCACAGGTCCACCGTTTTCAATCTGTTTTTCAAACAGTGGAATGACAGAGCCATTGGAACCTAACACATTACCGAATCTGACAGCACATAACTGTGTAATGCCGTTATTCTTATAACCTTCAATAATGAGTTCGCACATTCTCTTGGTAGCACCCATAACATTTGTTGTTCGTACTGCCTTGTCTGTGGAAATCAGAACAAACTTCTTCACTCCATTCAGAATGGAACACTCCACAACATTCTTTGTTCCGAATACATTGTTTTTGATTGCCTCAAGAGGGGAATCCTCCACCAATGGAACATGCTTATGCGCTGCCGCATGGAATACAACATCAGGTTTGTACATGGACATAATCTGATTGATTCTGTTTTTATCCCGCACCGAACCGATCAGACAGATAATATCCGTCACTTTCTGATCAATACCTTTTCTTCTTTCAATGTTTATCTCCTGTTGAAGATCGTACATGTTGTTTTCATAGATATCAACCAGCACAAGTCTCTCCGGTGTAAACTGCATGATCTGACGTACCAGTTCAGAACCGATGGAACCACCGGCACCTGTTACCATAATCGTTTTGCCGGTCAGGTATCCTCCGATCTGTTCATTGTTCAGATACAGTTCGCCTCTTCCAAGAAGATCATTGATACTTACATTACGGACAGAAGCTCTGGCTCTTGTAGGATCATCTTCCATCTGGAAGGAAACAATCTTTGTACGCAGATTCAGTTCTCTGCACTTTTCAATCAGTTCCTTCAGATCATTCTTTGATATATTCTTGATTGCGATAAACGCGGTATCAATTCTGTGTTTTACTACAATTTCCGCTAATTCATTATCTGTACCAAGTACTGTAACCCCGCTCAGTCTCTTTTTGACTTTCTTTGGATTTTTATCCAGGAAGCCAACAATCTTTGTATCATAACGATCGGAATACGTAATCTCACGTAATGCCATTGCCCCTGCAGACCCTGCTCCAAGAATCAATGCGCGGTGACTGCGGTGAGTCTGCATCATATCTGTTCTTACTGCCCGATACATAAACCGTAACGACAACATCAATACCAATTGAATAATGCCTGCCATGATTGGTAAAGATCTAATATACTCTGGTATTCTCAACAGAATCACAGCTACCCACCATGTGAAATTCCCCGCGAAAACTGCCGCTCCAACTCTCACAGCTTCATCAACTGATACATACATCCATAAAGATCGGTTTATTCTGAATATGATGATTGACAGAAGGTTGATCAGAACAACCCACAGCATATTGTTCCAAAGAGCATTCGTTGCAAGAGGATATGCCAACCTTCCAAAATCTGTACGTATAAAATAGGCAATCAGATATGACACAACTACGGTAAATGCATCAATAAATGCCATAATAATCTCGCGGTGTCTGCTTACCCAAAAATAGAATCTGTTCATAAACGCTTAAAGTATAAAACGAAATGCCCGTATAGTCAAAACAGGCATTTCGCTATATGATTTCATATGTAATTTCAGTTCTGATCAGATTCCGTTTCCGCAATCTGTTCATATGTTTTCACTTCACGCTTCGTATAAAACGGTTCTCCGATTGTTTCGAATCGCAGATTTCTCATTGAAAAATCCTCTGTAAGAAGACTCAGATTTGGATTATAGTATGGATCCCCTTTTTGCAGGAAATCGTGATAGCGATCCACAAATCTGGAAATCTCACTTCTAAATCTTGCCTGCTTCTCCTCCGTATCTTCAAGTCCACGTGACTTGGACTCATAATGATGGAAACAAGCATAAGGTGTGTATACAACCAGCTTCCCTGTTTGGCGTACACGAAGACAGAAATCAATATCATTCAACGCAACCACAAAGCTTTCATCCAACCCATTCACTTCATCGAAGACGGATTTTTTCACCAACATGACAGCAGCAGTTACAGCCGAATAATCCTGTGCAACCATTGCACGGTTAAAGTATGTATCGTTTTCTGACTTTCTGTATTTGAAAGCATGTCCCGCAATACCTCCGATACCGACCACAACACCTGCATGCTGGATTGTATCGTCTTCATAAAGAAGTCTTGCGCCAACAATTCCGACATCCTCTCTCTGGCAATATCCCATCATTTCCCTGACTGAATCCGGTTCAATCAGCTCAATATCATTGTTCATCAACAGATAGTAATCACCTTTTGCAAAGCGTGCACCAAAATTGTTGATCTTGGAATAATTGAATTCTCCAGCATATCTGACCACATGCACATTCTCATATTCTTTCTGAATCTGGTCATAATATGTAAAAGTCTCGTCAAGCTTTGAATTATTCTCTATCACAATGAATTCCTTATTCGGCCATGTTCCCTTTTCATTCATAGAACGGATTGCCTTATCCAGATCTTTGGTATGATCCATATTCGGAATGATGACTGATATCAGTGGATATTCATCAAAATGCCACTTTGTATGATAGATGCCATAGCTGATTCCTTTCTCAACAGAATCAATCTTCAATTCCGGCCAGACACGTTCATAATGAGCAAGAATGGCTTTTTTACCTGCTTCAAAGGCATACAGTTTACTCTCAGGATTTGCGGCTGTGGAATTCTGATGAGAACGCCAGTGATACAGTATTTTCGGAATATGAACTGTATGTCTGGCTTTTTCTGTCATTCTCAGAATAAAATCATGATCCTGTGCTCCATCATAAGATGGATCAAAACCTCCATACTGATCCACAAGTACTTTTCTGACCGCAAACAGATGACAGATATAGTTTACTGAACATAACATATCAATGTTATAGTCAGGTTTGAAATGAGGATCAAACAGATTTCCTGTATCACTGTCAATTTTGTCCTCATCGGAATAAATACAATCACATTCATTATCATTCATAATGGCGTGAGCAAACTCATACAGTGCATTTTCTGCGAGCAGGTCATCATGATCAAAAAGAACTATAAAATCTCCTTTTGCCATTTTGAGTGCTGCATTCGTATTCTCTGATATTCCACCGTTATGATCCAGTTTTTTATACCTGATTCTTGGATCATCAAAAGAACGAATCACTTCGGAAATATGGTCTGCACAATCTTCATCACTGCCATCCGCAAGGCACAGTTCCCATTTTCCATATGTCTGTTTCAATACAGATTCCAACATTTCTTTCAGGAACTTATCCGGGGTATTATACAGTGGCACAAGAACAGAAAAGAACGGTGCATCCGGCAATAGTTCCTCATTTCTCTGCCTGTTCAGTTCTGCCTCCTGAACCCTTGACAGTAGCGTAAACTCCCGATATGTGATTTTAGTCTGTCCAGCAATATCTCTTCTGACTGAATCATCATTTCCGATTGCCTTGATCTTCTGCAATGTTGCTTTCACTTTAGACTTCCAATATTTAATGCCCATTAAGGAAACTGTTTTAGTCTGTCCGCCATGTTTCAGAACAAGATAGTATTTTTTAGAATCTGTCAGCTTGAAAAACATGGAAAAGCCAGCACCTTCACTATCCTTTTTTCCAGTTACAGTTTTCACCGCATCGGAACGTAACGAACGTAAAAGTTCTGCTTTCATTACATTATTTTGCTTATCAACTACAGTAATACTTTCGATCTGTTTTCCTTCTGATGTACATGCCCATCCCCCGATGTGCATTGTCTCGTCAGCTACTCTGACATAATCAATCCAGTAATGAATGTTTTCTGTCTTCATTTTCATAACCTCATCTTCTTTTCAGAAGCTGATTGAATTAAGAGCGATCAGCTTTTCTGTGTTATTTTGCAATTCTTTCATCCATGAGATTCCGGTTGTAATACGGATCTCCGTCCACAATCACTTTTTTCCACTTATTTTGAAACAGCTTCACCTCTGAATCAAAGCGACGGATTTTTCGTATGTCTGTTTCATATCCGCGAGATACAGATTCATAATGGTACCACTGCGAATAAGCATTATACACCACCAATCTGTCTTCTGCGCGAACTTTCAGACAATAATCCACATCGTTATATGCAACTTTCAACGTTTCATCGAGTCCTCCGACTTTTTGATAAATATCTTTTTTTGTCATCAGACACGCACCTGTTACCGCACTGAGATCATAATTCAGTATTGCACGCATCATATATCCCGGATCCTGGTTCAGAATCCGGCTGAAAAGATGTCCGGCTGTTCCTCCGATTCCTACCATAACGCCGGCATGTTGAACTGTATTGTCCGGATACAACAGTTTTGCACCTACAACGCCGACATCATCTCTCATACAGATACCAAGCATTTCTTCGATTGCATCCTGAGAAATCATTTCCGTGTCATTATTCAGCAATAGCAGATATTCCCCTTTTGCAAAACCAACACCATAGTTATTGATTGCGGAGTAATTGAATTCTGATCCTTTCCAATTGACTACATGTACATTATCGTACTTCTTCTGAACCTGTTCGTAATATGAAAAGATCTCTTCAGAACTGCTGTTATTTTCCACAATAATGACTTCAACATTTCTGTATGAATTGACAGAAAAAATCGAATTGATACATCTTTCCAGTACCTTTTTATTCTCATAGTTTGGAATAATGATGGATACCAGAGGATTACCGGAAACAGTATACTTTACATGATACATACCCCAGTATGGTCTTGGCATCAGTTCTACTGTTCCATTTAAACCGACACGTTCAAGATGATCCGCGATTGCCTTCCTGCCAGCCTCGTAACAATACAGTTTCTGCTCGGGATTCCCTGCTGTAGAGCCGGAATAGATTCGCCAGTGATACAGAGATTTTGCTATATGACATACCTTATCCGCTTTTTCCGTACATCTTAATATCAGATCATAATCCTGTGCCCCGTCATATTCACTGTGCTCACCACCAACACTCCGTATCAGTTCTGTTTTTGCCACAAAGAAATGGGTGATGTAATTATGAGATCTCAAGGCATCAATATTAAAATCAGGTTTAAAATTCGGTTCCTCAAACGTGCCTTTCGTCGTATCAAATTTATCCTCATCGGTATACAGACATGCATATGGATATTCATTCAGTCTTGCAACAACTTCAAAAAGTGCATCAGGCTCCAAAAAGTCATCATGATCAAGCAGCCCTGTATATTCACCTAAAGCCAGTTCCATTGCCTGGTTCGTATTACCGGCAATGCCATAATTATCATCCAGATACCTGACCTTGATTCGCGGATCCTTTTTTTCATAGTCCTTCAATACACTTCTTGATTCATGATCAGGATTACCTGCATCCGCAATACATAATTCCCAGTTGGAATACGTCTGATCAATGACAGAATCAATCATTACTTTCAACATATCTACAGGCGTGTTATAAGTCGGTACCGCAATACTGATCAATGGTTGATATCTGAAACACTTTTTTTTCTGCTGTTCAGCTTCATCTGCCGTAATACGATGATCCCGGAACCATGTATCATAAGCAGTATATGGAGTATACCCTTTTTTTAAACGATTGATCAGTTCTTTAAAACCAAATACCTTCAGATAATTCACAGCTTTTCCGATTGTCTCGAAATTGATATTTGTGATAAGAGACTTCAACACAGAAGATTTTTGTTCTGTTTGAGTCATCACCACCGGAAGGCGTACAGACTCTGCGCCATTTGAAAAAACAACTTCAAATTTTTCGCCTCCGTCCGGCACGAATGTCAATTCATAACCACAGAGTTTATCCTTTTCCTCAACAAAGCCAAAATCACACAAATCGTATCGGGTCGTCAAATGATAAGTGGATTCCAGTTTTTCCCCACTCATATTCTCAACGGTAACATCAAGTTCATTATTTGAAGGAAGAACCCATCCTTTTACTCTGCATAATGCAGTACCTTCGCTTGTAGATTCCTCCACCTTCGCAAGAAGATTCGCATGAATTGTAAATTCAGATATTTTATCAGAGTTCAGCTTCAGAATAGTATGCCGTTCTACCCCTCTCTGTGCTGTTAAAGTAACAGAATAAATCGGTTCAGCACATGAAGTCGTAATGATAAACCCAAATGAATGCGGATTTCTGTCGTTCTGATTGACACTGATATTTTGGGATTCCACTATATCCTGACGCTCAACATAAGTCTGATGAATTCGCACCTCTGATTCATTTATGGAAACATGAAAAGAAGGGACATTTCCATCGTTTCCGATTGCCCATCCTTCAAAAATCAATTTACTGTCGACAACATTTTTCAGAATGGTTGTTTTATCCACAGAATAAACAAAAGCCATATTTTCTCCTAGAACTGTTCTGCAAAACCCTTCTCAAGTTTCTTGAAAATCATGACACCAATCACAAGTACCACAATGGAAAGCAGAAATACAAACCCCAAAGAGCCAAAATCAGGTACTGTATGATTCATAAACACATCACGATATGCATTCATCAACGTGGTAATCGGATTCAGTCTTACTAGTTTTGCAATAAAGGATGTGTTTCCGAAAGTATCCAGTCTGTAAACAATCGGAGTACCGTAAAACGCAAGAGTCAAAATGAAATTAACAAAGTATTCAAGATCCTGTACATAAGCATCCATAGCTCCTAAGGCCATACCAAGCCCAAGTATCAGAACACCTTCAATCAGAGCAATCAATGGTACAAAAAGGATATGCCATGAAATACCAACACCCCATGCCACACAGAAAATCAGAATAATCAGGCAGGAAATGAGGAAATTAACAAACCCGCTGACAACGGATGAAATCGGAAGGATTTCTCTTGGAAAATACACTTTCTTAATGATACCGGAATTTGCTTTGATACAGCCAACGCAGCTGGTCAGTGCTGTGGAAAAGAAAGTCCATGGAATGATACCTGTAATCAGATAAATTATGTAGTTATCCCCTGTATCTCTTAACATATACGGAAATACGATGGCATACACCAGAACCTGAAGTAAAGGATTGATAAATGACCAGAGCACGCCCAAAACAGAAGCTTTATATTTGCCTCTGATTTCCTTCTTGACATTTGTTTTCAACAGTTCTCTGTACTGATATAACTCTTTAAACATCATGCCTCCCTGTCAATAATGATTTTGACATCCTTCTCAAGTTTCTTGCCGTTTGGCAGAACCGTCTGCGCAGTAATCACCATAGTACCTTTATCGGTAATCTGCTTTTCGTAATCAGTTGGAACTATTTCTGCCTGGAATCCGACTTTTTCAGGATCCATAAAACCGCCATACTGCTCATGATACACACGGAGCACATCTTTTCTCGGCATTGATTTATAAGATATCTTTTCATTGCCGACAAACAGATTGAATTCCGCATCATCACAGTCATTACAGTCATTGATCTGCCATCCACGTATCTCCACTTTTTCATTTATTGAATAGTGTTCATAATTCTGTGGAGAATCAATGAAAATCACCCCATTGTACTCAGCTTTTCCGCTGGCAACCTCACGGATCTTACGATCACGATTATCTTTTTCAACCTGTTCCAGATATTTTCCAACAACATATGTCGGATCACCATCCAACGCAAATTCGCCATTGTATAGCCATACAGCACGCGTACAAAGATCTTTCACTACATCAAGAGAATGAGAAACGATAACAATTGTCTTGTTTTCATTGTCTCTTAGTTCCTTCAGTTTAGCAAAACATTTTTCCTGAAAGTGCTGATCTCCCACCGCCAGAATTTCATCAATAAGCAGAATTTCCGCATCCACATTGATCGCAATGGAAAACGCAAGCCTCATATACATACCGGATGAATATGTTCGTATCGGCTCCTCAATTGCCTCACCGAGTTCAGAAAACACAATAATATCATCAATTCTGTTATTGATTTCCTCTTTGGTCAGCCCAAAAATAGACGCATTAAAATAAATATTCTCTCTACCAGTAAAATCCGGATGGAAACCGGCTCCAAGTTCCAACAAAGATGTCAGCTTTCCATATGTTTTTACAGTTCCGGAAGTAGGATAAATGATCTTGGTCATCAATTTCAACAGTGTTGATTTACCACTGCCATTGACACCAATCAGAGCGACCGTCTCTCCTTTTTTGATATCCAGACTGATGTTTTTTAATACCTCATGCCGTTCCATCTTACTTCCACCAAAACGAAGTACAAAGTCCTTTATGGATTTTGTACCATCGCGCTGTATTTTAAAGCTTTTTGACATGTTTCGTATTTCTATTGCGTTTGTATTGCTCATGTCCACCTCATCTCATATCAATCTTCTTTATTATAGCTACAATTTCTCTTTCATACAAAAATCGTCCATTTATATTTAGCTTTTTCTAAAATTTATGATATTTTCTACGCTCATTCAAGACAGGAAAGTATAAAGTATTTCATTTTCACAATCTGACTAGAAACGATGTAAAAAACAGAATTAATGTTATCGATGTTGTAATTAAGAACATCATGTCATGATTTTCTTTAAACATGACCTTTCTGTTTCGGATAATTAGTAAAAAGAAAATCATCACTGGAATAAAATATCTTCCCTGAACACCTTGTGCCACCATCGACCATAATGGTGTCCACGTAATAAACAAAGCCAGTTCAATTCCAAATACAGTTATAAGAACCGAAAAAACAGAATACAGTTTTATAGTACTATCAACGTTCGAAGTTTGTTCATCATCAGATTTTTGGGATTCAAGCAAAAGCAATAAAGAAAAAGCAGCTACATATTTTGGGGAGGTAATAATATTCAACCATCCAAGATGAGAACTTATTGCAGACCGCCAGTAATAAAAGGAATTTTCAACGAAAGTGCGATAATATACATATATCATTTTTAGTGGATTGTTGATGAAAAATTGAATCGTATATCCTTGTTGATTATTCGACCATTTTATATGATTGT
>JBJEFE010000054.1:0-9253 GCA_051873755.1 Bulleidia sp. | reverse complement strand
TCCGGCAATTCATCCCCGCCTGAATCAGAGATTACAGACGGGGATGAATTGCCTATATAATAAATAAAGATCTCCTCAATCCGTCTGCCGAAAAAATCCGCAATTGCAAAGGCCCGCTCCAATGATGGGTTATACTTTCCTGTTTCAATGGAACTGATGGTCTGTCTTGAAACACGGAGTATTCTGGCAAATTCATCCTGATTCAGTCCCCGCTCCTTTCGAAGCTGTTCAACCTTGTTTCTCAACAATACCGCCCCTTTATGACAAGTTTACTTTACATTTCGATTATTGCATGGCACATTTTTGTTGTTAAGTTTCCTTTACATTTTATTCATTCAAAAGAAAAACGCCCGAATCATTCATTCAGACGTTCTCTGTATCAATCTTACATACATTCAGACTTTCCAATCGTTTTTCCGATCATGCCGTTTCGTCATACCTGTCAAAGCGATGTCTTCTGATTTGTCTTATACCATTGGATTACCGGTTCCAAAGCTTCTTCCCTGACTCTGTCACCGCCCTGTTCCAGCATGTTGAGCAGATCGGTTTCTGATGCAGTGAGGGTTTCCTTTTTCCGCAGCTGTTTTGCCAGACCTTTTACAATCACCGACATCATCAGCTTCATGAATCCCTTCAGCCGGTCTTTCCGGTATCCTCCCTGCAGTACAAGCAGATCCGTACCTTCACTCAGATGGTTGTCACTGCGCATCTTTTCAATATCTGCTTCACCGCTCATTCCAACCGCACACACATACGGTATCGCAAACTGTTTTACTGCCCTGTCATACCCCTGAATCGCACCTGCCATGATCCATCCAAGGTAAATGATCTGTGCATGTTCATCCAGTTCCTTCACTGCCTGCCCCAGTTCCATTACCGGCATGGATATTCTTTTTCCCAGCATCTGTGCATATTCCTGTGTTGTGCCGGTATTGCTTGTGTATACAACTGCCTGAATCATCTGTCTTCCCTCCGTGTTGTCATCTCAAAGAATGTATTTGCATGTATTCTGACCTGTTTCAGGATTTCCTCTTCCTTTTCCGGATGTCTGTCTGCTTCCTGGATCATGACAATCACAGGGGCGTTATACATCCATGCGGCAGTCATCGGATCCATGCGTTTCATATATCCCACATCCATGATCCTTTTGAACAGGCCGGCATGATATTCGGTAATCAGCCGGATCTGGTTTTCGGTATACAGATCCGCAAGACGCGGATCACGGAACTGTTCAATGGTCAACAGTTTCCGAAAGGCACGGACATACGGGTCATGCAGGGAATAGCTGACAAACGACATCAGTTTCTCTGCGATGTCATCCGCATTGATCTGTGCAATTTCATTCACATCCGGCTCATGGTAGATGACGCTGTCCGTGAATTCCCTGTATCTGCGTTCTGTTTCCTTTACAATCGCATCAAAAATATCCTGTTTGCCCTTAAAATGCTTATACAGTGACGGTGCCCTGATTCCCACCGCTTCCGCAATCTGTTCCACACTGACCGCGTGATATCCCTGACATGAAAACAGATGCAGTGCTTCCGTCATGATTTTTTCCTTTGTGTTCATACGTTCTCCAATAAGCT
The DNA here is from genome assembly GCA_051873755.1 of Bulleidia sp. Taxonomy (GTDB): domain Bacteria; phylum Bacillota_I; class Bacilli_A; order Erysipelotrichales; family Erysipelotrichaceae; genus Bulleidia. The sequence goes on along the minus strand of JBJEFE010000054.1, from coordinate 7,667 downwards.
AATGTTCATTAGCTATATCATACCATGCTTTCCTCTCCTGTCAACATGACAAAAGCCCATGGTATTCCATGGACTCTGATCGTCTAACGAAGCAGGTTTTTCAACAGTACCATTGCGCCTGCCGCAATCAGTGATACCGCAAAGATACCTGCCGGTATTCTCATGTCATTGCGTACACCCGTATCCGGAATACGCGTATTCTCTACATTGATGAAAATGACATTGTCTTCATCACTCTGTTCAACCGGATCCACATGCATGCAGAGATTCTCATTCACATACCCGTTCGGTGCATGCAGTTCCTTCAGATCATATCCTTTCGGATCATACAGTACCTGCCAGGATACCGTTCCTGTTTCATCTGTTTCTGCAATACATGGGTTTCCATCCACATCCAATACCACATTTCCATCACTGTCATACAGACCCAGTGAAGCACCTTCCAGCACTTCCCCGTTTTCTCTGTCCTTCTTCACAACTTCAATTGTGTATGTCTTTCTTGTATCACACATAACCACAGCCTGTGGGATGTCCTGTGTACCGGTGACTTCAAACGCGGTTTCCTCCGCTTTCTCATATCCATCCGGTACGTCGGTTTCCCTGAGAATGTAACACTGCTGTCCTTTGACAAACATTGAAAGGTCAACCGGTTCTGTACCTGAAACAAACGTATGAACAGTGTTGTTACCTTCTGTTTCCGGTACAATCTGTCCATCCTCATTTCTGTATGCCGGAATCAGTTCCATTCCCGCACCCGCAACAGGGTTTCCTGCATCATCGGTTTTGATAAACGAAACAGCCGTTTTCAGATCCACCATGGCAATCACCATTGGTGAAGCCGGTTTTTCATACGGTACCGTAAAGATCATGGACGCACTTGGATGCACGCCCTCCACCCAGCTTTCCTCCACCAGTTGGTATGTATGCCCGCCAATCAGAATACCTTTCAGTACAAACATGTTCTCTGTTGTCACACCGTCATTGTCCAGTCTGACTTCCGTACCGGCTGTCTGATCATACAGTCTCAGATGAACACCCTGTACAGGTATCCCATCCTCATCTGTTTTCAGGAGCTTCACTTCCGTCATCTCATCATTCATTGTGATTTTCCGGTCGTGATCTGTCGTAAACACAATATCATCACTGATGTGGTATCCATCCGGTGCCTTCTGTTCATGCAGGGTGTATGTTCTGCCATGTTCAAGACCGTTTACCATGTGGGCTGTTCCATCACTGGTCCATGTATCCAGGCTTTCTCCATTTTCATCCATGACACAAAGCAGTGCACCGGATAACGGTTTCCCGTTGTCATCCTTCTTTTCAACCGTGACGGTTGTATCAACCATCTTAAGCCGGATGTTTTCACCACTGTTGTTTACCGTAAATACGAGATCTTCAGCTCTGACATATCCATCCGGTGCCTTTTCCTCATGAAGCACATAGGATCTTCCTTCAACCAGGTGTTCCACATTGTGTGAACGTTTCTGACTGGTCCATTCATCCACTACATTGCCTTCCATGTCCAATACCTGCAGGAATGCACCTTCGACAAGGGTTCCCTTTGTATTGGTTTTCACAGCCGTCACTTTCAGATCCACCATCATTTCCAGCTGTATTTCTCCTTCACGCTGTACGGTGAACACAATGTCTTCCGCCTTTACATAACCTGACGGAGCTTCTGTTTCCTGCAGGATGTATGTCATGCCTTCCTGCAGACCGTTGGCTTCATGCGGCTGTTTTCCGCTGGTCCATGAATCCAGGACATTTCCATCTTCATCAATGATGCGCATCTTTGCGCCTTCCACGGCCTTCATGCGCACATCCGATTTGACAACCTGTACAATGCGGTCAACCATTTTCACGGTATTCACTTCCCCGTTATCTTTGACCGTAAACGGAACAGACGATGCCCTGACATACCCAGGCGGTGCCAGATCCTCATGCAGGAAGCAGGTTGTGCCGGCGTGCAGTCCTTCAATGACATGCGGTCTGTCTTCAGAAATCCATGTATCCACGGTATTACCTTTTTCATCGGTAATCCGCATGGAAGCACCAGGAAGTTCTTTTTCATCTGTGATACTGATTTTTGAGATTTCCGTACGGATCGGTGTATTGACAACATTCTGTGTGATTTCAAATACCTTCGTTGTACGGTCATCCTCCGGTTGGGCAAATACAACACTGTATTCTGTCTGTTTCCGTACAAAGCCTGCCGGAATCCTCGTTTCTTTCAGAACATACGTACCCAGCGGGATGTTTTCCAATACGGCCGTTCCATCCTGATGCAATGTGATCTCCTGTACTGTTTCATATCTACCCTCATGCATGATCTTTGCCTTTTTTCCGGCTTTGGCAATGACCGTACCGTCGGAAGGATCCAGGATATCATCCTGTGCATACAGGGTAAAACCGAAACCGCTGAAGTCACTGCGGTCAATCAGACTTGTATCAGATTCTGTTTCCGCAATGGTTTTGACAATGTTCAGGGTTCCATATGCCCTTTCATTGTTCATTTCACATGTCACGACATACAGGTTTTCAAAGAAGCCGTTTTCCCCATCATGCAGGATGGTGTAATGATCATCACTTCCCGTAAACTGTGCACCGCCGATCACAACGGTCTGACTTCCCGCCTGTACATATCCGGCCGGCACTTCATGGAAATGGCTGTCATCCCTGTCCTGTTCAAAGATGAAGTAGGTTCCCTTTTCCACCTGTAACGGTGTGATGGTCATACCGGCATTGCCTTCAATGGTCTCATCCGGCACAAAGGTACCCGGAAGCACATTCTGATGCGCGGTTGTGCAGGTGCGGAACACATCATACTTCCGGTTGGCTACAGGCATTGTCACATAGCCGTTGATGACACGGACACCGTTGATCATCTGATGGCTGTACTGACGGTCCTGTTCATCAAAGACACCGTTGTCATTACTGTCATACCCGATCATAAACGATGCGCCGTTGCGTACAACTCTCTTTCCCGTATCCGCGTCCTTTTTGACTATGCGCAGCTGGTATGTCAGAGCATCATTGGTTGCGGAGAAAACAACATTCGGCTGATCACTGTTGATCACAACAGGGATACCGTAGGCATTGACAGCTGTTTCCGTTTTTCCCGTTACATGGAACTCCATCATATCAGGTATCAATGCATAATCAGGATCGGAAGCGACCTGCCCGATCACATAGGTACCATAGGCAAGCTGTCCGGAAGTACCAAGTCCGTTTTCATCCGTTACGACAATACTGAACTCCTTTAAACTCAGTCCTGTAACACTCCGTTCCGCTTTGTTTTCCTTCAGTGCTTCATATGCCGCAAAGATATCCCCGTCAAACAGCTGTTTCAGTTTTGACTTCAGAATGGCAAGGAATACCGCACCCTGTTCCGGGTGGTCATCCCATTCCGATGAGATCTGTGCGTTAACATGCTTGTACAGTGAGAATGTGCCTGTCACAACCTCATCCTGCATGCATGCGGTCAGATCCGCCATGGCATGATCCTGTCGGATTGTAAATGTGCATACGCTGTCCTTTGACAACAGATAACCGGCAGGAGCCTGGATTTCACGGATCTCATAGGTACCGTAAGGCAGAAGATCATCGGAAGTGGTATACATGCCAAAGGCATCTGTTTCAAACCATGCATTGTGATCGCCATCCACGTCCACGATACCGTCTTTCTCCACAATCTGACCGTTGACCACAACCGGATGTTCACTGCGGTTGATCAGTACAAACATGGCACGCAGATCAGCGTCTCCCTGGGCCTGTGTTGTCTCTGCATCATTTTTACGCAGTACAAATCCACCTCGCATGATTTCATCTTTAAGTCCGATTGTCATATCCACCATTTCTCCATGATCCGCAATGGTAAAATCTCTGCTTACCGCAATATCTGTCTGATCTGATGAAACAAGATATCCGACAGGAGCTTCCACCTCTTCAATGCGGTAGCTGCCAACCTGCAGGAAATCCGCATCACTTTCCCAGTACCCGTTGTCATCCGTTACAATCAGCTGATCAAAGGCTTCCCCTGCTTTTGCGATGGATACGATGGTGCCGTTGCTCTTCATGGCAGTATCGTAATCATTACAGTTGGTGATTTTCCATTTTGAAACAAGGTTTCTGCCATCTCCCTGCACACCTTCATATGCCGTATCGTGCTTCTGCAGTTTCAGACCGCCGGAAGCCCTCTGATCATGATAGATGTACTTCTGTGATCCAAGAATCACAGCACCCATGTTGGAATCCTGCACAACTGCACAGACGATCTTTCCGTTTTCCTCCGAAACATTCTGCAGTTCACCATTGACAACCACATGGTCCAGAAGGTACCCCTGTGGTGCTTTTGTCTCCTCAATGGTAATCATGCCAAGCGGCAGTACCGTTTTGCCATCTGATGTTGTATACAGCGGATCCCCGGATACAAGATAAACCTGATCAAGTCTGGCAGTACTTCTGCCGTTTTCATCATTGACGGTCTGAATGACCCATGTACGCAATGGTGTTGTATCAATACTTCCCGCATAATACGAAACCGTAAACTGCGCGCCTTCCAGCGGCATCGGTACATCCAGTCCATCGGCGTCCTTCTTTTCGATTTCAATTTCCATTTCCGCATATGCCGGGATATCCCTGACATGGAACACAGCGGTATCGGAATGCAGGATTTCCGCATAAATATCATTTCCCGGGTAATATCCGGCAGGTGCGGAAAGCTCCTGGATCTGAAGTTTCTGAACACCCAGCGGGATGTTGTCATAGCTGGCAGAGGCTGTTCCGTTTTCGTCGGTCCTGATTGTCCCGAGGATGACTTTCTGATTGTCGGATGTCTGATAGAACACTTCAAAGCAGGCATCCTTCAGACTGTACATCGGGTTGTTCTGTGTGAATTGGGGAATCGCAGATTCCTTTGTAATCTGCACGGAAACCCGTTTTGTCTGCGGTACATCCGATACATGAAAACTGACAAAGCTGTTGTTTTCAATACGCTGTGTTATCGGTGTACTGTTCAATGCATAGCCTTTTGGGGCCTGGATCTCCTGGATTGTGATGTACTGTGTTTCATCCGCCACGGTTACCTTTTGTATTGAGGCATTGCCCTGACTGTCTGTGGTCAGATCACACAGGTGTTTTCCGGATGTGCTGTTTCCTTCATACACACGGTAAACCGCACCCTGCAGGGAATAGGAGGCATCGGCCTGAATGATATCGTTGTCCGATGACTGTTTCTGCAGGGTAATGGAAATGTCCCTGTCGGTAATCAGTGTACCGATGGACATGATATCCTGACCGCCGCCGCGGTACACCTTTGAAGTACCTCTGACCGCCTTTCCGCTTTGAAGGTAACGGTTCACCTGATCCATGATCACTGCCTTTGCGGCATTGATGGCTGCGGCGTTGGCAGCTCTTTGGGTGACCGAGGCATTGGCAGCGATCTCCCAGATCAGACTCTGTGCCGCATAGTAGTCAATGCGTGAGCCGCTTCGTGTACCATACCAGCTGATCAGCTGTAAACGGTCGCCTTTCTCCTTTCCATACACCGTCTGCAATGTCCCGATGGAAGTGTGAATGCCAGGTTCCATAATCGGACCCGGTTCCACACAGAACATCCGGCTGCCGGTGTTGACATCCACGATCGGATACTCATCACCCCAGAATGAGGTGTACGGATTTCCCTGATGATCAACGAAACTGCAGCTGACATACACATTCATTGTCTCACCACCCGTTTCCACGCGGGCATTGACAACATCATTTTCCGCCATGGCAGGCACACACGAAAACATGCCTGCCATCATCAGAATGGATAACAACAGAAGATACAGCTTCCGTATCTTCCAACGAAAAGAATACTGATTTTTCATGATTCAACAAGCTGAGGGAACCGGCAGGCTTCTGCCGCAGGAACCAGCACCACCTCCTTCTTCAACAATCATTCCCTGACGTTCCTGTAACAACACATGCGGAGTGACACCCCACACTTGAGTTATTACCGGTTTTATTGAATTCTTCCCTCAAAAACAGAAAAAAGATTCCCGAATTTACGGAAATCTTCTTAAAACACAATACAGGATGGTGCTTTGACCGGTATTTCATGTATGACTTCACCGATCATACCCTCTTGATCAACAGCATACCCAACAATCACATTCTGTTCCAGCAGTCCGACATACAGGGTATTGTCATGTAGTGCAAAGCCTCTTGGATCACTGCCTGGCAGCTGTTTTACCTGTTTCAGCACTGCCATACCGTCATCCTGTATGTCATACACGGTTATGGAACCATTGCCGGAAAACAGGCGGCTGGATACATACAGGTGTCTTCCATCATTTGAGATATGGATATCCGATCCCATCGGAAGATCCTGCCGCATCATGGCACAGTCATTCTTCTCATGTGCATCCGCATGGATGCAATCATGTACAGGTAATGGATGTTCGACATAAAACGCATCCATCATCGTACCTGTTTTCTGAATGCATGTCAGTGTACCGTCATTGTGGATCTGATAGGTACAGATACAAGGGTAGTTCTCATTTATCACGGAAATCAACTGTTTCCCCGGATGGAATACAACATGCCTTGGGGCATCACCGGGGTGTACATGGTTTCTGTTCAACACGGTCAGTTTTCCTGTTTCGCTGTTCAGCTTCATGACAATGATTTCATCACAACCGCGGTTACAGGCAATGACAAGTCCGTCTCTTTCCTTCACGCAGTGTACATGTGCCGTTGACTGCCCGCCGCCATGACACCAGTAACCACTGCCGTCAAATATCTTCAGATCACAGAGTTTTCCGATTCTGCCGTCTTCCAGTACTTCAAATACCGCAACACCAGAATCATCAAATCCGCGTTTCAGTTCATATTCTCCATGTTCATTGACAACATACGAACATGTGACGGTTGTATGGGAACCATGGTTTGCGACAAGAAGATGTCTGCCGTCATCACACAGTGTAATGTAACACGGGCGGCTGCCATAACTGATCGATTCATTCAGCAGATCCAGACTTCCATCTTCACGGATTCTGTACGCAAGCACACCACCGCCGCTGCCATTCAGACCTGTAAAGTCCCTGGATTCACTTACACCATACAGCACACCCTTCTCATGGTTTTTCCCCAGCATCGTTACCTGATTGGCGGGAATACAGGAGGTACGAATCACACCATCTTCAATCACAATTGTACTGACGCCTTCTCCTTCTCCACTGATACTTCCCCTGTTCTTTTTCCCGACAGAACCGACATGCATGACTGTTTTCATAAAAATCAACCTCGTTATTCCAATCCTAGCATGAATTCAAAAGGATGCATGAAAGTTCTTCATACGGGAATCACATGTCCTGTACTTTCCGTTCATTTTATCTGCGCACCGGTGTGGATCCTGAAATCCTCAGTCATCCATCTGTGTAATCTTCCGTTCCTTCCATTCCTGGTACAGATGTTCAAACAGCGCAGGATTCAGTGCTTTTCTCTTTCTGCCTTTGCAACAGCGATCCCTTCCTCCTGGCGTTTTCTGGTGTGCTGATGTTCCGGTTTCGACATTTCCTGAAAAACATCCATCATGTACTGTTTCTGTATCAACGGATTCTTTCTGCGAAGTGAATTACCCCACCTGAACCTACGGCTATAGGTGGGGCTTCTAAGACTACGCA
>JBJEFE010000053.1:0-9389 GCA_051873755.1 Bulleidia sp. | reverse complement strand
AGACTGAATTCAACTTTGCCTGCCTTGAAGTTGAATTTACTTTTTCAATTCAGGTCAAATGCAATTTACAAAAAAGTGCTTGCACGATTCTTCATGAGGTGCTATTATCTTGTTGTTGCCTTAATAGCTCAGTCGGTAGAGCACTTGGCTGTTAACCAGGGTGTCACAGGTTCGAGTCCTGTTTAAGGCGCCATACAGAAGATCACTGCGATGCGGTGATTTTTTTTGATTTGCTGTTGCAGGAATGAGATGATGGTGCTATGATCTTGTCGTTGCCTTAATAGCTCAGTCGGTAGAGCACTTGGCTGTTAACCAGGGTGTCACAGGTTCGAGTCCTGTTTAAGGCGCCATATGCAGGGATCGGGAATACCGGTCCTTTTTTGTATTCAAAACGGCAGAATCAGATCTGCCGTGTGTAGATTACAGATTGTGGAAAACAGGTGTCATGTGTTCAAATGTGCAGAATCGGGTGAAGCCGATTTCATCCTTCAGAATTCTGCGGGCATCGTCAAGGTGGTCCGCAAGATACTTTGTGGAGTGGGCATCGGAACCGATGGTGATGATCTCTCCGCCAAGGTCTCTGTACAGTTTCAGAATGGCACGGGAAGGCTGTGTATCCACAAGGCCGTAGTGCCAGCTGGATGTGTTCAGCTCAATTCCCTTATTATCTCTGATTGCCTGTTTCAGGATTTCCGCAACCATATCCTTCACATTTTCAAACGGATAGATTCCTTTTGGATCATAGCGGACAAGCAGATCAAGGTGTGCCAGTACACAGTAGTCTGAAAACCGTTTCTGCACATCCAGGATTTCACGATAGTATTTTTCGTTGTATTCCTTCTGCGTTTTTCCTTTCATGAATTCCTGATTCCAGAATTCCAGGTTGTCCACCTGATGCATGGAAAGAAGGGTAAAATCCAGCTGATCCTTCCATGTTTCATATAATGATCCGTATCGGTCAACCGTAATGGTCTGGATACCGAATTCCAGGCCTTTTTTAATACGGATTCTGCCGTCATATGTTTTCCGCATGGAATCGATCTTTTTAAAGTATGCCGGATAGTCCACATTTGCCATGGGTTCCATACTGTCAGGGGATGAACTGATACCGTCCCCGCCGCGATATTGTATATTGCCTTCCGACCAGTCCTTTTTGATTCCGTAGTCAACGTGGTCGGTAAAACAGATTTCATCCAGTCCCAGCTCAATGGCCCGTTCAATCTGGTTTTCCATCCGTTCTTTGGAATCATCACTGAATTCCGTATGAATGTGATAGTCCGCTCTCATAAAACCTCTTCTTCCTGATTGATTGTTTTTTTTACTTTTGCAGGGACACCTGCCGCAAGACTGTTGTCAGGGATATCATGTGTGACAACACTTCCAGCCGCGATCACACAACCGCTGCCGATATGCACACCCGGAAGTACGGATACGCCTGCCCCAAACCAGCAGTTGTCTCCAACGGTAATCGGGGATGGCTTTTCCAGTCCGGCATTACGGTAACGGTAAGTCATCGGATGGCTTGCAGTGTAAAACCCACAGTGGGGACCTATGAATTCGTGGTCACCAAGTGTGATGGAGGCACCGTCCATGAAGTAGGAATCCGGTCCGATGAAGTTGTGTTTTCCAAAATGAACATTGAATCCGTAATCCACCAGAAACGGTGACTGGATTCCGAGGTTTTCCGGCAGCTCTTCGACATTCAGAATCTTTTTGAGAATCTCATGCCGTGATTCCAGGTCCGAAGGTTTTGTGTGATCCAGTTCATAACACAGATCCTGTGCACGCAGTCTGTCTTTGATCAGATCCTCATCATAGTTGGCGTTGTACCATTGGTTTTGAAGCATTTTTTCCTTTTCAGTCATGTTTTCTCCTCATCAGTGTTTTCTTTCCGATTTCATATAAACCCGTAAACATCAGGTTGTTCATATCTGTGACATGTTCCAGAACAGGCCGGTGTTCCGCCGGTATGTTCTGAAATGCATCGTTGATTTCAGGCTCCTGTATGACATCACTCTCCCATCCGATCAGCTGTGGATTCATAATTGCCGCAACCGCGGTGATCTGATCCATCAGTAAATGATCCGGTTCTGTTTTCAGCCGCTGATCCTGTGAACCTGTCATATGGCATGGCAGGTACCTCACTTCACCTGCCATGTGGGAAAATCCGTTGTACAGACGGCCGTGAATGATCATACCCACACCGGCATATTCAACCGAAGGCTGATAGATCAGAGCGAGGTGTTCCATGTCCGGGTGGAGGTGGTACAGGCCGATGGCGGCGGTATTCACATCATTTTCGATGATACAGTCAATCCGGAAACATTTCCGTATGTTCTGACAGATATCCATGGATTCGATTTCATGCCAGTCACATACCTCAACAACCCCGTTTCTGGAAACACCGGGAATACTGAGGACAAGAAGATGGATCGAAGGATCATACTTCAGAGCATCATGGATTTCCTGTTTCATCATCTGCCATGTACCACAGGTATCGATGGTGCGGTGATGGTACAGAATCTTATGACGCAGGTTCTGAATTTTTGTTTCAATAATATGTTTTTCACTTGTTCTCTGCAGACTCATGCATAACATGTGATGGTATTCCGGATTCAGAGTGTACATTTTGGAGCGTCTTCCTCCGGTGGAATCCGCATCGCAGATGTACAGAATCTCGCTTTGTGCAATGAGGTACTGCAGGATGTTGGTCGTCAAAGACAGGGAGATTCCGGTTTCCTCACTGAGTTCTCCCTTTGTCTGATATTCCTTCCGGTAGAAACATTCTCTGATTCTCTGAATGTTTTCCTGTTTGAGTTCTGTTGTCTTTGTCATAACTTTCGTCACAATCTGATGAATGTGACATCATTATACTGTAAATGCATTCAAATGCAATGCATAATCATGGGTAAAACATGTGAAATTAAATTTGTGAAAAAAATCTCTTTTCATGGCCTGAATTTACTTTACAATATGTATATACACTGCTTATTTTTTCTGGAGGTACATCATTTATGAAAAGAAAAGTAACATTTGTGCAGTATGGCTGCGGTAAGATGGGCAAGTATCTGATGCGCTACGGTATCGAAAAAGGTGCCGAGCTGATTGGTGCATTTGATATGAACCCTGCTATTCTCGGCAAGGATGCGTGTGAAATCATCGGAAACAACTGGCCGGAAACAGGCGTGAAGATTGCGGATGCGAAAACAGCGGGCGCATTCTTTGCGGAAAAACATCCGGATGTATGCATCGTCGCGACAAGAAGTACGGTCGGTGAACTGGAGGATATTCTGACTGCGTGTGCGGAAAACGGCGTCAATGCGATTACAACGTGTGAAGAGGCTCTGTATCCGTGGAATTCCTCACCGGATCTGACAAAGAAGCTGGATGAACTGGCAAAGAAGGGCGGCTGTACACTGACAGGTGTCGGCTACTGTGATCTGTACTGGGGTACCATGGTTACCAACTTCATGGGTTCTCAGGCAAGCATTACAAAGATTACAGGTTCCAGCTGGTACAACGTGGAAGACTACGGCATCGCTCTGGCGGAAGGCCATGGTGCAGGTCTGACAATTGAGGAATTTGAAAAGACAATCGGTGCATACAACGATTACTCTTCCGAGGAAATCAGAAAGATCGTTGAAAGCGGCGAGTACGTTCCTTCCTATATGTGGAACCAGAATGGCTGGTTATGTTCCAAACTAGGTCTGCATATCACATCCCAGACACAGAAGTGCATTCCGACCACCTGTGATCATGACCTGGAATCCTCCACACTTGGATTTGTAATTCCGGCCGGAAACGCAACCGGAATGCGTGCCATCGTCACAACCGAAACAGAGGAAGGCATTACCCTGGAAACAGAGTGTGTGGGCAAGGTGTTCGATTCTGATGAATTTGACAAGAATGAATGGACGCTCATCGGTGAACCGGAATCCACTCTTGTATGCAATAAGCCGGCAACGGTTGAGCTGACATGCGGCACCATCATCAACCGTATACCACAGCTGATCGACGCACCTGCAGGATATGTCACAACGGATCAGTATCCGTACAACATCTACTGCATCAGACCGCTCAACGAATACGTTACGACAAAAGAATAACGGATCTGAAAGGAATACAGGAAAACGTGTATTCCTTTTTGAATGCCCGTACCTGTATATGAAGGCAGTGCATGTTGTATAATACATTTAACAGAATCAGAAGGAGACAACACATTATGGGATTCAGTAAGGATTTTCTCTGGGGTGGCGCAACTGCCGCAAACCAGTACGAGGGCGGTGTCCATGAGGGCGGCGCAGGCCTGGCAACAGGCGATGTCATGACAAACGGTTCACACACCGTCAGACGTCAGGTCACATGGCAGAAACCGGATGGAACAACAGGTTCCACACCGTTATGTTTCGGTTCCGCCGAACGTCACCTGCCGGAAGGTGCGGTACCGGTGGAACTGCACGATGACAGGTATTACTATCCATCGCACATTGCATCAGACTTCTATCATCATTATGCGGAAGACATTGCGTTGATGGCGGAGGAGGGCTTCAAGTGCCTGCGTATCTCCATGAAGTGGAGCCGTATTTTCCCGAATGGGGATGATGCACAGCCAAGTGAGGAAGGACTTGCCTTCTATGACCGTGTGTTTGATGAATGTGCAAAATACGGCATTGAACCGCTGGTAACACTGCACCACTATGAAACACCGCTGGCATTTGCACAAAGATGCAACGGATGGGACAGCAGAGAACTGGTGGATCTGTTTGTCAGATATGCGGAAACCGTGTTTGAACGTTACAGAGGTAAGGTAAAGTACTACCTGACATTCAATGAAATCAATCTGGTGGAGGCTGCACCGTATGTAACGGCAGGCCTGATTCATGCGGACCCGCAGAATATTGCCAATGCGGCATTCCATCAGTTCCTTGCCAGTGCAAAGACAAACATCATGAAGAACGAGAAGTTCCCGGAAATCAGGATCGGTATGATGTTGGCGTATGGACCATGTTATGGTCTGACAGCGGATCCGGCTGACCAGCTTCTTGCCCAGCAGCAGTCTGACAATACGTTGTCCTATGCGGATGTCATGATGCTTGGTGAATATCCGAAGTACAAACTGAAGAGATTTGAAAAGGAAGGCGTTGTATTACCGGTACAGGAAGGGGACATGGAAACACTGAAGAAGGGTACATGCGACTTCCTGAGCTTCTCCACATATGGATCCAATACCTTCACAACCCACCCGGATGAAGGAGATCAGGGGCATGGCAACGGAGCCAATGCACGTCTGGTCGCAAATCCATACCTGAAGACAAATGCATGGGGATGGGGTACCGATCCACAGTGTCTGCGTATTACCCTGAATACATTCCAGAACCGTTATCACTGCCCGCTGTGGTGTGTTGAAAACGGCATTGGATGGAACGATGTGTACGAAGATGGAACCGTGCACGATGATTACCGTATTGATTACATGCGTGTCAATATCCAGTCCATGAAGGATGCGGTGGAAGAAGACGGCATTGATCTGATGGGTTATCTGTATTGGGGCTGCGTTGACATGGTATCCAACGGCGAAGGTGAAATGGCAAAGAGATACGGCCAGATTTACGTCGATGCGGATAACTATGGTCAGGGAACGATGAAGCGTTCAAAGAAGGATTCCTTCTTCTGGTACAAAAAGTGTATTGAATCCAATGGCGAAGATCTCGACTGATTGGGATGACAGACTTTCACATCTGTGTGTGAAGGTCTTTTTTGTATGCCGTTTGAACAGAAAAATGACCGTTGGCTGGCAATACCGCGCAATCAGATATGTCAGTGTTATGCTTTGGATAACAGAAAGGAACAGAAGTGTTATGAGAAAAAGGTTATGGGCAGTTGGACTTGTGATGGCTGCGTGTGGATGTGCGGCCAATGCATCGGATGGAAGGGAATACCGATCTCTTTCCAGACAGGAACTGGATGAGAAGTATGCCATTACGGAAGAGGAAAAAAAGAAGCTTGCGGATATGAACATTGACATTGAATCATTTGTCCGTGAAGGAGAGAAAGAGGCGGATGATCTGATCAGAAGAATGGAACTGAAGGATTCTGATCAGCACTGTCTGTTTCTTGCGGATGGAGGCGTGACATGCGGGAAGGGAGAAGCACTGACGGCATATAATGATGTTCTTGATAAGGTAAAAACGGTATATAACGTGGATACCGATCCAAACAGTCTGGACTGGGAAGAAACAAGATACTACCTGATTCAGGAACACATCCGTAATGAATTGAATTGGGCTTTGGGAATCGAAGGAGGAGAATGATGAAGAACAGATGGTTGAAAACGCTGACTGTTATAGCGACTGTTGCAATGGTTCAAAGTACACAGATAAATATTTCTGCGGCAGAATATCACGAACCGGTAATACCTGATGATTCATTAAGCGTGGAAGAGATGTTTTTTGATAAAGTTGACGATGACAGGGTTTTACCGATGCCAGGTGGGGGATTCCTTCATGGGAGTTGTGTAGTGGTAGACGCGCGTGATGAAAGCAGAATTCTGGGGATATATAACAGCAGATTAGATCCGAATGCAGTTTCTGTAGAAGAAGCAAAACGGATTCTTGCAGGAGAAACGAAGTATGTATCTGTAGCGGCACGAGGGGCAACAATTCCCACAGGTTGGGATTTATATTTTCTTGGCGCAAATGAACATTATCTTTCTGGTGATTTCTCTGCATCGGGATGGAGATTCAGTAATTACATGTTTAAACCGGCATCCGGGACTGGAGACTATCTGAGATGGACCAGTATAAATGACAGCGGACGCGTTGGCGGTTATGAAGATGCTCAGAATACGTTAAATGGTATTGTATCCGGACTGGAGCTTCCGATTGGTCAAAGCAGATGGTATTCCAAAGGATCTGCAGGACAGATATATTACACATACAATCCTGTTACCGGAACAAAATACCTTGTGGAAAATCCATGCTGAAACAGCACACAAGGTATGCCATAATGGGATAAGAAGAGAGGTTTCAATGGCATTCAGACAGAAAAGCAGACTGGCAGTTGTAGATGATCATCGGGAATATGGAGAATGGTTCGGCTCGATTGTAAAGCAGTGTTTTACAGGTGGGAGTGTGGATCTGTATGTGGACGGCAATACGTTTCAGGAAAGCGGAAACACATATGATATCGTATTTCTTGATATTGAACTCGGCAATGAGGATGGCATTGCACTGTCAAAACAGATTCTGAATCAGACGGAATACATCGTGTATATCACCGGGCAGAATCAGAGAATCATGGATGCCTTTGGGTACAGGGTAATCGGATTTCTGACGAAAAACATGACAGAACCGGAAATCAGGCACAGACTGGGTGATCTGGAAGAGGAATATATCCGCACTTCCATCTGTTTTGAAAGTGATCAGGGAACGGCGCAGATCCGTGTATCCTCCATTCTGTATGTCATGATTGAAAACAGAGAGATGTACTGTTGCCTGAAAAACGGAAAAAGATTACATGTACGTAATGGGAAAATAGGACAGTGGCAGAAACAACTCGATCCGGATCAGTTTCATCTGCTGGATCGGGGGACACTTGTCAATCTGGAATCTGTAATTGGAATACATGGTGTGGAAGTGAGGCTGTGCGATGGGACGGTACTGTATGCCAGCCGCAGACAGAAGGGCCGGGTTGGCAGGGCTTGGCTTGCCTGGCTGTACAGGAGGGAAACGGTATGATGGAAACACTGATGTGGATGATATCGGATCTGATTGTGACGGTCATGTGTCTGTATCCGATGAAAAACATGAATCCATCCGGAACAGACAGAAAAGAACTGTTCCTGACGGTTGGAATCTGTATTGTCATACGCCCGCTGTTGAATCTGTTTCTGATGCAGGAGGATGTACGGAGCATTGCCGGATTGTCAACTGCGGCAGCACTGATCGGGCAGATACTCCATGTTGTACTGATTGTGCTGTATATGTACAGAAATCAGAATACGGGATTGTATTGTGCATTGACCTGTACGCTGATCATGAAAATGATTCTGATCAGCTGTGATACTGTATCTCAATATATTCATGTGAAACTCTTTTATGACCGCGTGCCGGTTGGGAGCACATATCCGGATCAGCTGATTGTATATACCGTGCTGTTTGCCGGTTCGGTGATTCTGATTTCCCGTATTCTGGCTGAATGCAGGAAACCGGAAGACAGCGCATTTGGAAATACTGCAATGATGTGTCTTGTGAATGCGTTTGTTCTGGATGTGGTTCGAAATACATTTGTATTTCAGGATACCCGGATGTTTGTGACAGTCGGGAATCTGTCATACATGCGCGTGATCTCTGATCAGATAATGCGGGATATGGCGGTACTGCTGTTTGTGATCGTGCTTCCTGTCATGACGGTATTGATGTTGAAACAGATGATTGAAGTCTTTTATATGAAACAGAAAGAGGCGGATGTGCTGGCGCTTTTGGATATGAACAGAGAACAGCTTTCCCTGATTCGTGATCTGCAGGAGTACAGCCTTCATGAAAAGCATGAAATTGCCCAACATCTGGATGTCATTGCGATGTTCATGGAAAAGGGGGAGTATGAAAGTGCCCGGATGTATATACAGAAGACGGCAGGCATCATGAATGAACCTGTGATGACATACAGCCGGAATCCGTATCTGAATGCGGTCATCTGTTATAAGGCAAAATCAAATCCGGATATCCTGTTCCATGTTGAAAGCATGATCGGGGATGTCAGTGGGATTGAACCGGTTGATCTTGGAATTCTTCTGATGAATCTGATTGACAGCCGTATTGATGAGATCAGAACGCATGATCTGGAAAAGAAGATATGCATGATTCTGAAGCACAGAGAAACAGCTGTGACACTGTATATTCAATCCGCAATCAGTGATCAGTTCCGGCAGAAACACCTGCTTGAATCTGGAATTGTGGAAAACATTGTCAGGAAGTATGACGGCATGATCGAACATGATATCCGTGAAGCCGGAGATACAGTGGTCATGTTGATGGAGGAAACGAAAAAATGAAACGGATGAACAGACAGCCTGTATTCTGGATGGTTGTGATGACAGTTGTATATTTCTGCGTGAGTGTAAAACAGGAATCTGACCGCATGAATATGAAACCGCCGAAACAGTTTACGGCAATGCTGGATGCGATGTACCGGGGTGAAACAGAACAGATCCGGATTCTTACAACAGATGGAACGGATGTGACGGAAACGGTTCTGAAAGGATATGAGAAAGCATATCAAAGGCATGATTATGATGGGATTTATACCTGTTTTCAGGATATCTATGTGATCTGTTATGATCCGGTACATGCGGATCTGAATCATTGAAAGTCATACAGGCATCTGTTCTT
>JBJEFE010000052.1:0-92027 GCA_051873755.1 Bulleidia sp. | reverse complement strand
CAAATCCGCGTCATGTATTGTCATTCCCTCACAATTGTTTACATCCTGTTGGGAATTCTTGATTTTTATGCAGGATTCGGTAAAATGTGCAGAAGAACAGGTGTTTGTATGAATGAAATACTGAAACTGTACGGTACACCATACGAAAACGGATATACATCGGGCAGATATTTTTCTTCCCGTGTCAGACCGGATGTCATGAAACCACAGATGCTGTTGAAGGACAATCCTTCCTTTCAGAGCCATGTGAATGATTTCATGAGTGCACTCAGGCATGACTTTCCTGTTTATTACGAGGAAACCATCGGAAAAGCGGACGGGCTTGGGATTGATCGAACCGTGTATTGTGCTCTGATGTGCACAGAGGCGATGGCTGACCACAGCGAACACTGTTCCACAATCATGGTGAAGAACAAAGACGGTTCCGTATCATTGTGCCACAATGAGGATGATATCTACGAAGAAGGAAACTTCGTCATTGCCCATGTCAGAGAGCCGGACGGAAACACGTTTTACACCAATGACATGTATCATATGCCATTTGGCAATGGTTTCTGCATCAATTCACACGGTCTGATCCGGACCATCAATTACTGTTATGAAAGTCCTGGATTTCATCAGGGGCTTTCACGGTATTACAGCCAGCGTCATATCGCCAATGCTGCATCATTGGCGGATCTGCTCAAAAGAGCAGAAGAAAGCCATCCTGCCTCGGGGTATCATGTCAATCTGATTGACTCCGGCACAGGGTACTCCATTGAAGTACATCCGGACACGGTTTGTGTGAAACAACTCCATACGCTTCTGATTCATACAAACCACTACATCCATGGAGTTGATGCAGCACATTGGAATTCCGATCCTGCTGGAAACAGTGTTTTCCGTTATTCCAGAATCCAACAGCTGCTTGAACAGCGGCAGAAAACGGACATGGATACGCTGTGTGATATACTCAATGATCATACGGATGATCCGATGACATCCGTTCTGCAGTGTCATGACATTCCGAATCAGACGGTTTTCCGCTTCATGTATGACGGCATCACAGAACAGAAATCCCTGTATTCTTTTATGCAGGATGAAACAATCACATTTCAGGAGGGAATATGACAGATAAAAACAACCCGATCAACTGGTATCCGGGACATATGGAAAAGGCAAAGAGGCAGATGATTGAACGACTCAGGGCAGTGGATATGGTCATTGAAGTCCGGGATGCGCGTATGCCTGATGCCAGTACAAACCCGATGCTTGGAAATCTGATTCAGAACAAACCACGGGTCATTATTCTTTCCAAGTGTGATATGGCGGATCCGGTCATGAGTGATGCATGGACAGCATATCTGAATGATGGTTCCACGCTGGCAATTACCCTGGATCTTTCCCATGATCCTAAGGCAGGAAAAAAACTTGTGCAGGCATGTCTGAAGGTCATGGAGGAAAAACGTCAGAAACAGATTGCGCGCGGTATCCGTCCAAGGGCAATCCGGGCAATGGCCTGCGGTATTCCGAACGTCGGTAAATCGACACTGATCAACCGCATTGCCGGTAAGAATACGGTAAAGGCAGCGGATAAGCCAGGCGTGACGAAATCTCTGACATGGATTCACGCAGACCCGCAGCTGGATATTCTGGATACACCCGGTGTATTGTGGCCGAAGTTTGATGATCCGCGTACCGGAACGGTTCTGGCAGTACTGGGTTCCATCAACGACGAGATTCTGGATAAGAAAATGGTTGCCATGGACGGTATCCGTATTATTCAGGAATTGTACCCCGGCAGTCTTGAAAAACTGTATGAATGTGAAAACGTCAACCCAAACGGCATGCTGAAGGCGATTGCGACAAAACGTCATATTCTGAAAGCGGAAGGGGAACTTGACACCAGACAGGCAGCCATTACCTTCCTGACCGATCTGCGTCATGGAAAACTTGGACGCTTTACATTGGAGAAACCGGATGAAAGTACAGAAAAAAAGATGTGACAATACATACGAACATGAGTACTGGCCAAAGGGACAGTTGATTGTCGGAATTGATGAAGCGGGTAGAGGTCCGCTTGCCGGACCTCTGAGTGTTGCGGGCGTCGTGTTTCCGGTTGGATATGAGAACCCGGATATCTACGATTCCAAGGCACTGACGGAAAAGAAGCGGAATGCTCTGTATGATGTGATTCTCCGTGATGCGTTGTGGTTTGAGATCATTGAGGTTTCAGCGGAAACCATTGATCGATACAATATTCTTGAGGCTGACCGCAGAGCAATGAACACGATTGCGGAACATGCACCGGCACAGATTGTTCTGACCGATGCGATGAAACTCGGTACTTCAAAAACGGTGATTGATCTGATCAAAGGAGATCAGAAATCGATATCGATTGCGGCAGCCTCCATCCTTGCCAAAGTGACAAGAGACAGATTGATGGAAAGCTATGACAGGATTTATCCCGGTTATGGGCTGGCAAAAAACAAGGGATATCCTACAAAAGAACATATGCTTGCGATCGAAAAGCTGGGAATTGTGAAAATTCACCGCAGAAGTTTCAGTCCTGTGTGCGCCCGTCAGCAAAAACTTGATCTTTTTGGTGAAGAATTGTAAAAAAAAGGTAATAAGACCATTGTAGGAGGTCTTATGACAATGCAAAAAGAATGCCTGGCCAATCTGGCCTACCTTTACAGTGGAGAGTGGCCTGCCATTGCGGCAGCCATCCGGAAAAACGAAGTTCCGTATCCATGCATGAAACACGAAAAGTACATCACCATTGCGGATGATCTGTACCCCGAAAGCCTGCGGAGACTCCGTTACCCGCCGTGGGTTCTGTTCTATGAAGGAGATCTTTCACTGCTTGAAAAGCCGCTCATCAGTGTTGTCGGTTCACGCGAACTGACAGCCTATGGAAGACAGATGACGGAGATGACCGCCTCCATTCTGTCACAGAAGTATGTTCTTGTATCAGGGCTTGCCAGAGGTGCGGATGCCTGTGCGGCTGAAACCGCACTGAAATGCGGTGGGAAAACCATTGCGGTGATCGGAAGCGGATTGGGAACACATTACCCGGCCGAGAATGAGGATCTGTATCATCAGGTTGCGGAAAACGGTCTGATTCTCACGGAGTATCCGTGGAACGCACCGGTTCAGCGTCACCATTTTCCATGGCGGAACCGCATTATTGCAGCACTTGGAGAAGCGCTGATTGTAACGCAGGCAAGAAGGAAAAGCGGTACGATGATCACGGTCAGTGAAGCACTTTCTCTCTCCAAGGATGTGTACTGTATTCCATATCCGATGGATGATGAAAACGGATCCGGATGTAATCAGATGATCCAGGAGGGTGCGGGGATGATTCATACGCCGGAACAGCTGTATGATCTGATGTACGGAAAATAAGTTGTTTACAAAGTACAACGTTTTGTATAAGCTGATATACGCGTTTGTATCAATAGTTACAGGAGGTTTTGACATGAAGAATCTTGTTATTGTAGAGTCTCCATCGAAGTCAAAGACGATTGGGAAATATCTTGGAAAGGACTATACGGTCGTTTCCAGCAAGGGACATATTAGAGATCTTGCGATCAAAGGAAAGGACGGACTCGGCGTTGATATCGAAAATGATTTCACACCGATCTATGAGATCAGCAAAGATAAGACAGATACTGTTAAGCAGCTGCGAAAGCAGGCTGAAGAAGCGGATTTTGTATATCTGGCAACCGACCCGGACCGTGAGGGAGAAGCCATCAGCTGGCATCTTGCACAGGAGCTCGGATTGGATGAAAATGCGGTAGACCGCGTCACATTCCATGAAATCACAAAAAATGCGGTACAGGAAGCCTTTCAGTCTCCGCGTACCATTGATATGGATCTTGTTCACTCTCAGGAGACGAGAAGAATTCTTGACCGTATTATCGGTTTCAAGCTGTCAAAGCTTCTGAAAAATAAAATTCACTCCAAATCAGCCGGTCGTGTTCAGTCCGTTGCACTGAAACTGATCGTGGAACGTGAAAAGGAAATCAATGCGTTTGTGCCGGAGGAGTACTGGACAATTGACGGTGTGTTTACAAGGGACGGTGAAACATTCAATGCATCCCTGAATAAGATTGACGGTGCGAAAGCACAGCTGACAAATGAGGAACAGGCGAATGCGGTTCTGGAAAGATGCCGTGGTGAGTTTACGGTAACTTCCATCAAAACCAACAAGCGTTCACGCAGCCCAAGGCCGCCGTTTATCACATCCACATTACAGCAGGAGGCCAGTACGAAACTCTCTTTTTCCGCAAAAAGAACGATGTCGATTGCACAGAAACTCTATGAAGGCATCAACGTCGGAAACGGTGAGGAAGGTCTGATTACCTACATGCGTACCGACTCCACACGTCTTTCCAATGTTTTCATTAATCAGGCAAGAGGAAAGATCACGGATGAATACGGCAAGGAATACCTGGGAAGATACACCGTCCGCAATGATGAGGGTGCACAGGATGCGCATGAAGCGATCAGACCGACCAATCTGGCATACACACCGGAGAGAATCAAGGATTATCTCACCAGTGAACAGTATCGCCTGTATCGTCTGATCTATGCACGGGCTCTGTCATCTCTGATGGCACCTGCCGTGTACAATCAGCTTTCCGTTACACTGGAACGAAACGGATGTGAATTCCAGGCAAACGGAAGCACCATGGATTTTGACGGCTATCTGAAAGTGTATGGAGATTTTGATTCCTCAAAGGATGTCATCCTTCCGGTCATGAACGAGGGGGAAATCATCCGTGAGGCTGTCATCACGCCAAATCAGCACTTTACTGAACCACCGGCAAGATATACTGAAGCAAGGCTGATCAAGGCACTCGAGGAGGATGGAATCGGCCGACCATCTACATATGCCATGATTATTGACACGATTCAGATACGCGGGTATGTCACGCTCGAAAAAGTTTCGGAAAAGAGTCGAACGAAGGTATTCCGTCCGACAGAACAGGGAAACCTGACAACGGAAAAACTGGATCAGTATTTCTCTTCCATCATCAATGTTGATTACACGGCGGAGATGGAAAAGAAACTCGATGAGATCGCGGAAGGAAAAGAGGAGGAAGTTGCAACACTCCGTTCCTTCTACGATACATTCCAGCCGCTGCTGGAAACCGCATACAACGACATGGAAAAGATCGCACCTGAGAAAACGGGTGAGATCTGTCCGGAATGCGGCGGTGATCTTGTATACCGGACAAGCCGTTTTGGTAAATTCATTTCCTGTTCCAATTTCCCAAAGTGCAGATATACCGCACAGATTGAAAAGAAGGAAAAGGAAAAGCCCGAACCGACTGGTAAACTCTGTCAGGAATGCGGTTCGGAACTGCTGAAACGGAAATCACGTTTCGGAACCTATTTTCTGGGATGTTCCGCGTTCCCGAAATGCACATACATGGAAAATCTCAACGGTGAAAGAATCTATTCACGCAAGGAAAAACTGAAGATGAAGGAAGAGGCGGAAGGTGTTTCCGTCGAGAAATCCGAAACAGCAGCTTCCAAAAAAACAGCTGCAAAAAAGACAGTATCCAAAAAGACTACAAAGAAGACTGAGGCAAAAAAGACTTCGACGAAAAAAACAACTGCAAAAAAGACAACAACGAAAAAGACTGCAGCGCGGAAATCCACAGCGAAGAAAACTGCAGGGGAGAGTGAAGAATGAAGCAGGTGAATGTCATCGGGGCAGGCCTTGCCGGATGTGAAGCGGCATGGCAGCTTGCCAACAGAGGTATTCATGTATGCCTGTATGAAATGAAGCCGATTCATTTCTCACCAGCACATCACAGTCCTGGGTATGCGGAGCTTGTATGTTCCAACTCGCTCCGTTCAGATGCACTGACAAATGCCGTCGGACTGCTGAAAGAGGAAATGAGGATGATCGGTTCCATTATCATGGAGGCTGCGGAAGCCACAAAAGTGCCTGCCGGCAGTGCTCTGGCAGTGGATCGTGAACGTTTCTCCGCATGGATTACCGATCATATAAACGCTCATGAAAACATTGAGGTTATCCATGAGGAAATCACACGCATTCCGGAAGGGCCGACAGTCATCGCAACCGGACCACTGACTTCGGATGGTATGAGCGAAGCAATCAAAGAACTGATTCAGGAGAAATACTGTTACTTTTACGATGCGGCAGCCCCGATTGTAACAGCCGAATCCATCAATATGGATATTGCCTATCGTAAGTCGCGTTACGATAAAGGCGAGGCGGATTACATCAACTGCCCGATGAATCAGGAACAGTTTGAGGCGTTCTATGAAGCGCTGATCACAGCCGAAACCGCAGAAGTGCACGGATTTGAAGATGAGAAGGTTTTTGAAGGCTGCATGCCGTTTGAAGTCATGGCCAAAAGAGGGAGAAACACACTTCTTTTCGGACCGATGAAGCCGGTTGGACTGAATCGTCCCGATGGTTCAAGACCGTACGGTGTTGTTCAGTTGCGCCAGGATAATGCAGAAGCGTCGCTGTACAATGTTGTCGGTTTTCAGACACATCTGAAATGGGGAGAACAGAAGCGCATTCTTCAGATGATCCCCGGTCTGGAAAACTGTGAGATCGTCCGTTACGGTGTCATGCATCGGAATACCTACATCAACTCGCCTGTATGTCTGAAAGAGACATATCAGTACAGAAACAGAGACGACCTGTTTTTTGCGGGACAGATGACCGGTGTGGAAGGGTACATTGAAAGTGCCGCCAGCGGTATGCTGGCAGGCATCAACCTGGCACATGTGGTGAACGGAGAACCGTTGGCAGTACCTGGACCTGAGACCATGATTGGCGCGATGTCGCATTACATCACTCACGCTGATCCGAATCATTTTCAGCCAATGAATGCAAACTTCGGAATTTTTCATCTCAGTACTTCCGTATCCAAAAAAGACCGGAAATCTGCATACTCTGTGCAGTCATTGAAACTGATCGAGCAGATGAAAAAAGATGGAAGACTTTGACGCCATGCTCGAATCCTTCCTGAAGGCTGTTGCTTTGAAAAAAACAGGGTCACCTGATACGCGCGACGCCTATGGAAGGGATGTATCACGTTTTCTCAATTATCTGAGAGAAAATGACATTGTTTCTTTAAATGATGTTACACGTCAGGATGTCAGTGCCTATATAACCGCACTGCGAAGTGGTGAAATCGGCGGAAAGCCATTATCGAACGCATCCTTTGACAGAAATCTGTCCGCCATCAAATCATTCTATCGTTACGCTAATCGTAATCTTGGCATTATCTCTAATCCCGTCAGGGCTTTCCGAGGTGCCAAAACAACACGAAAACTTCCGGATACCCTGACGTTTGATCAGGTGGAAGCGATGCTTGATACATTTGATCTTGAAGACGATGTACAGGTCCGAAACCGTGCCATCATCGAAGTCATGTATGCATGCGGACTTCGTGTCTCTGAATGTGCACGGCTGCAGTGCCGGAATATTCATCTGAAAGATTTGTATCTTGTTGTGTTGGGCAAAGAATCCAGAGAGAGGGTTGTCCCGTTCTATAACAGATGTGGACAGTTACTTGAGTACTACATGGAAAATGTACGCCCGCAGTTTATGAATGAATCACACGATA
This sequence comes from Bulleidia sp., assembly GCA_051873755.1. GTDB lineage: Bacteria > Bacillota_I > Bacilli_A > Erysipelotrichales > Erysipelotrichaceae > Bulleidia. Next base: position 84,423 of record JBJEFE010000052.1, on the reverse strand, counting down.
TTCTGTTTGTTTCACAACGTGGGAACCCCATCACTTCCCGCTCAATTGAAAACATTGTGGAACAGGCAGGCAGAAACGCAGGACTTTCAATCCGTGTTCACCCACATATGCTGAGGCATAGTTTTGCGACACATCTGTTGAATAACGGTGCGGATTTACGGGTTGTCCAAGAGCTTCTTGGACATCTGAATCTGTCGACGACGCAGATCTATACCCACGTGGATGAAAATCATCTTCGTGAAGCAGTGGAGACGGCACATCCGCACTCATTGCGGAATATCAACAAAACGGACAATCAGAAATGACGGTCCGTTTTTTAGTGATATTCAGTTTTCGAGAGTATAATCGCACGCGTGTCTGACATCAAATGCTTCAAAGTATTTGTTTTCCAGAGGAATCCATTTCTTCTCAAACATGTCGATCATTTCGGGATTTCTTCTTCGGATTCGCTCCAACTGGCGTTGTGCATCGATATTGACAAAAACGGAAACATCATAATAGTGGCGAAGCGTTGGATACATCGAATAGGATCCTTCGATGATATTGATATTCCTGAGCGGCATGGTCACGGATTCCGCAAGCGTCTTTGTGGAACAGTCGAACCAGTGGAAACTGACCTGTTCATCTCTGGATAACGGTGACAGAACTTCCTGTTCCAGTCTTTCACGATCGAAGTTGCCACCGGGCTGGGCAAATCTATCTTCTGTTCTCTGATATTCCTGGAGAAAGAAGTCATCCACATGGAACAGATTGGCATTGTAGATATCAGCCAGGAATACCCCGAGAGTGGTTTTTCCGGATCCGCAGTATCCGTCAATCGCAATCTTCAGATTCTGCTTTTTTTTCCGCTTTGCGTCAATCAGTTTGAGAATCGGAATATACGGAACATAATCACGTTGAATGACGCGATAAGCAGGATGGTATGCATTTCTGTATGTTTCGGAATGTGATACCGGCGGAAACTGATTATTTTTCCATTCCTCAATCCATGAGATAGAAGATGAGACATCCAACGGAATAACCTTTTTCTGTATCATGTTTTTCAGAACGGTTATTTTCTGTTCAAGAAGCACAATCGCATATGGTTCTTTGCGGGCAGACCTGATAAACAGTGCGTTGAGTGTTTCAGGGGACAGGCCTTCGTCAATCACGGATAATGAAAGTCTGACATAACTGCCGTTCAGTTGTTCAATGACAGGTGATACGGAAGAATGCATTTGTGCGTGTTCTGCTCTGATCCTTTCCAGGCATGCATCCGTATCCTCCACAAAATGTCCGCACCCAAAACAGCTCTGATACAGCGCTTTGCACAGATCCTGTACGGTGCTGTCAGGATAACGGAATATTAGTGAATGGATGAATCTTTCAGTGTTCATACACAAATTTTACCTGTTTTGAGGAATTGGTTCAACCATCTGGGCAAGTTTGTATTACAATATAGCTAAAGAAATACTGGAGTTGATAATCATGTCAGAAATTTTCAAAAATGATCAGGCCTATCGTGAAAAGGTCAGAAGGGTCATCGAAAATGATCCTAAAATGCTTATGTCATTAAGCCATGAAGCTCATTACCTGTATGAACAGGGAATGATCTCGGAACTCTGCTATCAGGAGATCTATGAGATCGCAAAGAAATATGCTTCTGAAAAATGACCTTGCATAATTTACCGACTATGGTAAAATCATTGAGAAGAAAAAAGGGATACGAATACAAATTGGATTCTGTTTCCTTTTTTTTGAGGAGGGCGAGTCAATGAATAAGTTTTCACTACTTTCCATGCACGATTTATCTGTAGAGGAAATCAATGCGATTCTCGACGATGCTTTATTATTTGATAATTCCTATGCAGATTGGCAATTGCCTGTTTCCAGGGCTTTGGTTGCCAATCTTTTTTTTGAAGCCAGCACGAGAACACACTATTCTTTCGAAAGCGCAGAACTGCAGCTGGGATGTAAAGCAGTTGATGTGGCAACACAGGTATCTTCCATTACAAAGGGAGAAACACTGTACGATACCATCCGTACGCTGGAAGCTGCCGGATACAATCTGTTTGTCATCAGACATTCACAGGAACGTTACTATGATGAGCTTGCAACAATCCAATCACCGATCCTGAATGCAGGTGACGGTGCTGCTGACCATCCGACACAGTGTCTGCTTGACTTGTTGACCATGAAGCAGGAATTCGGTTCCTTTGAAGGTCTGAAAGTAGTCATATGCGGCGATATTCTGCACAGCCGGGTTGCGTCATCCAATCGTGATGCACTGGAAAGACTTGGAGCGGAAGTCGTCTTTGCCGGACCGGAAGAGTGGGCAAGAGAGGGATACAGACGAGTTGACTTTGATACATATCTGCCGCAGGCGGATGTTGTCATGATGCTCAGAATCCAAAAAGAAAGAGGAGCAGCACTCAAGGGTGTTACAAACGATGATTATCTGTCCGCATACGGGCTTACCAAAGAAAGATACAACCGCATGAAAGAACATGCGATTGTCATGCATCCGGCACCGTTTAACAGAGGCGTTGAAATTGACTCTGATCTGGTTGAGGCGGAAAAGTCACGTATCTTCAAGCAGATGGCAAATGGTGTTCTTGTCAGAAAGGCAGTCATCAAGCGTGCGTTTGGGATGAAACCGTTTGAGGTGGAAAAATGAAAAGACTGATCCGCAATGGCAGGGTACTGATTCAGGATGAACTGGTTGAAACAGAAGTTTTGTTTGATGAAAATCAGATCCTTCAGATCAGCGAACATATTGATTGTGAAGATGCAGAAGTGATTGATGCACACGGGAATGCGGTTCTGCCGGGACTGGTGGATGTGCATGTGCACTTCAGACAGCCGGGACGAGAACAGAAGGAAACAATTCATACCGGTTCCCTTGCGGCTGCTCATGGCGGGTTTACTTCGGTGTTTGCGATGCCGAATGTCATTCCTTCGCCTGATACAAAGGAAGTCATGGGAGAATATCTGAAACTGATTGAACGGGAGAGTGTTGTTCATACTTATCCATACGGTACGATCACGAAAAATGAGGCCGGGAAACAGTTGTCAGATCTTGAAGGTATGAATGAACTTGGGATCCGCTGGTTTTCCGATGACGGTGTCGGTATGAACAACCAGGATCTGATGGCTCAGGCTCTGCAGTTCACAAAAGATCATAACTGTATTGCTGCATTGCACACAGAAGATCTGACTTACAGAAAACCCGGTGCGTCCGTTCATGAAAGCAGATATGCGCAGGAACATCACTGGATCGGGATACCGGATGAGTGTGAAAGTGTACCTCTGATTCAGGATCTGAAAACAGAAAGCAGAATCAACGGACGTTATCATGCCTGTCATATCTCATCCCATAAATCGGTTGAGGCTATCGCACAGGCAAAGAAAAGCGGACTTGACGTAAGCGGTGAGGTAACGGTCCATCATCTGCTTCTTGAGAATACGGATGTCAAAGGACCGATGTGGAAAATGAATCCACCGCTGCGGACCCATGAAGACCGTATGTGCCTGATCGAAGCTCTGGAAAATGGAACGCTGGATTTCATCGCCAATGACCATGCGCCGCATACGTATGAAGACAAAAAAACGACCATGGAAAAGGCTGCTTTCGGAATTGTGTCCATCGAGACGGCTTTCCCGCTTCTGTATACGGAGTTTGTCAGAAACCAGCATCGCTGGACACTGGCACAGCTGGTGTCCTGGATGAGCGAAAAGCCGGCAAAGAGATTCGGACTTGAAAAAACCGGGAAAATTGAAGAAGGCTGGAAGTCTGATCTTGTGATCGCGGACCTGGATACCATTACACATATTGATCCTGATACATTCGAGTCAAAAGGAAAGAATACCCCTTTTGGCGGATGGGAAGTATGTGTGACAATAAAAGAGACGATTGTCAGCGGAAAGACAGTCTGGAAGGAGAATAAAGCATGAAAAGATACCTTGTACTGGAAGATGGAAGTTATTATGAAGGATGCGGGTTTGGATCTGATCATTTTATGATCGGTGAACTTGTATTCAATACATCCATGACCGGATATCAGGAAATTCTGACGGATAATTCCTATTGCGGTCAGATTGTCATGATGACTTACCCATTGATTGGAAACTATGGCATCAACAGGGATGATAATGAATCCGTGAAACCGTGTGTATTCGGCTTTGTTGTGAAGGACTGCTGTGAAACACCGAGTAATTTCAGAGCGGAAGAGACACTTGATGAATATCTTAAGAATGTTGATATTCCAGGTATCTACGGGGTGGATACAAGAGCGATTACGAGGAAAATCCGTTCCATCGGTACATTGAAGGCTACCTTCTGCAGCAGCGAGGATGAAATTGAAAGCACGGTTGAAAAACTGAAAGCTGCGGATTTTCTGCATGATCAGGTTGCCAGGGTTTCCACCAAGTCTGTTTATCCGATTCCGGGAAGAGGAAAAAAGGTTGTTGTCATGGATTTTGGAATCAAGCTTTCCATTCTCAGAGAACTGGCAAAGCGCGATTGTGACCTGATTGTTGTGCCTTACAACACTGATGCCCGTTCTATTCTTTCCCATCATCCGGACGGCGTATTCCTTTCCAACGGTCCTGGTGATCCGGCTGATCTGACAGATGTTATTGAAAATGTCCGACAGCTGATCGGAAAGGTGCCGATGTTTGGAATCTGTCTTGGACATCAGCTGATCTCACTTGCATGTGGTGCAAGGACCTACAAGCTGAAATTCGGTCATCGCGGCGGCAACCACCCGGTTGTCAATCTTTCCACAGGAAAGGTTGAAATCACTTCACAGAATCATGGGTTCGCTGTTGATATCGAATCCTTGAAAGACACGGATCTTGAAATGAGTTTCCGTGCTCTGAATGACGGAAGCTGCGAAGGGGTACGGCATACAAAAGCACCTTGCTTTGCGGTGCAGTATCATCCTGAGGCTAATGCAGGTCCACAGGATTCCAATTATCTGTTTGATGAGTTCATGAAATTAATGGAAGAGGAGGGAAGACATGCCTAAGCGTAACGATATTCACAAAATCATGGTTGTCGGCTCCGGTCCGATTGTCATCGGTCAGGCAGCGGAGTTCGATTATGCAGGATCACAGGCCTGTGCTGCTTTACGTGAGGAAGGGTATGAGGTCATTCTGATCAATTCCAATCCTGCCACAATCATGACAGACTCCACAATTGCGGATCGTGTTTATATTGAACCTCTGACTCTGGATTCTGCAAAACGTGTCATCTTCAAGGAACGACCGGATGCGATTCTCGGATCTCTCGGTGGACAGACAGGTCTGAATCTGGTCGTTGAACTGGCGGAAGATGGAATTCTTGATGAATTCGGTGTGGAAGTACTCGGTACCAACATTGATGCGATCAATCGTGCGGAGGACAGAGAAATGTTCCGTTCTCTGATGCAGGAACTCGGTGAACCGATACCGGAATCCGCAATCTGTCATTCCATTGAGGAAGCCATTGCGTTTGCGGAAAGAGAAGGATATCCTCTTGTTGTCCGTCCTGCATATACACTTGGAGGCACAGGCGGCGGTTTTGTGCACGATGAAGAAGAATTGAGGGTGATTGCGGACAGTGGTCTGAAAATGAGCCCGGTTCATCAGATTCTTGTTGAACAGTCCATTGCCGGATACAAGGAAATTGAATACGAAGTCATGCGTGACGGCAATGACAATGCAATTGTCGTATGTAATATGGAAAACCTGGACCCGGTAGGAATTCATACCGGTGATTCCATTGTCACAGCTCCGGTACAGACTCTGACAGACCGTGAAAACCAGATGTTGAGAAATGCATCTCTCAAAATCATCAGAGCACTTGGCATCTGCGGCGGATGTAATGTACAGCTGGCACTGGATCCTAAGAGTTTCCGTTATTACGTGATTGAGGTCAATCCGCGTGTATCAAGATCTTCCGCACTGGCTTCCAAGGCAACCGGGTATCCGATCGCAAGAATTTCTGCAAAACTGGCGGTAGGTCTTGGCCTTGATGAAATTCTCAATCCGATCACGGGAACATCCTATGCTTGTTTTGAACCGGCGATTGACTATATTGTCTGCAAATTTCCAAGACTTCCGTTTGATAAATTTCCAAATGGAGACAGACGTCTTGGCACCCAGATGAAGGCAACCGGCGAAGTCATGTCCATTGGACGTACGTTTGAAGAGGCATTCCTTAAGTCTGTGAGATCTCTTGAAATCAAGGTGGATCATATCGAAAAGAAGGAATTGAAGGAACTTTCAGAAAATGATCTGTATCTGAAAATCAAGGAACGTGATGATGAGCGTATCTTTGCGATCGCAGAATGGATGCGAAAAGGATATGATCTGGAAAAGGTGCAGAAACTGACCAATATTGATCCATGGTATCTCTCCCATATTGCAAGAATCATTGAACTGGAAGGACGCATGAAGGCAGCTCCGATGAATCTGGATCTTCTGAAAGAGCTGAAAATGTATGGATTTGCGGACAGTTATATCGCGCGCAGCTGGAACATGCGGGAATTTGATCTGTACAATATCGAAAAGGAAAACGGTATTACACCTGTATACAAGATGGTCGATACATGTGCAGGTGAGTTCGTGTCTGAAACACCGTATTTCTACAGTACATACGAAAAGGAAAATGAATCAGAGGTATCTGACAGAAAGAAGATCATCGTTTTAGGTTCAGGACCGATTCGTATCGGACAGGGTGTGGAATTTGACTACGCTACCGTACATTGTATTGAAACACTGCATAATGAAGGCTATGAAGCCATCATCATCAACAACAATCCGGAAACCGTCTCTACAGACTTCTCCATTTCAGATAAACTGTATTTTGAACCGCTGACAACAGAGGATGTCATGCACGTCATTGATCTGGAACAGCCTCTTGGCGTCATTGTACAGTTTGGAGGTCAGACTGCCATTAACCTTGCAGCGTCTTTGGAGGAACACGGCGTCAGAATTCTTGGAACATCACTAGATTCCATTAACAAAGCGGAAGACAGACATGAGTTTGAAACCATGCTGGATCAGCTCGGCATTCCACAGCCAGAAGGAATGACCGCATACACGGTTGAGGAAGCACTTGATATTGCTCATAAGATTTCGTATCCGGTTCTTGTGCGCCCTTCCTATGTGCTTGGCGGAAGAGCAATGGAAATCGTCAATGATGATGAGGAGTTAAAGGTCTATATGGCGACAGCCGTAAAGGAGATCTCTCATGACTCACCGATTCTGGTAGACCGCTATGTCCTTGGCAAGGAATGTGAAATTGATGCCATTGCGGATGGTAATGATGTATATATTCCGGGTGTCATGGAACATATCGAAAGAGCCGGTATTCACTCCGGTGACTCCTTCTCTGTCTATCCGACGCAGACGCTTTCAAAAAAGGTCAAGGAAACGATTATCGACTATGGTGAACGCATCGGAAAGGGATTCGGATTCGTCGGTTTATACAATATCCAGTTTATCGTGGACAAAAATGAAAAAGTCTATGTACTGGAAGTGAATCCACGATCCTCACGTACGGTTCCGTTCCTGTCCAAGATTACCGGTGTTCCGATGTGCACAATCGCAACGAAGGCAGTTCTTGGAGAATCCATTGCGGAACAGGGGTATGTACCGGGTTACCATAAGGAGGAACCGGGACATGTCTATGTCAAAGCACCTGTCTTCTCCTTTGCAAAGCTGAGAAGTGTTGATACGGTACTTGGTCCGGAAATGAAGTCAACTGGTGAGGCGTTGGGATGTGATACGACATTTGAAAAAGCTTTGTACAAGGCCCTGATCGGTTCCGGTGTACAGATTCCTCAGTATGGTGCAGCGTTGATCACAGTTGCGGATCCGGACAAGGAAGATGCACTGGAAATCGCTAAGAGACTCTACAGCATCGGTTATGGTCTGTATGCGACTGCAGGTACGGCAAAGTATTTCCGTGAAAATGGACTGTTCGTACATGACGCAAAAAAGATTTCAGAGAATGCGGATGAAGAGGATGTTCTGGACATTATTCGAAAGGGAAAAGTCAGTTTCGTTGTCAATACAATTGACAATGCACAGAAGAACTCTTCTCTTGACGGGTTCCTGATCCGTCGTGTATCTGCCGAAAACAACATTTCCTGTATGACGTCACTTGATACATGTAATGCACTGTGTGCTGTACTTGAATCATTGAGCTTCTCAATGATCTCAATGAACGAAATGGGGAAATAATGATTAAAAACAACGCTACAGTATTATCTAATGAAAAAATCGCAAAAGATGTTTACAGAATGGTTCTCCGCAATGAACTGGAGATGAAAGCCTCCTGTGGACAGTTTGTAGAGGTGGAAATCCATGGTTTCTATCTTCGACGTCCGATTTCCATCTGCGAAATCATTGATGAAAAAACCATTATCATTGTATATAAGGTTGTTGGTGAAGGTACAAAAGTAATGTCAGAGTGCGGAGAAGGGGATATTCTCAATGTATTCGGACCGTGCGGCAATGGATTTCCGGTTACGTCAAACGATGTGATTCTGATTGGTGGAGGGGTTGGAGTTCCTCCGCTTGTGGAAACAGCGAAGCAGTATCTGGCAGCCGGTCGGAAGGCATCTGCGGTGCTTGGCTTTAACAGCAGTGAGGATGTGATTCTGAAGGAACGGTTTGAAGAACTGGGAGTTCCGGTTTTTATTGCAACAATGGATGGCAGTGCAGGCACAAAGGGAACGGTAATGGATGCGATTGCCGCAAATCAGATCAGTGTTCCATATCTGTGTTCCTGTGGTCCGCTGCCGATGTTGAAAGCAGTCTCTGACGTATATGATAATGGTTACATATCTCTGGAGGCGCGGATGGCATGTGGAATCGGAGCGTGCATGGGATGCGTTGTCAAAGATAAATACGGCAGTTCACTGCGGGTCTGTCATGACGGCCCTGTATTTGAAATCGGAAAGGTGGAACTGTAATGGAAAGAGAAAAGATTGATTTATCCGTACAGCTTCCGGGACTGAATCTGAAAAACCCGATTATTCCGGCATCCGGCTGCTTTGGATACGGAAGGGAATTTGCGCAGCTGTACGATCTTTCAAAACTTGGTGGTATTGCGATCAAGAGTGCAACACCAAAAGAACGTTTTGGAAATCCGACGCCGCGTATTGCGGAAACACCGCAGGGTATGTTGAATGCAATCGGTCTGCAGAATCACGGCGTGGATTATATTATTGAACATGAACTTCCGTTTCTTGCGAAGTATGATACGGAAATCATCGCAAATATTGCCGGTGCAACGGAAGAGGACTATCTGGAAGTGATCGAAAAACTGAACGAACAGTCTGTTGTAAAGGCATTTGAGCTGAATATCAGCTGTCCGAATGTGAAACACGGCGGTATGGGACTTGGAACAAGTCCTGAACTTGCAGGCGAGATGACAAAGCGTGCAAAAGCCATTGCAAAGAAACCGGTTTATGTCAAACTGAGTCCGAATGTAACGGACATTGTGGCCATTGCAAAAGCCTGTGAAGAAGCAGGTGCGGATGGGCTTGTCATGATCAATACACTGCTTGGTATGCGTATGGATTTACGGTCCGGGAAACCGCTTCTGGCAAATAAGACAGGCGGACTCTCCGGTCCGGCAATCAAACCTGTTGGGATCCGCTGCGTTTACCAGTGTGCACAGGCTGTCCGTATTCCGATTATCGGAGTCGGTGGTATTACAACAGCGGAAGATGTCGTAGAATATCTGTATGCCGGTGCAAGTGCAGTGGAAGTCGGTGCAGCAAATCTGAAAGACCCGTATGTGTGTCTTTCCATCATCGACGAACTGCCGTCTGTACTGGAAAAATATGGAAACAGATCCGTGAAGGATGCAATCAGAAAGGGAAACAAATGAGCAAAACAATCGTAGCACTGGATTTTTCCAGCAAAGAAGAAGTACTGAATTTCCTTGCGAAGTTCGACGAACCTGTTTATGTCAAAATCGGTATGGAACTGACATACGCCTGCGGCCTGGAGATGGTAAAAGAAGTCAAAGCGGCAGGACACAAGGTATTTCTTGACCTGAAGCTTCATGACATTCCAAACACAGTCAGAGGTGGAATGAAAAACCTTGCCCGCCTTGGGGTTGATATTGTCAACTGTCATTGCGGCGGCGGTATTGAAATGATGAAAGCCGCTAAACAGGGAATTCTTGAAGGAACTCCGGAAGGACAGGAGCCTGCAAAGCTGATTGGTGTTACAGTTCTTACATCCACATCCAAAGAAGGAATGAATGAGGAACTCGGTATTCCAGGTGATGTGATTGATACTGTTGTTCACTATGCAAAGAACGCAAAGGAAGCAGGTCTTGACGGCGTAGTATGTTCCGTTCATGAGGCAAAGGCAATCCACGAAGCATGCGGCAATGATTTCCTGACAGTGACTCCTGGTATCAGACTTGCAAATAATTCGGTTGATGACCAGAAGAGAGTCGCAACACCGGAATTTGCGAAGGAACAGGGCTGCGACATGATTGTTGTCGGCAGATCCATTACCAAAGCGGAAAACCCGGTTGAAACATACCACATGATTGAGGAGGCAATGGCCTGATGGAAGACTACAAGAAGGAATTCGTCTCCTTTATGCTGGAGGCAAAAGCTCTGAAATTTGGTGATTTCACATTGAAATCCGGCAGAAAGAGTCCGTTCTTCATGAATGCCGGTGCATATGTCACCGGAAAGCAGCTTCATGAACTTGGACGGTACTACGCAAAGGCAATTCATGACAACTTTGGATTAGATTTCGATGTGCTGTTTGGTCCGGCGTACAAGGGAATTCCGCTGGCAGTTGTCACTGCACTTGCGATTGACGAACTGTACGGAAAGGAAGTCCGTTACTGTTCCAATCGTAAGGAGATCAAAGATCACGGTGATACCGGTATTCTTTTGGGTTCAAAACTGAAGGATGGTGATCGTGTGATCATGATTGAAGACGTGACAACATCCGGAAAATCCATGGAGGAAACCGTTCCAATTGTAAGAAGCCAGGCGGATGTTGAAATTAAAGGGCTGATCGTATCCCTGAACCGAAATGAAAAGGGTAAGGGAAATACAACAGCTCTCAAGGAAATTGAACAGCTGTACGGTTTTAAGGCAGCAGCTATTGTTTCCATGCCGGAAGTCGTTGAAATTCTCAAAGAACGCAATGCACTTGACGACGAACTGCTTGGCAGAATTGACGCGTATTACAAGGAATACGGCGCTGTCGAATAGTGCTGTGAGTCGATGATTTTGATCATCGGCTTTTTATAATGTTCCCATCGTTTGACTTTCAACCGAAGTGTATAGTTCAAACACAGGGAACGGTTTCTGACGATTTCCATTCCATCAGGAACGTACTTTCTTTGTCATAGTACACGCACCGGGGATTTATCCGGATACCCGATACGCGACGGCTCTTTTATGCTAGAAGCCAAAGCATGACTTTCTGGAAATACCATTCCTCTTCATTTCCGCGATCTTTTCATCATGAAGCTCAAGGAAATGCGCAAATGATCTGCTGCATGCTTTCAGATCAGGATGCAGGAGGGTATCATCCGTGTTGCAGATCAGGAAAGCGGAATAAAGGTCACGCTGTACCTGATGCCCGTGGATTACTTTTGTTCTTTCATTCAGCGGTGATTTGATATATTCACCGGTGTCATGATGGAAACTGGAAGCACGGTAGGATGCAATGTTGATTTCATAGTATGGAATGTCATACTGTGAAGCTTTATCTCTGATTCGTGTCTGAAGATATCCGGGAGCGCGGATTCTGATGGATTTACCATAACGTTTCTTACGTTTGAATTTCCGTACTTCGATCGTGCTTCCGTCTTTTCTTGTGACTTTGGTTGTTTCATCTGAGAGCTCGGTCTTTTTCTCCTTCCTCTGAAGAGGAGAATAGGACATCGGTTCAATGATGAATTCACTTGTTGTCCGTATCAGTCGATTTGCGATCGTGTTGTGTACTGTTTTGATGTAAGCACTCTGTTTTCGGAAAAGTACACGGATCTGACGCTTTCTCTTACGGCATTTCCTCGTCAGAGTCCACTTGTGTTTTCCTTTTCTGATCGTTCCGTTGTCATTGTAGTTGTCGGGATTATGAACACGCATGGAATGATTGACGAGGTTCTGAAGATGCCGGATCTGTTTTTCGTATTCCGGTGATTTTGGTGCGAGTTCCTCAAGATTGACTTCCGCGTTGGAGGCGGTAGCGATCGTGGATGTTCCAAGATCAATGCCGGTTCTTGAACGGATTGCATTCGGACGTCTTTTGCGTGGCGCATTCCCGTTCAGAAGCAGGATTACATAATATCGGAATCCGCTGTTGAACTCCATCCGTTTCAGAGAGCAGTTGATCACATCATGGGGCAATGATGTCCTGCGCATGACGAAATTCATGTATTTTGAATCCGTGTATTGCTTAAGGCGATATGTGTGTCCCATGAATGTGACTTTCGTCCAGTCAAAGATTCTGACTGCGTCAGATGTTCCCTTCTGACGGATACAGTCAGTATCATTGAATCTGCGGAAATGAACCTGTGTACCATTGCCATCCAGGACCCTCCTGAAACCCTGATATACCGCTTTGGCTTCCGTCAGGGCCTGTGTTCGTGATATGTATGCTGCGTATTTCTTCTGCATGACCAGAACAAACTGTTCCATATCATCAAGCAGCAGTTTGTTTTGTCTGATTTTCTGGTACATGATGAATGACAGCCGTTTCTTTTTGCGCAGCTGCACATCTGATAACTGATCACTTTTTCTGTCCGCAAACCCGCAGGATTCATATTCCTTTCGTGTATTCAGATATTCCTGATCCGAAAGCAGAACACGCATGTGCTGATTTACGTTGCGCACAAGAGTGTTATGGATTGTGTTGATGTAATGAAAGCATTTTGAAAAGTAATGCTTCTCTGAATCGTTCAGTTCCAGTGGTATGCGTACAGTATACATGACCTCCTCCTTTCTACAGGATGACAGGATCAGGGCAGAATACGGGCAGACTGCGGCTGGTCGCGTCTTCAGCGGGCAGTCATGACTGTGATTCTATACTGTGATCATTCACCCTACACTTAACTTATTACCTTTTCTATTGAATTTGACACAGATTTTTTTAATTTTCTGACTTTTTCTGCATGAAAACGGAATTCCATTGTAAAAGATGTGATGCGTGGTAAAATAGTGACGGGAATGAGGTTCTCCCAAGGGTGTATTCCCTGAACCGCTGAAAGATCAGCTGATGACTTCTGTGATCCTGTTTTCAGGTACGCAGAACATCAGCTTTTTGTTTAAGGAGGGGTTATGATTGTTTCTTTTGGTATTGTTTTCCTGGTAGGTTTTCTGTGCGCGGGACTGGTTGAAAAACTGCATCTTCCAAGGATTGTGGGGATGCTTGCGGCAGGGATCCTGTGCGGGCCGTATGTACTGAATCTGCTGGATGGTTCCGTTCTTTCCATTTCTGCAGAACTGAGAAAGATTGCATTGATCATCATTCTGATCAAAGCAGGGCTGTCATTGAATCTGCAGGATCTGAAAAAAGTAGGAAGACCAGCGGTACTGATGTCATTTGTACCGGCATGTGCGGAAATTGTCGGTACGGTGATACTTGCGCCAATGCTATTTGGAATCAACAGAGTGGAAGCAGCGATACTTGGTTCTGTGCTTGCGGCGGTTTCTCCTGCTGTTGTTGTTCCACGCATGGTCAATCTGATTGAAACAAAAAAGGGTACTGCGAAAAGTATTCCACAGATGATCATGGCAGGTGCCAGCTGTGATGATATATTTGTCATTGTTCTGTTTTCCGTATTTCTTTCCATGGGACAGACCGGTGTCATGAATGCAGGAAAACTTCTTGATATACCGGTATCCATTTTAATGGGATTTCTTGCCGGCGCTGCTGCGGGATTGGTGCTGGACAGACTGTTTTCGTTTACAACAATAAATGATAATCAGAAAACCGTTGTGATTTTCGGCTGGGCATTTCTGCTCATCGGACTGGAGGAAGCACTCAAAGGGATTGTTGCGGTATCAGGTTTACTGGCTGTAACGTCAATGGCATGCATGATCCGAATGAAAAGCTCCGATGAAAGAAGAACAGAGCTTGCCGGTAAATTCGGCAGTCTGTGGGTTGGGGCGGAAGTGATACTGTTTGTACTTGTCGGAGCGGCAGTGGATATCCGTTATATGGCAATGGCGGGTTTCAGGGCAGTCATCCTGATTTCCGGAGCGCTTGTGTTCCGTACAGCCGGAGTATGGCTGTGCCTTTTGAAAACCGAACTGTCGGTCAGGGAAAGACTGTTCTGTGTCATGGCATATCTGCCAAAAGCAACCGTACAGGCAGCCATCGGTTCTGTACCGCTGGCCGCAGGTCTTACATGTGGATCCCTTGTGCTTTCGGCGGCTGTCCTGGCAATCGTGATTACTGCTCCGATCGGAGCATTTCTGATCGATCATTATGCACCGCTGATTCTGGAAAAGGAAATGTAAAACTTCAACGCAATTCAGGCAGAAAAATACCGGAATGCATTGTCAGAAATACATGATGTGTGTTAACATATTGCTCGGCATCCGGTTAATCCGTCTTTTTGTGCGGTACGGGTGACTTCTCACACAGCGGATTCATCATCCCGTGTACATGGTCCTGTAAGCAGGGATATGCATGTATTGATGATGTTCGAAACTGTGGCGGTATCAACGGAAAGTGAGGTAAATAAAAAATATGGCTGTTGTTACAATGAGGAAAATGCTTGAAAATGGTGTTCATTTCGGTCATCAGACACGTAAGTGGGATCCGAACATGAAGCCATACATCTACACTGCAAAGAATAATGTTTACATTATCGACCTGAACAAGACACAGGAGCAGCTGGAGGTTGCTTACAATGCATTAAAGAAGATTACAGAAGATGGCGGAAAGGTTCTGTTCGTCGGCACAAAGAAGCAGGCACAGGCTACAATTCTTGAAGAGGCAATCCGCTGTGGTTCCTTCTATGTCAACCAGAGATGGTTAGGAGGTACTCTGACAAACTTCCGTACAATTCAGAAGTCTGTCAAGACTCTGCTCGACATTGAAGAAATGGAAAACAACGGAACTCTTGCACTGTACACAAAGAAGGAACAGGCAATGAAGCTGAAGCAGAAGGAAAAGCTCGACAACTTCCTTGGCGGTATCAAGGATATGAAGAAGCTTCCTGACGCATTATTCGTTGTTGACCCGCTGGAAGAGCACAACGCAGTAGCTGAAGCAAGAAAGCTCGGCATTCCGGTATTCGCATTAATTGATACAAACGCTGACCCAAGAACAGTTGACTATCCGATCCCTGCAAACGACGATGCAGTGCGTTCCATCAAGCTGCTGGTTTCCATCATCGCTGATGCAGTATGCGAAGGCAAGAACCTGCCGATTGAAAACATCCCTGATGAAGCTGATAACGGCGAAGATATCACAATGAAGGATGTAATCAGAAAGGTTGAAGAAGACGCTGCTGAATACGAAAGAAAGAAGAAGCAGAGATACGAGGAAAAGAGAGCACAGATGGCTCAGCGCCGTAACAATTACAACGGCGAAAGAAGAGTCTTCAGAAGAAACGACCATGCAAACGCTGCAAAGGCAAAGGTTGAAGAAGCTGAAGCTCCAAAGACAGAAACAACAGTGGAGGCTGAATAATCATGGCAATTTCTGCAAAGCAGGTTAAGGAATTAAGAGAAATCACATCCGCAGGCATGATGGACTGCAAAAAGGCTCTGGAAGCCTGTGACGGTGATATCAAGAAGGCAATTGACTGGCTCCGTGAAAACGGTCTGGCAAAGGCTGCCAAGAAGGAAAACAGAATTGCGGCTGAAGGTCTGGGTAAGATCGTTGTCAATGGAAACAAGGCTGTTATTCTTGAAGTCAACTCTGAAACTGACTTCGTCGCAAAGAACGATAAGTTCCTCGAACTTCTCGAAGCAGCTGCCAACACAATCATTGCATCTGATGCAAAGACAGTTGAAGAGGCTCTGGCTCTGTCCACAGCTGACGGCACACTGAATGACACTTTTGTCTCTGCAGTCGCTACAATCGGTGAAAAGATCACACTGAGAAGATTCGAAATCCTGACAAAGTGTGACGATGAATTCTTTGGCTCCTATGCTCATCAGGGCGGCCGTATCGTCGCAATTACAGTTGTTAAGGGCGGCGACGCACAGGTTGCCAAGAACATGGCTATGCAGGTTGCGTCCATGAACCCATCCTACATTTCCAGAAACTACATGCCTCAGGAAGTTGTTGATCATGAAAGAGAAGTTCAGATCGCAATGCTCGAAAAGGATGAAAAGCTGGCAAGCAAGCCTGAAAAGGTTAAGGCCGGTATTGTTGAAGGACGTATTTCCAAGTCCTTACAGGATATGTGCCTTGTTGATCAGGAATACTTCCTGGATTCCGATCAGAAGTGTGGACAGTATCTGAAGGCAAACGGTGCTGAAGTTACAAAGTTCGTTAAGTACGTTGTCGGTGAAGGTATCGAAAAGAAGGAAGAAAACTTCGCAGCTGAAGTTGCCGCAATGGCAAAATAATTCTTCAAAGAAGAATCCGAATCAATGCAGTGTTGTCATGGCACTGCATTTTTTCTTCCCTTTTTGACTGGACAATCTGTTCACGAATCAGACAATCTGTACAATTACCGTTTCCAGAAACAGAAAAAGACGGAAGAACATGTTTTCAAAGCGCTTTCATTGTATAATGGATCTGTACATACCGTTTTAATACAGGAGGATTTAGTACATGAAATCATTAGGTATTTCCGTTTTCCCGGAACACACCACCAAGGACGCTGCGTATGCGTATATGCGCCGTGCAGGAGAACTCGGTTTTAAGCGGGTTTTCACATGTTTTCTTTCCGTTACGGAATCAAAGGAGGACCTGGTCCGCAACTTCTCTGAATTCTGTAAAGTAGCTCATGAGGCCGGACTGACTGTATCCGCGGATACAAATCCGGAAGTCTTCAGGCACATCGGTGCTACACCGTATGATCTTTCCATTTTCCATGAAATCGGTCTGGATATCATTCGTCTTGACGGTCATTTCGGATCTGTTGAGGATGCGGCTATCACAAGAAATCCATATGGAATCAAGATTGAATACAACGCTTCCGGTATGATTGCCTTCGATAATCTGATTGAATGCGGTGCGGATGAGGAAAACATGTGCTTCTGTTCCAACTTCTTCCCACAACGTCATACAGGTATGGGCATGGCAAGATATATCGAACTGACATCCCGATACAAGAAGGGTGGCTTCCGTGTTGCTTCCTTTGTCTCAAGCAACGCTGAGAATACATTCGGGCCTTGGCCTGTGTATGAAGGTCTGCCGACTCTTGAAATGCACAGAGGACTTCCGATTGACCTGCAGGCAAGACATCTGCTTGCGATGAACCTGTGTCAGGATATCATGATCGGCAACTGCTTTGCGGATGATGAGGAACTGGTCACACTGTCAAAGATGGATCTGACAAAGATCAGCGTCCGTGTGGATACAGTGGATGACATCACAGATACGGAAAAGGAAATTGTTTACTGGCCAAAACACAACAACAGAGGTGACGGCAACGAAAACATCATCCGTTCTTCTTTCCCGCGTATTGAATTCAAGGGCAGATCCATTCCGGCAAGATCAGAAACCGGATTTACGGCACACAGAGGGGATGTCCTGATTGTCAATGATAATCTGGAACACTACAGGGGCGAACTGTGGATTGTATGCCATGACATCGAAGTTTCCAACGAATACAACGTTGTCGGCCGTGTACCTGAAAACGAGCAGATTCTTCTTGACTGGATCGGATTTGACACACCGTTTGTCATTCTCTGATCACTTCCCTGCAAAGAAGGAGACAGGCTGTGATACGCCTGTTTTCTTTTCGTTTTTTCGTATATAATAGCTTTGATGTTTATCGAAGATAAAAGTCTGAAACTGACACCTGCCAGAATCAGTGCCTGTCAACGCCTTTCTCTTAAGACAACAGATGATGTGCTGCAGTATTATCCGTTCCGCTATGAAGTCAATGAAACAAAACCGTTTACGACATGGGAAGTCAGGGATAAGGTGACATTTGAAGGCCGTGTAGTGTCAAAGGTATTCACATTCAGAAGGGGACGTATGTCATCTTCTTCTTTTGAAGTGATGATGGATGATACGGTACTGAAGATTACGATTTACAACAGACCATGGGCCAGTCAGCTCAGTGATGGAACGGTTGTGACAATTCATGGCATATATCAGGGGAAAAACAGGGTAACAGCTATCAGTTATGACACGAAACCTTTAGCGGAACATCCGGCTGTTGTACCGGTGTACAGTCTGAAGGAGGGCATGCGTCAGAGTACGATCCGTGCTGTGATTCAGAAGGTTTTTGAGGCGGTTGAAAACCAGATCACGGATGATGTGCCGGAGACCTTCATTCATCGTTACAGACTGTTGCGGAAACGGGATGCGTTGTACAGAATTCATTTTCCGGAATCCATGCATGATGTCAACCAGGCGGTACGGACACTGAAGTACAGTGAATTTCTGCAGTTTTTCACTTCCGTGATTCATACCAGACAGAAAGAGACCGAAACGTATACAAAGCCGGCGAAACGGATCGATACGGAAAAGATCAGAGACGTGATTCTGTCGCTTCCATACCGGCTGACAGTTGATCAGCTTTCCGCATTAAATGAAATACTGAAAGATATGAGCACACCAAAACCGATGTACCGCCTTGTGCAGGGGGATGTCGGATGCGGCAAAACCGCAGTTGCGGTACTTGCACTGTATGGGGCATCCATAGCCGGGTATCAGGGGGCGCTGCTTGCACCGACGGAAATTCTTGCCCGTCAGCACCTGGAAAGCATTCAGACAATGTTGGGAAACAGGGTCAGATGTGCACTGCTGTATTCCGGTCTTTCGAAAAATGAAAAGGCGGAAGTGCTGGAACAAATCCGCAGCGGGAGTGTGGATATTGTGGTCGGAACACATGCACTTCTGCAGGAAAATGTTTCCTTTTCCCGCCTTGGCCTTGTTGTGACGGATGAACAGCAGCGGTTTGGTGTGGAACAGAGAAGAGCACTTGCCAGAAAAGGCGATGCCTGTGATTTTCTTCTGATGAGTGCGACGCCGATTCCTCGTACACTTGCCAGTGCGATGTTCGGGGAAATGAATGTATCTACGATTCATACCATGCCTGCGGGCAGGCAGGCTCCGGATACGGTACTGATCAACGAAAACAGTTTCCGTTCCGTTCTTTCCGATGTGCAGCAGCTGTTGGCGGAAGGGCGCCAGCTGTACATTATCTGTGCAGCCGTGGAAGAAGGTGACTCGGAAGTCAGAAATGTGGAAACCGTTACGAAGAATATCGCCAGGCTGTTTCCGCAGTACCATGTGGACTGCCTGAGCGGACCGATGAAATCCGAACAGAAAGAAGCGGTGATGAAGGCATTTGGGGACAATACAACGCAGATTCTTGTATCGACAACCGTTGTGGAAGTCGGAATGAATGTTGTCAATGCCACGGGAATGATCGTGTACAACGCTGAAAGATTCGGGCTTTCCCAGCTTCACCAGCTGCGGGGACGCATTCAGCGCGGCAGTACAAAGGGAAAATGCTGGCTGTTGACCAATGCAAAAGAGCCTTCCACATTAAGCAGACTGAAGGTGCTTGTGAAGTCATGTGACGGTTTTGAAATCAGTCAGGAGGATTTACGGCAGCGAGGTCCCGGTGATATACTTGGTACAAGGCAGAGCGGTATTCCTGACTTTATTCTGGGTAACCTGGACGAGGATACCGCCATCATTGAAACCGCAAGAAAAGATGCGCAGTATATCTGCGATCATCCGGATCATCCGGATTTTGCGTCCATTCTGGACCGTGCTGCGACCCGGTACATGACGCAGTATACAGATTAAGGAGAATGATTTGACATATGGATATTATTGACTGGCTCAAAAACAGAGGAATTACCGTCACACAGACGGATCTGATTCATCAGGCTTTCATGCACAGTTCATACGCGCATGAGCACCGCCAGTTTCACGATAATGAACGACTGGAATTCATGGGAGATGCGGTACTGCAGCTGTGGAGCTCCAATGCCATTTATCCCCTCGGCATATCCGAAGGGAAAATGACAAGACTGCGGGCACAGCTTGTATGTGAAAAGGCGCTTGCGATCTACGGACGCCAGCTGCACCTGAATGATTTCCTGCTTTTGGGAACAGGTGAGGAAAAAACAGGCGGCAGAAACAAGGATGCGATTATAGCGGATATGTTTGAGGCCTTCCTTGGTGCTCTGTATCTGGATCAGGGAATGGATGCGGTTGACAATATCCTCAATGAGGTCATTACACCACGTCTTGCCCACCCTGATGATGTCGGCATTATCCAGGACTACAAGACAAAGCTGCAGGAATACATTCAGAGTGATTCCTCACGTACGCTCCACTATGACCTGGTCAGTGAAAAAGGTCCGGCAAACGCACCTGAATTTGTCATGAACGTGATCGTAGACGGACTGATTCTGGGTACAGGAAAGGGAGTATCCAAAAAACAGGCAGAACAGAACGCAGCCAGAAATGCGTTTGAAAAACTGGCAAAATAACAGAAAGGACCATTGAATCATGAAAACCACACTTCTTCAGGAAGCATTGCTGAAAGGTACGTATGATGCAGTTCTGACGCATCTGTACGGTGCTTCCGCCCTGGATGAGCAGAAGGGCAGATATATTGCCTTACTGCAGGAATCCCTTGATCAGTACGGAGATCAGGAAATCCACCTGTTTTCCGCACCGGGCAGAACAGAGGTCGGCGGAAACCACACCGATCACCAGCTTGGACGTGTTTTTGCGGCGAGCATCAGCCTTGACGTCATTGCGGCAGTCATTCCGACCAGCGATAATATCGTCACCTATCATGCAAAAGGATTTGCGGTAAAACCTGTGGATGTCTCTGATACACAAATCCACGAGGATGAGAAAAACACCACGGAAGCACTGATCCGCGGTGTTGCGGCAGGTCTGAAACAGCGAGGCTTTGCGTGCGGCGGATTTACGTGTTATGCGGATTCCAGAGTCCTTCCGGGCTCCGGCATGTCATCTTCGGCAGCCTTTGAGGTACTGATCGCAACGATCATGAATCATCTTTACAATAACGGAAAGGTGTCCTCAACGGATCTGGCAAAGATCGGACAGTATGCGGAAAACAGATATTTCATGAAGGCTTCCGGACTTCTGGATCAGATGGCATGTTCCACGGGATCCTTTGCGTACATGGACTTTGCGGATCCGGAAAACCCGATTGTTGAAAAGGTTGACTTTGACCCGCATGCCTATGGCTATGATCTGATTCTGACAGATGTAAGAGCCAGCCATGCGGATCTTTCCGATGAGTATTCCATGGTACCGGCAGAAATGAAAGCAGCCGCAAAGGTACTAGGAAAACAGGTTCTTGGAACATGTACAAAGGATGAGGTGATCGCAGAGTGTGCTGCGATCAGAGAACAGTGCGGTGACCGTGCCTTTCTGCGTGCCTATCACTTTGTGTGTGAAACTCAGCGCGCAAAGGATGAAGCGGAAGCACTGAAGAACAGGGATATCCGCACATTCCTGAATCTTGTCAACCAGTCAGGCGCATCCTCGTGGATGTACCTGCAGAACATCTCCGCACCGGGTGATTCGAAAAACCAGGCCATTGCCACAGCACTGGCACTGTCGGATTCGATGTTGAAACACGATGGCGCATACCGTGTTCACGGCGGTGGTTTTGCCGGAACCATTCAGGCTTTTGTGCCGGAGGGAAAGACAGAACAGTATATTTCCATGATGGAAAGCGTGTTTGGAAAAGGATGCTGTTATGTGTTGTCCATTCGTGAATGCGGCGGGATTCAGGTTGACTGAAATATGACGATCAGGCAGTTTCTTTCATGAAGCTGCTTTTTCTGTACAAAAAATGAGTCCTGAAGACTCATGATTCTGTTTGAACCGGTTCCTGATGTACAAAACGGTAGACGACTATCTCATTGGATGTCATGAATCTGACATTGGCAATGGTGCAGCTGGCACCGCTGGAAATATCGAGTGTGAACGCATCCTTGACACTGTGAATGCCGTTGAGATAATTGACTGCCATGTCCGGTGTATCGAGTGCCCCGAAATACCAGTATACCTGACCGCCGTGGGAATGCCCTGCGGCCATGTAATCCGTCAGATCGGCCGGTACGGTATCCGCACTGTCAGGGGTATGACATACGGTGAATACCAGGTTGTTGGCGGAGACGTTTGCGTAGGCGCTTTCCACATCGCTTCTGCCGGTAATCCCGTTGCCGAGTCCGACAAATGTGATGCCTGCGGAACCTTTTTTGTGAAGGGTGATCGAAGTATTGTGAATGACTTCAAAGTCACTCCCTGCGTAGATTCCATCCGTGTTGGCAAGCAGTTCTTCACTGCTGTCATCGTGATCACCGTATACCGCAAATTTGCCGTATTGTGCAGTGATGTTTTTCAGTTTTTCCGTCAGTACGGCGTTGCCTGTTTCATCCGGCATGACACTGTCGTCGTACAGATCACCGCCGAAGATCACCACATCACTTCCGGTGCTGTTAATGAGACTTACAATCTCATCCATGCGGTCTTCATCGGTGTACAGCCCGTAATCCAGATCCGTAAAAAAACAGATCGTCATATCATTCAGTGCTTCCGGGATCTTCTCATCCGCAATGGTCTCATAGCGGATCACAATGCGGTCTGGTTCAATGATCAGTGCATCCGCAAGGGCAATGCCGATGACCAGTGCAGCGGAGAGAATCCCGATCAGAATCTTTTTGATCGTATTTTCCTGCATGCGTACATCATATCACACTCTTTTCATTTCATCGCCTTAATATGTTAGAATACATCTATGCTCAACAGTGTATATGTATTGGTGATGGATGCTCTGATCCGCGGCGGAAAGCCGAAAAAGGGCGCAGTTGAACTGCTTGATCTTCTGTATCGTCAGAATGTCCCGTTTGTCGTTCTCTCCCAGCAGTCCGGCAAATCCAGGGATACGGTGGTAAAGGAAATGCGTGCGGCCGGTTTCCGCACATTCCGTCATGCCAACCTGTATACCTCATCCATGGCTGCCGTGGACTTTCTTTCCTCCCATTTTCCGGAGAAAAAACAGGCGGCTGTCATCGGCGGGGAAGGGGTCAGAGAAGCCGTCGAAAAAGCGGAATACCACAGGAATCATCTCCACCCGGACTTTGTGTTTGCCGGGATGGACAGAACACTGAACTATGATGATTACTGTGATGTCTGCGCAATGATTGCCGAAGGAGGGATCCTTGTCAGTGTGGATGACCGCAGAACCCAGGTCGTGGAAAACCAGAAACTCATCGGCAACGGATCCATTGTGCATATGATGGAATATGCCACAAAAACCGATGCGATTCATTTCGGGATCGGATCCCCATTACTGCTGGACATGGTGCTGCGGTATATGAAAGCGGACGCCTCGGTTGTCGTATTTGTCGGTACCTCATTTGTGCGTGATCTGATTCCGGCACTGCACAAGGGCATGACAACGGTATATGTGACGGAAGGCCGTTCGATTGTCAATGAGGGCATGAATGAAAAAATCCACCCCGATTATATCGTGGAGGATCTTTCCGGTTTAGCAAGATGAACACAGTTTTATCCATCTGCGTATGATTTCTACGTGTTTTGGATCATGGAGAAGGCGTTCAGGATGCCACTGAACACCGATGACATGATCTTTTTCTATGCCTTCAATAATGCCTTCCTCACTGCGTGCTGTTAATGTGAAGCCTTCCGGTACACTGCGCAGTGCCTGGTGGTGGAAGGAATTGACGCCGTACTGTTTTCCGAAGATGTCATACAGTCCTGAATCTTCCATAAAGGAATCCTCATGGCAGAACTGATCATTTGGGATCGGCGGCTGGCAGTGATTCTGACCATGCTGGGTACCGAATTCCGTCGGAATATCCTGGATTAAAGATGCACCTTCACATACACCGATGACCTGAATTCCCCGGCAGATGCCCAGCACCGGTTTGCCTGCTTTGACAAACGCCCGATACAGCATGAAGTCACTTTCGTCAATGTCCGGCTGGATGACCTCACTGTGGGTGTTTGGCTCATTGTAGTATTTCGGATCACAATCCTCACCGCCGGTTATCAGCAGTCCGTCAAACACTTCCGCGATCTTCTGTGCTTCCTGTTCCGTTTCGGCAGTTACGATCATCGGCAGTCCGCCGCCGGCACGCACATAGTCGGAATATGACCTGTTGTCCGACCAGATCGGGTTATCCGGTTTTTCACTCTGATTTCTTGCGGTTAATGCGATCATTGGCTGTTTCATAACTTCTCCTTCTTTCCTGTATTGGATATAATGATACGACAGGAAAGAGGAAAATAGATATGAAAATTGCAGTGACGTATGAAAATGAATGTGTTTTCCAGCATTTTGGGAGAACCACACAGTTTGCGGTATATACGGTAAACGAAGACAACACCGTCAATAAGCAGGTGCTCGGAACCGATGGTGCATCCCATGGAGCTCTGGCGGACTTCCTTGCCGGACTGGGCGTGGATGTGGTGATCTGCGGTGGTCTTGGCATGGGAATATACACCCGCATGGTCAATGCCGGCATGAAGGTATACGGCGGTGTATCCGGGGGATTGTGATGATGCGCTGTATGCATACCTGAACGGTACGCTGGAATATGATCCGCTGGCAGCACAGAACCATGGACCGTGCCATCATCATATGTCATGACTTTTCTGTTTTCAAAACAGAAGTGTTGTGGTAAGATACATTCGTTACGTTGATCAGGAACAGTAGCTTTCGTATCCGGTGCAGAGAGGCGGAGTCCGGTGAAATCCGCTGCGGAGAAAAGAGTGAACTCACCCTGTGAGTAAACGCAGGCATGCGTTATGTGCGATAATGAAGGGCATATGTCATACGGCATATGAACTAAGGTGGTACCGCGTTAATCCAACGTCCTTAGATCTGTGAGGACGTTTTTTGATATTCAAAGGAGAGAAAAGGTATGTACGATCATAAGACCATTGAAAAAAAGTGGCAGAATTACTGGGAAGAAAACAAAACCTACAAGACAGACGGGTATGACTTCTCAAAACCGAAGTACTTTGTCATGGATATGTTTCCGTATCCGAGCGGACAGGGACTTCATGTAGGACATCCGGAAAGCTATACGGCAACGGATATCATGGCAAGAATGAAGAGAATGCAGGGATACAATGTCATGCATCCGATGGGATTTGATGCCTTCGGTCTGCCGGCGGAACAGTTCGCCCTCAAGACCGGTCATCATCCTGGAGAATTCACCTATGCCAACATTGATCACTTCCGTGAACAGCTGAAGGCACTTGGTTTCTCCTATGACTGGGACAGAGAAATCCGTACATGTGATCCGGATTACTACAAGTGGACACAGTGGATTTTCCTGCAGCTGTACAACAAGGGGCTTGCCTATGTTGCGGAGATGCCTGTCAACTGGTGTCCTGCTGAAAAGGCAGTCCTTGCCAATGAGGAAGTCATTGACGGCAAGAGTGAACACGGCAACCCGGTTGTCAGAAGAAACATGAGACAGTGGGTACTGAAGATCACTGCCTATGCGGAAGAGCTGCTGGATGATCTGGAACAGGTTGACTGGCCGGAGTCCACAAAGGAAATGCAGAAGAACTGGATCGGCAAGTCCACCGGTGCGGAAGTTGATTTCAGAATCGACGGTACAGACAAGGTATTTACAGTCTACACAACAAGATGCGATACGCTGTTTGGGGCTACGTACTGTGTCATGTCTCCGGAACATCCGTTTGTCAACGCCATCACAACAGAGGAACAGAGAAGTGCGGTTGAGGAATACCAGAGAATCTGTTCCACAAAGTCCGATCTGGAGAGAACGGATCTGAACAAAGACAAGACAGGTGTATTCACAGGTGCCTATGCGGTCAACCCGGTTAACGGAAAGAAGATTCCGATCTGGATTTCCGACTATGTACTGGCAAGCTACGGTACCGGTGCGATCATGGCTGTACCTGCACATGATACAAGAGACTATGAGTTCGCAAAGAAGTTCGGACTGGAAATCATTCCGGTACTGGAAGGCGGCAACGTTGAAGTGGAAGCCTGGACAGAAGACGGTGTTCACATCAATTCCGAATGGCTTAACGGCATGGATAAGAAGACAGCCATTTCGACAATGATCGCATGGCTTGAGGAACATGGCTGCGGTCATGCCAAGGTGCAGTACAAGCTGAGAGACTGGCTGTTCTCAAGACAGCGTTACTGGGGTGAACCGATCCCGATCATCCATATGGAAGATGGCACAATGAAGACGGTTTCCACAGATGATCTGCCTCTGGAACTGCCTGCCGTAAACAACTACCAGCCAAGTGATGACGGTGAATCCCCTCTGGCCAATGCGGAAGAATGGCTCAATGTTGAAATTGACGGCATGAAGGGCAAGCGTGAGACAAACACAATGCCGCAGTGGGCAGGCTCATGCTGGTATTATCTGCGTTATCTGGATCCGCATAACGATCAGGCACTGGCTGATCCGAAGCTGATCGAACACTGGATGCCGGTTGACCTGTATATCGGTGGTGCCGAACATGCGGTACTGCATCTGCTGTATTCCCGTTTCTGGTACAAGGTACTCAGAGACTGCGGTGTCGTATTCAACGATGAACCGTTTAAAAAGCTGTACCACCAGGGTATGATTCTTGGTGAAAACGGAATCAAGATGTCCAAGTCACTGGGCAATGTTGTCAATCCGGATGAACTGATCGCTTCCCACGGTGCTGATGCACTGAGACTGTATGAAATGTTCATGGGGCCGTTAAACGCATCCAAGCCATGGTCCACAAATGGAATGGACGGTGCGAGAAAGTGGCTTGAAAGAGTATGGAGAGTCAATGAAACAGGTATGATCACAGATGAGGCTACACCTGAACTCGATTACTCCTTCAACTTCACCATCAAGAAGGTAACGGAAGACTACGACGCACTGGCTTTCAATACAGCCATTTCCCAGATGATGATCTTCATCAACGATGTATACAAGCTTGGCAAGGTAAACAGAGACATGTTTGTTTCCTTCCTCCGTCTGCTGTATCCGATCGCACCGCATGTATGCGAAGAGCTGAATCAGAAGATTACAGGTGAACAGGATATGAGCTATGATACATGGCCTGTTGCGGATCCATCCAGACTTGTTGTCAATACCGTGACGATCGCTGTTCAGATCAACGGCAAGGTCAGAGCCACATTTGAGGCAAACAAGGATGAGGACAGGAAGGTTCTTGAGGATACCGCCATGGCTCAGGAATCTGTCATCCGTAATCTGGAAGGCAAGACCGTCAGAAAGGTCATTGTCATTCCAAACAGAATCGTAAACATCGTCGCAAAGTAATCAATCACACACAACACTGTCTGATATCACTCAGGCAGTGTTTTCGTTCCATTCAAATCATCCATCAGATGACAGTATAAAACAGCCGGAGTACCTGCTTTACTCCGGTTTTATCATGGATATCTGATATCCACTGTTTCTGTTTCCTGTGATGGAAAGATCAATCACTTTCCCATAATACAGCTTCAGATTCAATGGTGCTGTATACTCTGTGATTTGTTCAGGATAGATGTTTTCAAAGTTGGGATCCACATATTCGGTAATGATGCGGAACGTGATCCGCATTTCGATCGGATCCTGATGAATGTTCAGATCAGATCTGTTCAGAATCACAAGGTTGTCAGAGGAATCCTTTCTGATCCGTGATCTGTCCGCATTTGAAATTCCTCCGGAATACGACTGTCCATCGAGGAAATAATCATAGACAATCAGACCGATATCCGCATCCGTGTTCAGATGAATCCGGATTGCGGCCTCATCGGAAGAAGGCTGATACGGCCGTTGATACAGAAACAGAAATACCAGTGCTGCCATACCACACAGTACGGCAATGTATGTCATACGCTTTTTCATATTCACAGAGTATCATAATCTGAAAGGATCCTGTGTTTTTCCATTGCAGTTTAAAACAATCTTAATCTGAAATCACCGGTCATTTCATACCTGTAAATGATCGACTCATTCCGCTTCCGGTTATGTGAAACGCTTTCATGTTAGAGTTCACATGGATAATCATAATGATCTGGAAAGAGGACACAATGACAGGAAGAGAAAAGAAAATCATGACCGCTTTTGTCAGTATTCTGACAATGGTGATCATAGTATGCATACAGTTGACACCGGTATATGCGACAGACCGAAACGGCGGGGATATTACAATGAACGAGGGTTCGTACAACCGCAACCTTCTGACACTGCCAAACATTTCAACGGATGAAAAAACACAGATTTCCCGACAGACGGTATACCTGGATGAAGCAGCCAAAGCACGTGCATCACAGAGTGAACTGCGTTTTACAGCTTCCGTTAAAGTCGGAGCCAACGGTTCACGTACAAATACAAGAGAGCTGACGGTACAGTGTTATAACAGTGCAGGAAACTATATTCAGGGTTGGACACAGAAAAGTGACAGCTATTCCGTGTCCCATCACTGGAATACATTTACGATCAGTGACAAGGTCATACCTTCCGGTACAGCCTATATCACATACTATGTATACAATCATATCGGCACATCAGGGAGACTGGAAACAGAGAACTGTTCCTTTGTTATTACCGATACGGTATCACCTTCTGTCACAATGATTACCGCATCCACGGATGACGGCAGACAACTGAGTGAAACCCATGCGGCAGGGACGAAGATTACCTATGAATTCCGATTCTCGGAACGTGTGTTCCTGAACACATATCCGACTTTGAAGATGGATCCGGTATCCGATCAGGCAGGTTTTACAGGTGAATCCGTTCTCAATGGCAGAACAGTCATGTACAAGGAATACATCATTCCTTCCACAGGATCCGTGATTTCCGATTCCTCTAAAGTGGCATTACTTGGCACAGGCTCTTTTACATTCCGGGATGATCAGGGCAATTCCATCACAAAGACATTCAGTGAATCCGATATTTCCGCACTGAATTCAGCCATCGGAAAAAACGGCAGAGTATACATGGACAACCGTCCTCCGGAACTGATCCGTGTCAGTTCACAGGGCTTTTCCTCTGACTCGGTTCTGACAGAAGGAAACGAGATTCAGTTCCATCTGACCTTTCATGAAAACATTATTTCTGACGGTACAGCGTCAATCAGATTGAATAACGGCGCTGTTGTGTCAAATATCATAAATGAATCCACCACCAATACGGCGGATTTCATATACACAGTCAGAAAGGGGGATGACGTTGACCGTCTGGGCATTATGTCATGTGATCTTTCCGGTATTACCGATGAAGTCAGGCAGGCAGCTGCGTCATCCAATGCATATGATACGTTCATAAACAGAGTCTATGATTACATGAATGATTATCAGACACGCATTGATACAACCGCACCATATGTAACAGAATTCTCAGATGCTCAGAAGAGATACGGGAAAGAAGTCAGTGTGGAAATCCAGGTACAGGATGATGGGTGCGGGGTATCGGTTGTGCAGTATGGCTGGACAGAGGATGCCGTAAATCCGCTGCTGCAGTATTCCGACGCAAAGAATATCGATGGATTGTACAGAACGGATATCCCGATGGAAAGCGGGGACTGGTATCTGTATGTGATCTGCGAGGATCATGCAGGAAATGTTTCTGAACCGATTGTCAGTGAACATCCGTTTTCATATGATCTGAGTGCACCGGAAATCAGTCTTGGCACAACCATGTTTGAAGGGCAGATCATTGCGGTGAACTGCACTGTAACGGATGCGGATCCTGTATATCCTGAGGTTACATTCACATGGAAGGATATCGAAACAGATACTGCGGTGGAAACAGGCATATTATCGGATAACGGACCGGTGCCGTTTCCTCTTCAATCCGGTGTATATGCACTGGAAATCAAAGCACAGGATTCTCTGAATAATATTTCACAACAGAG
The DNA here is from genome assembly GCA_051873755.1 of Bulleidia sp. GTDB lineage: Bacteria > Bacillota_I > Bacilli_A > Erysipelotrichales > Erysipelotrichaceae > Bulleidia. The sequence continues at coordinate 54,390 of JBJEFE010000052.1, read as the reverse complement.
CGTTGAAGTACTTGCAGATCGGGATGTTCCGGAACTCAGCCTGACATGTGATACAACAGGATACAGACAGAACCATGTTTCTGTTGTGCATGCCCAGGATGCACATACAGCCGTTTCCTCCATCCAATACCGCTGGATTCAGGGTGAAGACAGGGATGAACCATGGATCACACTGGTGGAAACCGATGAAATTGGAACACCGGAGAATGAAAACGGAGACTGGACATTACAGGTACGTGCATATGATATGGCCGGTAATATGGCCTGGACTTCAGGTATATGCCAGCTGGATAATACCGCACCGACTGTCAAATTCACACCGGATGGAAATGAAAACAGGAAAGGGGAAGCCTCCTATGAAGTCCATGCGTCAGTGGAGGACGATATTTCTGCAGTTTCGGCACTGACGGTCAGATATGCGATCACTGAGAATGAAAACATGCCTGAGGAGTGGGTGTACGCAGATGATCCTTCCAATCTGTCTTTCATGCTGGAGATGGACAGTGATCTGTTCATTCATATACTTGTTACAGATGAATGCGGGAATGAAACGTATGTCGTATCAAAGAAATTTGAAAAAGACAATGAAGCACCATCAGGTTCGATTGCACATGACGGAAACGGATATGTGTATACAGCCTATGCAAAGTGCAGTCTGACAGCTGCGGATCATTACATTTCAGACGACAGAATCACAATGCAGGTAAAGGTGGATGAAGAGGAATGGACATCGTGGCAGCCGTTTACGAAAACACTGGAAACTGCGTTTGCGGATGTGGAAGGAACACATGTGATTGCGGTACGGTTTCGTGATATTGCCGGAAATGTCAGTGAAATATATCAGGTGGAAATCATTTACGATATCACACCGCCGCTGATCTTTCTGGATTACAGCACAACGGAAAAGACGAAAGAGGATGTGACAGTAACTGCTTCTGTCAATGAGGGAGAAGCGGACTGGTGTAAGGCTCAGACATATACGTTCAGACAGAATGGAACACATCTTTTCACATTTACGGATCCGGCCGGAAACACATCTCAAAAGAAAGCGGAAGTCACATGGATTGATCAGAAAGCTCCTGTATTCACACTGCAGTGTGAACAGGCAGACACAAAAGCACATCAGAATGCGGTATTCACAATGACATGTGAGGATCCGGATTTTGCGTACTATCAGTACAGACTGGGGGAACAGGAAGTCTGGAATGATGTAAACGGAAACACATTTGAAATCACTGGACTGGACGGCACATATCTCATTGAAGTCAAAGCCATGGATGATGTCGGAAACAGTTCCTCTCAGACAGAATCCGTCAGATTTGATAATACAGCTCCGGTGATGAAACCTGTGTATACACCGGATCACAGAACCGGAAGTGATGTCAGAATGGAATGGACATTTGAGGATGCCGGGGATGTGAAAGTGATGGAACCTGAAAAGGATATGACATCTTTTACGTTTGAGGATAACGGAAAACAGCTGTTCCGTTTTGTTGATGAGGCAGGCAATATCGGAGAATTTGAAGCGGAAGTGAACTGGATTGACCGGAATCTGCCAAAGGCGGATGTTGTCATCAGAAATACGGATGGAGAAATCAGGACAGATGATGTTTCTGTCAATACACCTGTGACAGTACAGATCATTCCAAAGGAAACCCAGGAGATTGTTTCTGTGATGTTTGACGGTGATGAGATTCATGAAGGTATGGAAGGTGTGGAGGTACTGGAACAGCCATATACATACCGGATATCCATGTGGGGTGTTTTATCATACCGCGTTCTGGACAGGGAAACACAGATCGAAGGAGAAGAAGAAACAGTCATCCGTGTTGATACACAGGCACCGGTATGTGAGGAAACGGATGTATGGTATTCCACACAGTCATGGACAAATGACAACGTGACCGTAAGAATATCACCACGGGATGACCATTCTTCAAAGATCACATTCCTGACACTTGAAAAAGTGGAAGAGGGAAAACTGGAATACACTGTTGATGAAAAGGCGGATACGTATGTATTTGAAACAAACGGATCACATACATTCTTTTTCAAAGATGAGGCAGGCAATGTCGGAAAATACACAGTGACGGTAAATTGGATTGACAGAGAAATACCTGTACCGACCGTCATCTATACAACCGATGAGGGAACTCCGTATGACCCGCAGACATGGACAAACAGAAATGTTCACGCCGCCATCGTATTTGAATCCCTTTCTCCGGTGGAAGGCAGTTTTGAACATGTGTTTGAATCCAACGGCACATGGAACGTTGAATTTGAGGATCTTGCCGGAAACCGTGGAAGTATGATCATCACAATCGATCATATTGATCAGACGGCACCGACAGGAACCTTCACATCCGATATGAAAGGCTATACCAATCAGAATGTCACGGTTGTGCTGCATGCCTTTGATGAAGCCAGCGGAACACAGGATATGACATATGTGTTTGAGGAAAACGGAACCCATGTGTTTCAACTGTATGACAATGCCGGAAACATGCGGGAATACACCTTTACATGTGACCGCATTGATACACAGGCACCTGAGTTAACCGTGATTTATACACCACAGAACAACGGCACCACACCGTTTGGCGTCACAGCCATTGCGGAAAGTGATGAGCCTGTGGAATGGAAAGACGGCCTCCATACATACAGATTTGAGGAAAACGGAACATATGTGTTTGAAGCTGTGGACCGTGCCGGAAATGTCTCTTCCATCACGGCGGATGTCAACTGGATCTCAAAGGAACTGCCGGCAGTGCAGGTGCAGTATTCTACAACCGAACCGGTCAGCGGGAAGGTAACTGCGATATTGAAAACCGTGAATGTGAATGAGAGAATCGTTGTTCGAAACAATAACGGCAGTGCCTGTCATGTATTCGAGGAAAACGGTTCCTTTACATACCGTTATACAGACGGAAAGGGGAATGTGATCGGAACGGTTGAAGCAGTGGTTGACTGGATTGACAACGAAAAACCTGTCATTGCCGTTTCCACTGATCGGGATGAACTTTCCAATGCACCTCTGCGGATTACATTCACTTCCGATGAGGATGTGATCTGGCCTGAGATGTTACGTGAAACAACGGAACGAAGTGCGGTATATACACTGGAATCCGCTGTACCACTCAGCTTTTCGGTCACGGATCTGACCGGAAACAGAACGGATGTCATATTCAACACGGATCTGATCGATACAACACCGCCTGAAATGACATTGAAACAGGAAAAAACAGTAACTCCAGTTGGCAATCCGGTGGATCTGAAAGACAACGTCAGTATTCAGGATGACAATCTGAAAGAAGATGGACTGACAATCACGGAAGACGTGGATTTCAATACACCGGGAAGTTATGAGGTTATTTATACCGCACAGGATCAGGCAGGGAATATCACGGAAAGAAACATGACGGTGACCGTCTATGACCCGGATGCCCCGCAGGTGTTTATCAACGGACAGAGAGTGGATGACACATGCATATCCATTGCGCAAAGTGAAAACCTGTTTGAAACCACAGGGTTTGCAGAAGATATGAAAGTATGGATGTTAAAGGGAAGAAAGAAAAAAGGTGACTTCAAGACATCCGGTGTGGATATTCATGACGGATTGACAGATGGAAGTCATGTGTTTGAGAGTACAGGTTATCATACACTGCTTGTACAGGACTCTGAACGTCAGACAAAGCTGATTGAGGTGTATGTGGAAAGGAACAGATGACATGAAACGGAAAATCATCGCACTGCTTGTCAGTTTTGTACTGGCTGTAAACATCGTACCGGTACAGGCAAAGGACTCTTCCGGCAGCCTTTCCTTTGGAAATACCCTGATCAGAGTTGACGTCAACGCGGAAAACGGCAGATTTACCGTATCAACACTGGATGGCCTTCCATCCAAAACAACCGACCGGAACAGTTTTCTCAGTTTTCTGAACACGGTGCCGGATACCGGCTTTACAACATTCCGGATCAACGGGGAAGACTATATTTTCGGTAATGATTACGGGAATGCCGGCGGGATTGTCACACCGACATATCTGAGCGGATCAACGGCTGTCACGGTATGGCAGGTCAACGGTGTGGAAGTCACACAGACGCTGAAACTCGTGACGGATTTCTCGGATCCGGATGTCGGAAATGTGCGGATCCGCTATTCCGTATCCAACGGTTCCGGTGCACAGGTATCCATTGGCTCCCGTATTCTGATTGATACGATGCTTGGCGCAAATGACGGTTCACTGCTTCTGGCAGGAAGAGATTATATTACAAACGAAACCAGTCTGAAGGGTGAACAGGTACCTGCGGTATGGCAGTCCATGGATCGCAAAATCGCATCCAATGTCAATTCCCGCGGTGTGCTGTACGGCTGGGTGGACAGCGTCGCACCGGATGAAATGATTGCGGCACACTGGAACACACTGTCTGAAACAAAGTGGGAATGTGAAGTCAATCCGTATCTGAACTTCACAAGTGATCAGAACCCGTATGGAAGAGCGGACAGCGCCGTCGCACTGTACTACTACCCGGCCTCTTTACATGCCGGAGGAACAGCGGTCTATGAAACCTACTACGGTATCGGTTCTGTTTCTGATACCATCGGTTCGGATGCCCTGACGGTACAGATTGAAGCACCGCAGAAGCTGGTACTGAACACAGATCAGACTGGTTATGTGTACGGCAGTGATCCGTTTGAGATCATGGTATCCATCACAAACAATTCCACAGATACAATGAACGATGTCCTGGTAAAACTCGGATTGTCCTCCAGTCTTTCCGTGATCGATACGGACGAACAGTATCTTGATATCAGGGCAGATGAAACGGTACACGCATCGTTTTACGTACACCCGCAGACCGTCAATACCACGGTTGTGGAGGAGGCAGGTATCCAGGTCAGTTATGGGGATGAGCTGTGTGAGGGAGTGAAGTATATCATTTTACCGGGAATCAAAGGGGAACTGCCTTCGATGTCCTTTTCACAGGCTGCCCCGACATCCATGTATACCGGCACAAAAACCAAAAAGATTACCATCAAGGGAAAAGGCTTCAGTTACCTGAATGCGGACAATGCATGGGAAATGAAGCTGGTGGATCAGCTGAACGGAAACAGTGCCTCCATCATGCATGGAGATGTGTCCATCAGTGATGATACATCTTTGACAGTTACACTTCCGGATTGTGAAAGCTTTGCCTATCAGGCACACCCGTACAGTCTCAGACTGGAAACGGAAAACTACGGCACGATGGATGTGGAAGTGACCATGAGTGATGATCCGAAACTCAATGTTGTGGAATACGGGCTCATGCTTGTAGGCAAAGACACTGTCAATGAAATATATGATGTGCGGTTACTGGAAAAGGAAACCGAGGAGATGCCGGAAGGATTTGAAACACTTCTGACAATCCGCGGCACAATCAGTTCCTATACAATTGCGGACCACGTATATTATTCCATCGCCTCAGGTGCTCTTATTAACAACGCCATTCTTTACCGCAACCCATTCAATGCCAATGCGGAAATCACGGTGACACGCTACAGTGACAATGTGGATTCCCTGCAGGATTCCTTTCGTGATGCCTTTGCGGGGTATGACTGGTATGGAAACATGCATGAAGGCCTGGTGATGAGCGGGGAAGGAAGTCTGTATGTCGGAGATTATCAGTTTCATAATGGAGATTTTTACATTGCCCTGGATGACAGTGAGAAATATGAACTGCGCGGTGATGACGATGATTCCAACAATGAGGATCTCAATGACAATATCAACAGCGGTGAAATCAAAGATGAATATGAAGACGGAAAAGACGTCGAAATCATCACACCTGCAGGGGTAGTCGGAAACCAGCTCTGTAAAACCGTCGGTGCACTGACAGGCATGCAGGTGAGTGTGTCCAATGCGGTCATCGGCGTCAATACGATTTCCCTTGGCGGAAGGATTTCCGTATCCCTGCCATGGTGGTCCGCTGCCGCAGACGGCGGTACTAATGAAGAGGAAACCACACCATTACAGGATAAGTACTCCAAACGCGATGATCTGAATTCCAGCGTTGGTGAAGGAAAGAAGACGGATGATCTGCTTTCTCTGAACATGGAGGAAATGAGGTATGGCGTCAATGACAGTGATTCAAGTGCACAGCTTGTCGGTGTGAAAGCCAGCGGTGGAATCAATCTGACTGATGATTCCCTGCCGAAATTTACCAGCGGCGGTGCCGGTGCGGATTTCACATTGAACTCCATTGATTATCCGGGCTGGTATATCGGTGTGGGTGCCAATGTCAGGGTCGGGGATGCCTTTGAATGTGAGATGGAACTGGCACTTGTCAAAGAGGACAGCGGTAAGATCTACCCGGATGCGCTGAAATTCATTGCGGCGGGAGAGGTTGTGAAGATTCCGTTATCGCTTGCCGGATTCCTGACAAGGATGGGAGGCGGTGTATCGGGACTGTATGATACGATCAAAGCCAACTTCAATATCTTCCCACCGACCACATTATCGGTTTATACCGGATATGCGGATCCGACGATGTACACATTCACGGTTGATGAGATTGACATGTCTGTCGGCGGTCAGGGAATCTCCTTTACCGCAGCGGAAGGCAAGGTCATCGGACTGAAGATCTTTGAATCGATCAGTTCCCATCTGAAGATGTACGGCACAAAGATGGAGGATGGCTCTGTTTATCCATGTATTGATATCGGTTATGACTCCAGAATCAACATTCTTGGTATTGTGCGCGGTGAGGCGGGATTCTGGCTTGTGGCGGACCCAAGACTCGATACGATCTTTGGAAATCTGTCTCTTGGCGGGAAAGCCTATGTCGGTATTTTCATTCCGGACTATGTTCCGGTTGTGGGCGGAAAGGAACTGCTTGCGGTGATGGCTGAGCTTTCCACGTATCGTGTGTATGCGGGAATCCGGATCCTTGGCATTCCGATCTCCGTCAGCTATTACTGGGCGGACCGCAAAGTGAAATTCTATGATGACTGGGAATACCTTGAGGATGAATTCTCCATCCCGCATGGTGATATGGAAAATGCCCTGGCTGTGACATATGACACAGGTGAGGGAGATGTCAGCGGTGTGATGCTGTTGGGGGATAATATGACAACGCTGGATTATTCCGCAAGAGGCAGCGGCAGTGATTTCACATACAATGTGGAACTGAAGGATAATGACTATACACTGATTCAGGTAAAGTATGACTGCTGTGAAAACATTCTTGATCATGTCACACTGTACGATCCAAACGGGAATCACGTAAAACTGGTGAAAGATGAAAACTGCATCGTACAGACCATTAAAAGAGAAAACTCACAAAGCGGGGAGGAAGAACACTGGCTCGGTATTGCGTTGACAGCCCCGCAAAACGGCACATGGAAGCTGAAGTCGGATGTACAGCTGGAATTTGAGGCACACAAAGTGGATGAGACGGATTGCGTCACAACCGGAACACCGGTTGTGGAAAACAGTATTCTGAACATTGACTGTGACTTTGATCATCTTTCCGAAAACGCATCAGCCGATGTGTTCCTTGTCAATGAAGCGGAAATCACACAGGCACAGACTCTGAATGAAACACAGCTTGAGAAAATGAGTGAACAGGAAAGAAGTGCGTATTACACTTCCCTGATGAATAGTGAACCGTCCGGATTCAGAATCAATGACGAACCGATTGCGGTACATGAAAACACGACATCACTGTCGGTGGAACTCCCGCTGACGCTTGCCTCAGGCAGTTACCGGGTGCGTGTTGTGATCAACGATGAAAGCGGGAATGCGGTATGTTCGGATCTTTCCGATGATCCATTCATCTGGGTTTCCCCGTATTCTCCTGCATCCACAACACTGCGGGAAATGAAACCGTGCGGAGATGGACAGTTCCGGATTGCATGGGATGAAGTCAATGGTGCGGATGGGTATTTTGTCACACTCGTGGATGAAAACAAAGATCCGGTGGACGGTGTCAGCGGTATGGCTCTGACCGGTACTGCCGTTGACTTTGGTTATGTCAGTGAGGAGGTCATATACCGTACCAACCAAGACGGAAGTTTTGTGCTGGATGACAATGGCGAACGGATTGTGGAAGGCACCAGGAAAACAGGTGTCCTGCCGGATCGGAACTACAGAGCGGTTGTCAGTGCCTACACAACCGTTGATGGCACGGACTGTTTCAGTGAACCGGTATACAGTGAGGCTGTATATCTTCCGGAAAGCAATCCTGCACAACTGATCCTGACAGTCAATGGCAGAAATCCAGCTGTCTCCACGTGCAGTGTGGCAGGTGAAGATACCGTAAACATGATGGACAATGCCTATAGCGCACAGGTCAATACGGAACAGGTCAGCCTTGGTCTGACTGCAGATCAGAACATTTCCTATCTGATGCGTTATGACGGAGATTATATCCGGGATGAAAATGGTGAAATCGTGGAATACACACTGCAGGAAGGGGAAAGTGCAGCACATGTACTGGATGTGCAGGAAGGCGGATCCAATATTGAAATCATTGCACTGAATGAGGCAGGCGACTATACCGAAACAACCGTTACGGTGGAATCCGACAGGACACCTCCGGAGCTGTTGTTAAACAGTGTGGTTGTACAGAGTGCCGCAGGGATTTATACGATTACCGGTACGGCTGAAACAGACACATCCGTTACCGTTAACGGTACGGAAACGGTTGTACAAAACGGCACATTCACATACAACGGAACCGGTAATACCGGTGTGGAAACCGTTGAAGTCAAAGCGCTGGATCGCGCCGGCAATACCACAACCATGTACGCCACAGTCATACCGTCTGAACTTGGCGGTTTATGTGATCTTGAGATTGCGGTCAACGGTAATACCGTTTCCTCCCTCGATCAGAGTGAAGTTCTGTATACCGGTCAGACAGCACAGCTGTCATACTATGGTGTAACAGAATCAGGCATGCGGATTCCATTCCATCCGGACAGTGTCAATGTATCGGTTCTGATGGGTGAAAATGTCATACAGCTGAACGGAACGGAAATCACCGGTAAGATCAGAGGAGAGGCTGTCATTCAGGTAGCCTATCCGATCACACAGGATTATGCGCTGGAAAACACCCTGATGGTACAGGTGAAGAATGAAACGATCACACCATCTGAGATTTCCATCACAGATACCGTGATCTCTTCCGACAGCACCATAGGTACAGGTGTGGTGTATCTGTCTGTGACCAACGCTCCGGAAACACTGCATGTAATGTGGGAGATATCGGAAAATGATGTTCTTGCGGTATCGGGAAATCAGCTGGTATTAACGCAGATGCCGTCCGGTCCGTTTGATGTGGACGTTTCCTGCAACGGCACATACATTGACAACAACGGCAAAGAACAGCAGGTTCAGCTTTCACGCACTTTCACATTTACCGTTCTGCGTTCCATGGAAAAGGCGGGTGTTGTGGATGATGTGATGGTCAATATCGGAACATCATTTGAAGACATTCCTCTGCCGAAGACCATTGACGTGACAGCCACGGATGGCAGTACTGTACAGGTACCGGTAAACTGGCACAAAGGTGCGTACAACCCATGGACTGCAGGTTCCGTTACCGTCTACGGCATCCTGCAGGAAAATGAACAGCTGCGCAACACGGATGAGATCCAGGCAGAGGCGGTCATTGTTGTACGGAAGCTTTTCAGTGATGTCAGTGTACAGAATATGGAAGTCACATATGAGGGCAGTCTGATTGATGTATCACAGATGTTTACCGGTCAGATTCAGGGAGATAACACATATCAGCTGAATGGAGGGACCGGAGAAGGAACACTGAGTGGAAATGTACTGCAGGTGGAAAAGGCAGGCACATTTGAAGTGATCATGACAACACAGGAATCAGACCTGTACGCATCCACGGAACACAAAGCAGTGCTGACGGTATATAAAGGAAGTCAGAAAGCACCGCAAAATCTTGTGGGTGTGAGTCCTTCCACAACCGTTCAGAATGATGGTGCGGTATACGGTACAACCGGAACAATGGAATACAGCAGTGATGGAGGAAGAACGTGGACAGCCGCACAGGATGTCGTCACAACCGGCCTGAAACAGGGAAGTTATGTGTTCCGCTATTGTGAAGATGACCTGTACCTGGCTTCGGATCAGACCGGCATCACACTGAAAGCCGCCGCAAAGGAACCACAGGAAACCTTGAAGCTGATTGTAAACAATACATGTACCTATGGTGATGATCCACTGAAGCTGAAATATGCAGGAGGCAGCGGAAACGGGGATATCACATTTGTCAGTTCGGACTCCGATGTCCTGGAAATCATTGATGACAGAGCGGTGGTCAAAGGTGCAGGGAAGGCTGTGATCACGGTTGTCAAAGCGGAAGATGAGATGTATGACAGCGCTGCAGCTTCACAGATGATTGAAGTCAAACCGAAAACCGCAAAGATCCGCTGGATTGGAAATACGGAAAAAACATACGACGGAAAACCAATCGGATTACAGGCGGAAGTCGTAAATACGGAAGACAATGATGTCTGTGACGTGTACCTGTATGGACATGACGGTATTCATGCCGGTGTATACAAAGCCGAAGTGTCAGGATTGTCCAACCGGAACTACACATTCGAAAAAACAGATCAGGAATACCGGATCACACCGGTACCGGTCAGACTCACGTGGCAGACAGAGGACTCCATGATCTATACGGGCTTTGATCAGCTGGAAAACATCCATGCCTGGTATACCGACATCCTTGGCCGGCAGGTCAATGCGTCGATTGTGGTAAGTGAGGGGACAGAACTGATTCATACCGGAAGTTATGAAGTCAGTGCCGTGATCAACGATACCGACTATCAGGCAGTCAACACGGAATCAGAAACCATCACGATCACAAAGGCAAAACCAGTGATGAACCTGGCAGTGCTGAAAAAAGACAGTATCTGGAATGATTTCCTGAAATTCCTGCATTTACGCAGTGACGATCTGATTCGACTTCAGGTTACGGTTGCCGGTGTGGATGGCAGACCGTTAACCGGTACGGTTGAACTGTACAGAGATGAGACAAAGATCGATGAAGCGGTATTACAGGATGGACAGGCAATGATGGAACTGGATGGATTAACTTTTGGCAATACATCTGTGTATGCGGTATTCATCCCGGATGAAACCTGCACGGACCACTTTGGGGCACAGAGCACAAAGATTCTGACGCAGCTGGACCGCATGATTGAGAACACACCTGGCTTTACTGCCATTGCCGGACATGATTTCATTGAAGTCAATGGACCTGCAGAGTCACAGGCAGGCAGAGTGCAGTACCGCATCAACGGTGGTTCGTGGCAGAATTCTGCTGTGTTTACCGGTTTACAGCCATGTCGGACATATGTGATTCAGGCAAGGTATGCGGGCAATCAGATGTACGAACCTTCCATTCCGTCTGAATTTACCATCACAACACAGTATCTCATTACCATTCAGGCCAGCGACAGTCAGATGACACTTGGCTCACAGTTGCCGCAGGACAGACAGCTTGAAATCTCATACAACGGTGAAGATACCGTCATATCCGGTTACCGCACATACAGCTATGAGGCAGAGAAAGGAGAAGACCCATGGATCGTATCCGAAAGTATCCGAAACTGAAATGGATCGGGATTGCGGCAGTCCCGACAGCTGCAGCTGTCGGGATCACCGCTGTCCTTGTTCTGAATAACCCGAAGGACACACCCCAGCCGTACAACGGCACAATCACACTTTCCATGGTGGATACACTGTCATTGAAACGCAATGAAACACAACAGGATGTGTATCTCTACAATCCGGAAGGGAATACCGTGGACATTGTCATTACGATCTCCGATGGAAGTACGGTGCTGTATGAAAGTGAAAGACTCACGCCCGGAACGGCAGTGCGCAGTATGACACTGAAACGGAAGGTCACAGAGGATGACAGTGTCCTTACCGTTACGACAACGTGTTATGAAGGCGAAAAGATTGTGGAAACCGTGCATACGGAAGCGAAGGTGCTTGTACAATGAAACACCTGATTCCGGCATTTGTTTCCCTGCTTGTACTGACAGGATGTCAGCACAGACGTATCCGGGTTGGCGTCATGGATTCAGGTGTAAACCCGATGGATCTGACATTGGATCAGGGATGGAATTACGTCGATGACAATGACGAAACATCCGATCCGATCGGACATGGCACACAGATGGCAAAGATCATCACATCCATTGCGGATGACTGTGTGATTGTACCAATGAAGGTCAGAAGTGAAAGTCCGGATGTCAGTACCTGTGTTATTGCGGCACTGTATGATGCCGTGGATGTGTACCATTGTGATGTTGTATGCATGGCATTTTCCATCTCACACAGTGATGCCCTGCAGGAAGCCGTACGCTACGCATATGACAATGATGTGATACTGATCAGTGCCTGCGGGAATACCGGACCATATTCTGACGTACTGTATCCTTCCGGTTATGAGGAGGTCATCAGTGTGGGAGCTCTGGATGAAAACGGGAAGCCTGCGGATTACAGTGGGCATGCGGAAATATACGTGGATGGAAACCATGAATCCATGCAGGGGACTTCCGTGTCCTGCGCAAGGCTGTGCGGGATCTGCGCAGAGAATCACCATGAAAATACGGCGTCATTCCGCTCCTGGCTGAAACAGAATCATATGATGCCATGAAAAAAGGTATTCCGTGCGAATACCTTTTCAGATGGATGCCTGAAACAGAAAGATGTCATTGCTTGTGGAGAATCGGTATACACCGCCATGACGCTCCACAATCTGTACAATGCTTTTGACGCCGATTCCATGCCCTGCCGAATCCGAAAGCGGCAGACCATTGACAAACACAGGACGTTTATGACAGCTGTTGCGGATATCCAGACACAGCTTGTCATTTTTGATGTAGATCCGACACCGGATCAGACGCTGTGAAGGATCGGGAATACTCTGACATGCATGGATTGCATTTTCCAGGGAGTTGGACAGAAGGGAACACAGGTCCGTATCCGATACATGAAGTCTGTCGGGCAGATCCGCCTGGATGTTCAGGGAAATCTGTTCGGCCTGTGCTTTCTCGAGAAAGTAGGAAAGAATCAGATTGGCGGTTTCATTGCGGCACAGCTGTTGTGGTGTAAACTGTTCGATGTCATCCTGTACCTGGTTGAGGTAGGCAAGTGCCTTGTCAATCTGACCGGATTCCAGGGAACCTTTCAGAAAGCTGACATGATGACGCAGATCATGACGGTAGGTGATTGCCCTCTGTTGGGAGTCACGCAGGCTGTCAATGACTTTTCTGGCCTGACTGGTCTGTGCCGAAAGAATCAGATTGTCCATTTCCAGCTGTGTTTTCTGCCGGATTTCACGGTGGTACACCGCCACAAATATCACATAGAACATGACCATGACGGTCGGAAGAAATTCCGCAAAGATATGAAAGCTGTCATACATCATGCCTGAATATACCGTCGTGGCATAATCAAACACGTAATAACACACCGGCAGAACCCCAAGCAGAAGAAGGGAACGACGTGACTGCTGTACAAGATGGGCAATCGTATCACGCAGATATTTCTGCAGTATATACCAGAACACAATCAGTGACAGAATATGCACGGTCGTACCGATGATCATACTTCCACTCAGATACTGTACCGCCATCGCAATCCAAAGCGGCGGCTGACAACAGAAATAACTGATCATGATACTGATCAGAGACAGTGGAAAAGAGGCGTGACAGACACACAGCAGAAACACAAGCAATGGCAGGTGGGTAATGAAGGGATACAGTTTTTCACATGTTTCATATCCGTATCGTGCATAGATCAATCCCTGCAGTCCAAGCATGCATGTGCACACGATCAGGGTGATGACTTTCTGCCTTGTTGTATGCAGGCCGCCGGAAAACAGAATGGATAAAGCCGTTCCGTAACACAGCAGCACAACATACAGAAACAGGGACAGAAAGGCTGAAAGTACCTGCAGTGCGGTCATGATTTCTCCTCCATCTGAAATGCCAGATACATCTGCCGGATTTCCTTTGCCCGTCCCTGGGCAATTGGTATGACGTGTCCGGATGAAAGAATGATGTCATTTCCGGTGATCCGGTCAATGCAGTTCATGTTCAGTACATATGAACGGTGTGACTGCAGAAAACATCCTTCCTGACACAGGTTGTCACAGACCTTCGCAAATTTTTCCCGGCATGTGACGGTACGGTCGGGAAACAGGTGGTATACCGTCTTTTTTCCCATGGCTTCCACATACATCAGATTGGACAGAATGATTTTCTGAATGCCCTGTTCACTGCGGACAACAATGGAAGGCCCTTCCCTGTACGATAATTGTGCAATGACATCGGAAAGCACATCGAACATCGTTTCTCTGATGATCGGTTTGAGTACATAGTCTGCGGCTTTGACCGCATAGCTTTCCAGGGCGTATTCGGGTGAGGATGTCAGAAAGATGATCTTTGTACTGTGGTCAAACTGCCGGATTTCCCTGGCACAGTCCATGCCTGAAAATCCCGGCATCAGAATATCCAGAATACAGATATCAAACCCGGATCCCGCACTGAAGGCATCCAGCAGCGCATGCCCGTTGTCAAAGGCCTGTACCGCAAATGACATGTGATACATGGTCTGGAAATCCTGCAGAATATCCGTGATGTGATCCAGGGATACGCGGCTGTCATCGCATACCGCAATCCGGATGGTGCCGTAAGACTGTTTCATACCCTGATTATAGCGTAATTTGGGTAATTGACACAGACATTGAGTCCAATCCGGAAATGATTCACGCCGTTACTGTGCAAATCTGTTATAATGAGCCCTATGGAAGAATTCAAGGTAACACTCGATACATTTGACGGACCGCTGGATCTGATGTTGCATCTGATCCGGGAAAAACAGCTGGACCTGTTCAATCTTGATATGAATATTCTCACCGATCAGTACATTGCCTACCTCAAAGGCATGGAACAGATGCAACTGGAGGTGGCGGGAGAATACCTTGTGGAACTGGCAACCCTGATTGAATACAAATCACGGAAGATGCTGCCGGGGAAACAGGAGGAGCTGCAGGATGAGTATGAAGAGGATCCAAAGGACAGGCTTGTACGCAGACTGCTGGAATACCAGCAGTACAGGGAAGCCTCGGAACAGCTTTCCTTCATGTATGCCGACCGTCAGAAATACCATACCAGACCTCTTTCAGACCAGGTGGATGAATGGATGAAGGAAGACAGCAGTGCATCCTTTGAGGGAAACCCGTATGATCTTGTACGTGCGATGAAGCGTGTCATGATGCGCATGCGTCTTAACACACCTGCGGAAAGCAGCTACACGGTCAAAGAGGTATCCCTGGAGGATCGTGAATTGGAGGTACGGGTGAAGCTTGGATCACTGCCGGATACGTTCCGGTTTGAAAATCTGCTGGATGATGTGCATGACATGCCGATGTTCATCGCAACATTTCTGTCGGTACTGGATCTTGCCCGCCAGCACACAATTGTTTTTACCGTTGATGACAACGATGTGATATGGTTCAGTAAAGGAGAAAATGCATGAGTGAGGAATATACAGGCAGAGTCGAACAGCTGACACTGGATGCTGAAATACCGGATGAAGAAGAAAACAATGTACGGAACCGTGCAATCCTGGAAGGACTGCTTCTGATCACTGGGGATGAGGGACTGACCCTGGCGCAGGCTGCCCAGGCCATGAATATGAAGGAAAAGGAAGTGCAGCCGCTTCTGGATGCACTGATGGAATACTACGACAGTGAGGAAAGAGGCTTTGAAGTACAGAAGTCGGGAGAGACATACCGGTTTCTTTCAAAGCAGTTTGTCCATGAAAGTGCAAAACGCCTGTTTTCACTTGAAAAGGAATCCAGGCTGTCCAATGCGGCGTTGGAAACACTGGCGATCATTGCATACAAACAGCCGGTTACCCGTGTGGAAATCGAGGAAATCAGAGGTGTCAGTGCCGATGTGATGCTCAGAAAACTTGAGGCCAGAGGCCTGATTCAGGAAAGCGGCAGAAGTGACGCACCGGGCAAGCCGTTTTTATACACGGTCACGGATGAATTCCTGGATTCGTTTCATCTGACCAGTCTTTCCGAACTGCCGGAACTTCCACAGTTCAACATGGAGGCAGGCGAAGACCTGTTTCACCAATGAGAAGGGCACTCTGGATTTCCCTGATCCTGTGTATGTCTGCAGGATGTCAGAGCACACCGGCATCGGTAAA
This sequence comes from Bulleidia sp., assembly GCA_051873755.1. Classification (GTDB taxonomy): domain Bacteria; phylum Bacillota_I; class Bacilli_A; order Erysipelotrichales; family Erysipelotrichaceae; genus Bulleidia. The sequence continues at coordinate 38,140 of JBJEFE010000052.1, read as the reverse complement.
AACAGAACCGGCCAATACAACATGCCGGACCATGAATTACTATTCCTATGATCAGCCGGTACAGGCCAATTCCAAAGTGGATGACACCTGGTTTTCCGATGCTCTGATCATCGGGGATTCCCGTGTCGGTTCCCTGGCACTGTACTCGGATCTGGCTTCGTACGGGGCTGAAATCATCTATGATGAAACGATGGGCGTATTCAACTTCACATCACTCCCGATGCAGATGTCAAATTCCACGCCCTGGGATATCCTGTTGAAATCCGACCGTCAGAAAATCTATCTCTGGCTTGGCATCAATGAGATCCGCTATGACTTTACCGACTGGGCGGTTGTATATGACCGGTATGTGCGTGAAATCCGTACTTCTCATCCGGAGGCGCAGATCTATCTGATCGGCAGCTATTACCCGAAATCCATTTCCGGTTTAAGCAGTGAACAGCTGAAGGAACAGGTGGATACACAGAATGCTCTGATACAGAAAACCGCAAAGGACAATCAGGTATATTTCATTGATCTGAATCCGGATTTGTGCAAAGACAACATGATTCAGGATGAATATGTCTGGGGTGATTATGCCCTGAATGTGGAAGGTGCACAGGAAGTGATGAAACTGCTGGAAAAGTACGCGGTAAAGGAAGAGGACTATGTTAAAACGGTTTGTGAGTAGCAGTCTGATTGTCCTGTTGTGTTTGAGTGGATGTACGGCAAAGGCAGACTCTGAAATCATTCCGGTACTGCAGGAGAAGGAACCGGATCACAGCCGTGAGGATGCCATGGCACAGACGATCATGGAAACACTGGGAAACAGTGATGAGATGACGCCGGTACGGACACGAATGATGGTCGGCATGCTGTTTGACGGGGATAAGACAATGATGAAATCCGGGGTACTGTATCTTTCCACACTGAAGGACGATACCGATACCATCGGTGTTTTCACAACCGATCATCTGGATGAATGCATGGAGTATGTTTCCAGTTACCTGGCACAGAAGAAAGCGGAGGCTGAAATCTGGTCACCGGATGAGGCATTCAAGATCTCCAATGCCACACTTGTGGATAACGGAAAAGATACGATTGTGCTGATCATTCACAAGGATATCGCTGCCGCTGCCTCCATCGCAGAAAGCGTGATGAAACAGTGAAGGAAAAGCTGCGCACAGATAGATTCGTATTTCCGCTGTCATCTCAACAGGGACTCTGTACGGCACTGCTGCAGGAAATGACTGCCGATGCAGGAGATTCAGATGTTGAACGTCTGGACCCCAACGCCGCAAATGTGGGTGAAACGGTATACTGCAGACGGTTTCAGAGTCATGCGGATGTACACCAGTTTACAAAAACATGAATAACGCCCTTTGAAGGCGTTGTTTTTGTGTTAGAATGATGTACGGTTTATAAGGAGAGGTCAAAGAAGATGATTGAAAGATATTCCCGTAAAGTAATGAGAGATATCTGGACGGAACAGTCCAAATTTCAGGCATGGCTGGATGTTGAAATCATGATTGATGAGGCGTGGTCAAAGCTTGGAGAAATCCCTGCGGAAGACGTTGAAAAGATCAGAAAGAATGCCACATTCACAGTCGAACGCATTCACGAAATCGAACAGGAAACACGTCACGATGTTGTGGCTTTCACAAGATGTGTTTCAGAATCTCTGGGTGAAGAGAAAAAGTGGGTACACTATGGCGTCACAAGTACGGACGTTGTGGATACAGCCTATGGTCTTCGTTTCAAAAAGGCAAATGCCATCCTGAGACAGGATATACTCGACTTCATGGAAATTCTGAAGACAAACGCTCTGAAATACAAGGATACGATCATGATGGGCAGAACCCATGGCGTACATGCGGAAATCACAACCTTCGGCATGAAGTTTGCACTGTGGTATGAGGAAATGAAGAGAAACCTGGAACGTTTCGACAATGCCGCAAAGGATGTTGAATGCGGTAAGATTTCCGGTGCCGTCGGTACATTCGCAAACATCCCGCCGTTTGTACAGGACTATGTATGTGAACAGCTGGGCATTCAGTCCGCTGCCATTTCCACCCAGATTCTGCAGAGAGACCGTCATGCCCACTATTTCTCCACGCTGGCACTGATTGGCTCCACACTTGAGCAGATGGCAATGGAAATCAGACACCTGCAGAGAACGGAAGTCCGTGAAGTGGAAGAACACTTCAACAAGGGACAGAAGGGTTCCTCCGCAATGCCGCATAAGAGAAATCCGATCGGATCTGAAAATATCTGCGGTTGTGCCAGAGTTCTGAGAGGCTATATGGTCACATCCTATGAGGATGTTCCGTTATGGCATGAAAGAGATATCTCCCACTCCAGTGCAGAGCGTATCATCGCACCGGACGCTACCGAACTGCTTGACTACATGCTTAACCGTTTCGGCAGTATCCTCAAAAATCTGACGGTCTTCCCGGATAAGATGGAAAAGGATATCTGGATGACAAACGGTGTCATCTTCTCTCAGCGTTTCATGTTAAAGCTGATTGAAAAGGGCTGGAGCCGCGAAAAGGCATACGATACCGTACAGCCGCAGGCAATCCGTGCATGGGAAAACAACCTCAACTTCAGAGATCTCATCACATCCGTTCCGGAAGTCAGGGAAACACTGAGTGAGGCGGAAATCGACGACTGCTTTGATCCGATGTACCATGTCAGAAACGTGGATACGATCTTCAGTCGTGTCGGTCTGCTCTGATCATTCAAAAACCGGTCTGTATCAGATCGGTTTTTCTGTACAAAAAAAGATATCCGATCGGATATCTTCTTACAACAGATCCTTGAGGATGATGTTTCCGCTTCTTTCCGGAGATACGGAGACAAGGGATACCGTCGTTCCCGTATATTCCTCAATGAAGCGTACATACTTCTGACAGTTTTCAGGCAGTTCCTCAAATGTGCGGATATTGGAAATATCCTCTTTCCATCCATCAAAGTAACGGTAGACAGGTTTTGCCTTTCCATATACCTTCAGGGATGCCGGTACATAGTCAATGACTTCACCGTCGATGTCGTAGCCGACACATACCGGAATCTGATCATATCCTGTCAGAATATCAATCTTTGTGATCGCAATGTCCGTGATGCCGTTGATGCGGACAGCCTGTTTGACAACAGGGAGGTCCAGCCATCCGATTCTTCTCGGTCTGCCTGTTGTGGCGCCGTATTCCGCACCTTTTTCACGCAGGCGGTCTCCTTCTTCATTCAGCTGTTCTGTGATGAACGGGCCTTCACCGACTCTTGATGCATAGGCTTTGACAATACCGATAATACGGTCAAGCTTCTGCGGGGCAACACCGGCACCTTCGCATACACCTGCGGAAGTCGGGGAAGAGGATGTCACAAACGGGTATGTACCGTAGTTGATATCCAGCATGTTTGCCTGGGCACCTTCAAACAGCACCATTTTGTCTTCTTCCAGATATCTGTTGACAAGATCCACAGAATCCACAACCATCGGCAGGAGTCTTTCTCTTAAGACACGGAACTGTTCGAGCATTTCATCAAAGTCAAACGGCTCTCCACCATATACCTTTACAATTTCATCATTTTTGACTGTCAGTACGGATCTGAGCTTTTCCTCAAAGACATCCCAGTCCACCAGGTCGCATACACGCAGACCCACACGGCTGTACTTGTCCGCATAACATGGACCGATACCGTTTTTGGTTGTACCGATCCTGTATTTACCGCCTCTAGCTTCAATCAGTTCATCCAGACGAACATGGTACGGCATCAGAAGATGTGCACGATCCGAGATCTTCAGATGATCACATGTCAGTCCCTGTTCCAGCAGCTGATCCATTTCCCTGAATAAAACAAACGGATTGACAACCACACCAGGACCGATCACACACAGTGATCCGGTATTCAGAATACCGGAAGGCAACAGATGAAGAATGGTTTTCTTCCCGTTGACGACAACTGTATGACCGGCATTATTGCCGCCCTGAAAACGGACGACCATGTCCACATGTGTGCCAAGGAGGTCAACAACTTTACCTTTGCCCTCATCGCCCCACTGTGTACCGACTACTACATAACCAGACATTTTCTTCGTCTCCTTTAATAACGTACATATTCTACCATAAATCCGAGATTTCGATTGTGCCAAATGTTAAGTCATCACGGTTTCTGTACCGAAAAGTATAAAAACAGCTGATTCCTGTTCCAGTCATGTTAAAATATAACGTGGCAAGAAGAAAGAAAGAGGAATAACATATGAGTGAAAGAAACGCCAAAGGCAAAACACCGGAGGATTACGGTTTCCGTATGCCGGATCATAAGAATGATTTTCATATCGAACCGAATGAAAGAAGCACCATCCGCAAGATGATCGGTGTTGTTTCCGGTAAGGGCGGCGTCGGTAAGAGTTTTGTGACCGGCATGCTGGCGTGTGAGATGCAGAGAAGGGGACACCGTACAGCCGTACTGGACGGGGATATCACAGGTCCTTCCCAGGGCAAGGCATTCGGTATTACCGAACCGGCAATGGGAGATGGAAAACTGATCTTCCCGGCTTTGACAAAAACAGGCATGCAGGTGATGACAACCAACATGATTCTGGATTCCGATGACACACCGGTTATCTGGAGAGGACCGATGGTCGCCAACATTCTCAAGCAGTTTTACACCGATGTGTACTGGGATGATGTGGACTACATGTTTGTGGACATGCCTCCGGGGACTTCCGATGTGCCATTAACCGCATTCCAGTCTCTGCCACTGGACGGTATTGTGGTTGTCACATCCCCGCAGGAACTGGTGTCCATGGTTGTTGAAAAGGCCATCAACATGGCTGAAAAGATGAATGTACATGTGATCGGCCTGATTGAAAACATGTCCTATGTCAAGTGTCCGTGCTGTGGTGAAGTCATCCGTGTATTCGGGGAATCCCATATCGATGAAACGGCCGCGAAATTCAACCTGCCGGTACTGGCAAGAATTCCGATGGATCCGGCCATTGCGGCAGCTGCCGACAGCGGCACAATTGAGGATCTGACGGTTGAGGAAATCAGAAGCGCCTGTGATTCAGTGGAAAATCTCTGAACGTTCACACGGTGTTCACCCGCATTGGTTACGATGGTGGTAAAGAGGTGATACTATGACAAAAATACTGATTGTGGATGATGAGGAAAAGATCCGCAATATGATCGTGAAATATGCCGTGCATGAGGGCTTCATGACCGAAGAGGCATGCAATGGTGCGATCGCAGTGGATTTATGCACAAAGAATGACTATGACCTTGTGGTCATGGATATCATGATGCCGGAACTGGACGGCTTTTCCGCTGTCAAGGAAATCAAACAGTTCAAACCGGATCTGCCGTTTATCATGTTGAGTGCACTGGGCGAGGAGTATGACCGGATTCATGGCTTTGATGTGGGCGTGGATGATTATGTCATCAAACCGTTCTCATGTAAGGAGCTGATGATGCGGATTCATGCCATTCTCAAGCGTACCCAGGCAAGAGGCGTCAGTACCGACCGCTTTGAACTTGGCGGATTGGTCATTGACTTTGCCGCAAGAACCGTCACAATCGATAATCAGAGAGTGACGCTGTCCCCAAAGGAATATGAACTGCTGGCATACCTTGTCAAAAATGCCGGTGTTGCCTTGACACGTGAACAGCTGCTGTCCACGGTATGGGGCTATGATTTCTACGGGGATGACAGAACCCTGGATACCCATGTCAAACTGCTTCGGAAAGACCTTGGCGAGTACGCAAAATACATCGTCACACTCAGAGGGGTAGGTTATCGCTTTGAAAAAACAGAGTAGTCTGAAGTGGAAGCTGTACAAATACCTGACCGTATTCGCACTTGGGCTGCTGGCGGTGATCTTTCTGTTTCAGATCGTACTGCTGGAACCGATGTATGAAAAATCCAAAATCCAAAGCATCAAGGCAGTGGAAAAGAGTGTGGAACTTGGCCTGCAGACGGATAATTTCGATGAGTTTATCTCAACGATGCAGACACAGAGTGATACATGCATTCTTGTATACCAGGATTCAGGAAGCACATTTGCGGAATCAAAGAGTACAACCGGCTGTGTGCTGTACTCCCTTTCCAGCAAGAAGATCAGCAGCTATGTGACAAAGGCGGAACAGAGTGAGGACAAATCCTATCTTGCCCGCATTAACATGGTTCCGGTATCACTTGCCGGACCTTCAGAGTCCAATATCTTCCATACCATTGTGTATACCAAAATCGTAAACAACGGCACGAGTGATGCGGTGATCATGGTTGCCGGTTCGATTACGCCGCTGGATGCGACGATTTCAACCCTGACATCACAGCTGTACTTTGTCATGATCTTCCTGGTCATCGGCGTTGTGGGACTGACCATACTGCTGTACCGTAAGATTGTCGATCCGCTGATCGCCATAAACAACAATGCCCGCATGCTGGACAAAGGCGAATACCAGACAACCGACCGGAACAACACATACTCGGAAGCCATTGAACTGGATTCCACCCTGGCAAGGGCAGCGGAAAACATACGCAAGGCCGACAAGGCAAAACGGGATCTGATTTCCAATGTATCGCATGACCTGCGTACACCGTTAACGATGATCGGCGGGTATGGTGAAATGATGATTGACCTGCCGGAAGAGAAAACCGATGAGAATCTTCAGGTCATTGTCGATGAAGCCAAACGCCTCAACAACCTTGTCAACGATCTGCTGGATCTTTCCAGACTCCAGGAAAACAGAATCGTACTTCATAAGGAGGTATTCTCCGTCAATGCGTTCATCAGTGAACAGATGAAGAAATACGAGGTATACCGTGTTCAGGACGGTTTCCTGTTTGAAGTGCATGTGGATGAGGACCGCATGGTATTTGCGGACCGTGTCAGGATTGCCCAGGTTTTCAACAACTTCATGATCAATGCGATCAACTACGGCGGCAGTGCAAAGCATATCATTGTCACAAGTCAGAACATCGATGACAACGTACACATCAGTGTGCAGGATTTCGGTGAGGGCATTGATGAAAAGGATATCGACAATGTATGGGACCGTTACTACAAGGTTGACCGCGAACATGTCCGCTCTTCCTCGGGTTCCGGCATCGGGCTTGCCATCTGTAAGGAACTGCTTACCCTGCATGAATCCAGGTTCGGTGTGATCTCAAAGCTGAATGAGGGCAGTACCTTCTGGTTTGAACTTCCAATTCAGAAACAGAATCCAACAGAAAAAACCCTGAATGATCAGAGTTTCTCATAACGGATATCCGGAAATATGGCTTTCCAGTCGTATTTCCGTTTTTCTTTTTCATTGCATAACAGCCAGGCATCTCCTGCCTGACCTGCTCTGCCTGTTCGGGCACAGCGGTGAATCAGCTCCTCTTTCGTATCCGGAAGATCATAGAGGACAACGGTATGCACGGAAGGAATGTCAATGCCTCTGGCCGCTACGGCTGTGGCACACAGCACACGGATTGTGCCGTTTCTGAATTCCTGCATGATCTGTTTCCGTTTCCGGAAGTCCATATCGGAATGAATCGATGCGGAACCTGACAGATTCTGTGATACAAAGTCGGCAGTTGCCTTTCGGGATGTAAACACAATGGCAGGGGTACCGTGCTGTTTCAAAACCGCATGCAGGGTATCCAGTTTCCGGTTGTCTTTGACCGATATCAGATGTACGGTACGCTTCTGCGGCAGCACCTGTTCTTTTGTGATGATGACAGTTTCTGAATCATGCAGAAGGGACTGTACAAACGGAACGAGGTGTTTGGGATAGGTGGCGGAACAGACAACGGTCTGATGGTCTTTGAGAAAAGAGATGATCTGAAGTACGGAATCGGAAAATCCCATGTTCATCATCTCATCTGCCTCATCCAGAATCAGTGTTTCAATGTGCTGCGGCTTTAATGTATGACGGCGGATATGATCCAGCACTCTTGCCGGTGTGCCGACAACGATGTCTGCACCCTTTGAAAATGAGCGGATCTGTACCTTCATATCCACACCGCCGGTTAATACCTGTGTGCGGTAACCTTCGATATGAAACAGTATCGCACGGATGACCTGTGATACCTGTATGCATAACTCCCTTGTCGGACACAGAATCAGTACGTGTGGAACATGTTTTCCCTTGCCCTGCAGTGACAGTCGATTGAGTGCGGGCAGGACATAGGCCAGGGTCTTGCCGGAACCGGCAGGGGCCTGTACAAATACATCCTTTTCCGCATTCATCAGCGGTATTACCTGTTTCTGTACATCCGTATATGTGCTGTTGTGCAGGCGTGCCATGGCTTCCTGCAGTTGTGTATTCAGTATTTCCATGAAATGGATCTTATCATATCATCTTCCGAAATGCCACGCATTGTGGTAGGATAATTGCGTATTACAGGAGAGAAGAAAACGATGCGTACATTTGAATATACACCATCCGGTGTCTGTTCCAGAAAGATGATCTTTGAGATGGACGGTGATGTCATTCAGTCTCTGCAGGTCATCGGCGGCTGTAACGGCAACCTCAAGGGAATTTCCGCTCTTGTCAAAGGCAGGAAGGTGGATGAAATCATTTCCTGCCTGCAGGGAATCCAGTGCGGTATGAAGCCGACATCCTGCCCGGATCAGATTGCCTGTGCATTAAAGGCATACAAGGCACAGTAGGGAACACGGATATACGGAAACGTATATCCTTTTTTGGACGCCGAAAGTCAACTGTGTATATGCATGTGTATATACGTGCATTATAATGGTGGAATGAAAACAGAAAACAGGAAACCGTCCGTCTGGACATATATTCAAAAGGAAATCCCGCTGCTTGTCGGGATTACGATATCCGGACTGATTTACAACATCGGACTTTCCGCAGGTCCGTATTTTGAAGGACAGCTGGCACAGAATCTTGCGGATATCCTTGCCGGCAAATCACTTCCCATACAGATGGCAAAGACAGCTGTTGTGTATATCGCTGTCATCATGTCTGTACAGGGATGCCGTTTTATCAAACGTCTGCTTGTGCGTTATTTTGCCAATCACATCAACCGGAATATGAAGGTCACACTGTACCGGGATCTGATCAGTCAGCCGCTGCATAACCATGCCGGTGATACCGGCGGGCTGTTGTCACGTGCGGTATCGGATGTGGATGACTGTGTGGAAGGCATCCGTAAGTTCACAACCGAAATCTTTGATACGGGTATTGTGATGATCACCTATACCATGATGCTTGCACTGTATGACTGGAAGCTGACATGTATGGCAATGCTGTGGCCGCCGCTGGCCTTTCTCTGTGCTGACCGCATGAAGAAAACCGTCACAACAAAGGAAAAGAAGGCAAGGGAAAGCAGAGACAACACAAACCGTGTCCTGCTGGACCGTGTTTCCAATGCGTTGACATACCGCAGGGCAGGCGCCCAGCAACAGACCCGTGAAACAATGGAAAAGGCCTTTGAAAACATGGAACGCACACAGAGAACGGCTGTTTTCTTTCAGCAGGGCGTCAGTCCGCTGTATCGTGCGGTATCTCTGTTCGGCATGATTCCGATCTTTCTGTACGGCACCCACCTTGTTTTCATGCATGTCTGGGACATTGCGGCCTTTACCGCCTATGTGTCATGTTATACAAAGCTTTCCACAAAGGCATCCAAATCCGCAGCTCTGTTCAATGCCGTCACAAAGGCAAGGGTATCCTGGAACAGAATCAGTCCATACCTTCATGAAACGGATGACACCCGTCATACCGTTGACACGGTCAGAATCATGCATGTGGATGTGGACAATGCCGGATATGAACACAACAGACCAGTGCTCCATGACATTCATTTCACCGCATACAAAGGACAGATGATCGGTATTACCGGTCAGGTGGCTTCCGGGAAATCCCTGCTCGCCTCTGTCATGGCAGGCAGGATTGCGTGCGATGGCTGCGTTACTGTGGACGGGCATCCCGTTGAAAACGTACAGGCGTGTGCCTGGTGTGCCAACCGGCCTGAAATCTTCAATGACACCATTGAAAACAACATCACTCTCGGCAATGGTGGTGATGTGAAACCATTCATGCATGATGTATGCCTGGATGAGGAAATGACACCGGATAAACAGGCAGGGGAAATGGGAAGTGAACTGTCAGGAGGACAGCAGTCAAGGCTTGCCCTGGCAAGAGCACTGTATTCAGATCTTCCGGTACTGATTCTGGATGACCCGTTTGCGCCGGTGGATACAGCCATGGAAAAACAGATCATTCAGACACTGAAAACAGAGTACAGTGACCGGATCATTGTCATCTTTTCCCACCGTCTGGACTGCTTTGATCAGATGGATCAGGTCATCCTGTTAAAAGACGGCAGTGCGGTATCCGGCACCCATGCATCTCTGCTGGAAACACAGCCGCTGTACCACAGCCTTGTATACAGACAGAAGGGAAGTGATGACCATGCATAAAACCCATGTACTGCTGACATGTGTCAGACAGGTGATTCGTGATCATCCGCTGTTGTCACTGTTCACACTTGCATGTATTGGTATCTGTATTCCTGTATCCCTGATTCCGGCTCTGATCATGGAAGACCTGGTCAACCGGCTTGTTTCAGGCAACAGCATGATTCTCAATCCTGCCGTCAGGTGGATCGGCGTATCCGTGCTTGCCTGTGTGCTTGAAGCAATGCGTGAGGGTATGATCACATGGATTGGACAGGCTGTTCTGCATGCACTGCGCACCATGTTGAGTGAGAAGCTGGAACGGCTGGAAACCTCATATTTTACCGACCATCCGAGCGGTGAGATTCTTTCCGTCATCGTCAATGACACCGAAAGTGCCGGATCCCTGTTTACCGGCGGGATTGTATCGATGGCTGCGGATGCGTGCAGTATCATCGGAATCCTGTATGTGATCTGTACAAGATCCATGGGCCTGTTTGTCATTCTGCTTGTGACATTGCCGGTGGTATTTGTATTTACCAGACTGGTACAGAGACGGATGCTTGAAAGACAGAAGGAAAACCGTCAGGCAAAGGCGGGAAGCTCCGCCATTGTGCCGGAAACGGTACGCTGTGCCTCCACCATTGCCCTGTATCAGGCACAGAACTACATGCAGGAACGCTTTGACGCGGCAATTGAAAAGGGATATGAGGCAATGAATCATGTTTCGTTCTATGATGCGGTATATTCACCTGTGATTGTATCGGTTTCCTCGATTCTGATCGGATGCACAATGACCCTGATCGCATATAATACCGGCATGCGCTCCTGGTTTGGGGTATCGGTCGGTACCGGAGTGGCACTGATCACATACATCAGCCAGATCTTTGGACCACTGGAAAGCCTTGGTCAGGAAATCCAGTCCATCCAGGAATCCGGTGCGTGTTTATCCAGGCTCGATGCCTTTATGGACCTGCCTGAAAGGAAAGAGACAGTAAAACAGAACACAACGGATACTGATATTGTCTTTGATCATGTCCGCTTTGGCTATGATCCGGATCAGCCGGTACTCAACGATGTATCCCTGACCATACACAAAGGGGAACATGTGCTTGTGGAAGGCAGAACCGGAAGCGGAAAGAGCACCCTGTTTGCATTACTGCAGGGACTGTATGAACCACAGGATGGAACGGTTTCCGTATACGGGTATGACCCGTATCGGATGGAGGAATGCACAAGAAGACAGCTGTTTGGCGTGGTGGAACAGAAAACGGGACTGATTGAGGGAACACTGCAGGATCAGATTACCCTGCACAGACCCGGCATCAGTGAGGAAATGTTAATGGAGGCAGTGGAAACCGCAGGACTGAAAGACTATATACAGGCACTGCCGGATGGACTGAAGACAGAAAAAGAGGATCTTGCACTGTCGGACGGACAGCTTCAGCTGATCTCCATTGCCAGGGCGGTTGTGATGAAACCGGTGATTTTACTGCTGGATGAGATGAATGCCTCGATTGACGCCAACACCGAACAGCAGGTGATGGATGCACTGCAGAAAGCATCACAGGGAAGAACCGTGATTTCAATTGCCCATCGGAAAACCGTGATGCATGTGGACCGCGTGATTGACCTGAAATCGCTTTTGAATTTGTAAACAGAGCGGATATTTCGTATAATCGTAGGGAAATGAAGAGGTTAGACTATGTACCGAAAGGGTGAAAATATCGGATATCAGGCGGAAGATGGAATCTGGATGGATTATGACAGTCACATCTGGTATTTTGTGATCAAGGACCGCACATGGCAGAAAGAGGAAATACGGAATGCGAATAAAAACCACATAACCGTATCCCTGATCCGTAAGGGCTGTGTGGATGCCTTCCTGCTGGAGATTGAAGACTGTCTTGAAACAAGTGATATTCCTTTCTGCATCAAGGATGCGGATGAGACCATTTACGACGCATTACAGGAAAACGTACCGGAAAGCTATGCGGTTGTGCTTGTGGATGAAGCGGGTGTTGTGCAGTCTGTACGTACCCATGCCTTCAGCCCTGAAAACAGTGCACTGCTGAAGGAAAAACTGCTGGAGAGAAAAGACGAGGGCTATACATCCGAAAACTTCGATGCGGCCTACAGTAAACTGGCAGGCATGTATGAGCCGTTTGAAATGGAACAGTTTGCACTGTTCATGGAAAGGGATGGAAGAAAATGATCGTACCAATCATTCTGGCAGCTGTTGTCATTGTACTGGATCAGCTGTCCAAATACATGGTCACAGCCAATATGGTGATCTTTGAGGATATTCCTGTCATCTCCGGATTCTTTCATATCACGTATGTGCAGAATACGGGCATGGCGTGGTCAATGTTAAGCGGACAGCAGCTGCTGTTGTCTGTTGCGGCAGCGGTTGCGATCGGTGTCATGTTGTGGGTGCTGATGTATAAAAAACCGGGACGTTTATTACAGGTGTCACTGGGACTGATGATCGGCGGCGCGGCAGGCAATCTGATTGACAGACTGCTGTTCAACTATGTCAGAGACTTTCTGAATTTCTATATTTTCGGTTATGATTTTCCGGTTTTCAATATTGCGGACTGTGCACTGTGCATCGGGGTCGCATTCCTGATTCTGGATTCATTGCTTGAGGAAAGAAAGGAAAAGGGAAAATCATGAGTGTGATGGAATGGATTGTGGAAGGAAACGGAGAACGACTGGACAGATATCTGTCTACCGTATCCGATCTTTCCCGTACAAGAGTACAGGAACTTGCCAAAGCAGGAGAAATCCTTGTCAACGGCAAACCTGCAAAAAGCGCGCTGAAACTGAGTGAAGGCGATTGTATTACATGTGATGTGCCAGAGGATGTACCGACGGAAATCCTGCCGGAGAACATTCCGCTGGATATCCTGTATGAGGACAGTGACATCATTGTCGTAAACAAACCAAAGGGCATGGTTGTTCATCCTGCCCCGGGCAACTACAGCGGGACGCTGGTCAATGCCCTGTTATACCACTGTAAGGATCTCTCCGGAATCAACGGTGTCATCCGTCCGGGAATCGTACACCGCATTGACAAGGATACGACAGGCTGTATCGTTGCCTGTAAAAACGACGAGGCACACCGTGCCATCGCTGCACAGCTGGAAAACAAGACATGCCACAGGGAATACATGGCCCTTGTGGAAGGAAACATTGCCAATGAGGCGGGATTCATTGATGCCCCGATCGGCAGAGACAGAAAAGACAGACAGAAGATGACGGTAACCGATGTCAATGCCAAAGAGGCACAGACACGCTTCCGTGTCGTGGAACGCTTTGGCAATTACACCCTGCTTGACTGTGCATTACAGACAGGGCGCACCCATCAGATCCGTGTGCATATGAAATACATCAATCACCCGATTGTCGGGGATGACAAGTATGGACATGCATGCCCGATCATGGATACACAGGGCCAGGTTCTGCATGCCTACAGGCTGACGCTGAAACACCCGTCTACCGGCAGGAAAATGAGCTTTGAGGCACCGCTGCCGGAATACTTTGAAACACTGCTGGAAAGACTGAGGAAAAGACAATGAACCAGAGAACGGAAAATGTACTGACCTGGGATGAATACTTCATGGGTCTTGCCCATCTGTCCGCACTTCGCTCCAAGGATCCAAACACCCAGGTGGGTGCGGTGATCGTGGATGCCAACCACAGAGTCGTATCCATCGGATACAACGGTTTCCCGGGCGGAGTTTCCGATGAGGAGTTCCCATGGGGAAGGGAAGGCGGTGTACTTGAGACAAAGTATGCGTTTGTTGTGCATGCCGAACTCAATGCGATTCTCAATTCCCAGAGAAGTGTGCGCGACTGTACCATTTATGTATCACTGTTTCCATGTAATGAATGCGCCAAGGCAATCATCCAGTCCGGCATTACCCGGATTGTCTATGAATCCGACAAGTATGACGGTGTCGATACCAACATCGCATCCAAGCGCATGTTACGGGCGGCAGGCGTGGAACTGGTGCGCATCCGCAACAGTGTAAAACTGACGGTGGAAAAGACCGTCATCAACGACTGAGGAAGGTAACACATCTTCCTTTTTTTCATGTCTGTCGGAGTCTCACATCATTTTCATAAAATATGTGATTGACATGTGATATATGTTTCGATAAACTGTTTACGTCATGGAAATCCATGCGGGAAACAGGCAAAAACCAGGGTTCTGGTTTCAACAGGCTACACGGACGGCCATTGCCAAATGCCGAAGACCCGTCGAAGAGACGGGACCACACAATGGTGTGGTTTGGAATGGGAAACCATTCATTTATAAGTTGGTTACTTCACAACCATAAAATGCGTTGATACGCGGCTTGTAAATTCTTTGGATACGCAGATTCCTGTAGTGGATTGTGGCACAAAAAAGATTGTTTTTCACAGCACAGAGTGTATCAATGCATGCATTCTGTTTTTTTGTTCAGGGAGGAAAAAAGAAAAATGAAAAAACAAATGTTGTGCCTGAGTATGGCAGTTGTGCTGGGGCTGGGCGGATGCGCGGCACCGGCGGCTTCGGTTCCGGATGAAACGAAGCTGGAAGCGGATCAGAAGGCATATCTTGACAATGTCAATGTGGACTACGGGTATGAGCTGGCACTGAAAATGGAGGACATCCGCAGTAACGAGGTACTGGGATACCGTACTGCCGGCTCAAAGGCGGAGTTTGAGACAGGAGAGTTTCTGAAGCAGGAGATGGAGAACATCGGACTGCAGAATGTATCCAAAGATGCGTTTACACTCGACGGATGGGAGTTTGACCATGCACGTCTTGGCTATGTGAATGAAAACGGTGAGGACGTTGAAATTGAACTTGGCGGTTACCAGACGGATCTGAATACAGGTGGCCCGACACAGGCGGTTGTGATTGAAGGCGGCCAGGGTACGATGGCAGACCTGGAAGGGCTGGATGTTACAGGAAAATATGTACTTGTGGATATCAACCAGAGAGAAAACTGGTGGATCAACTATCCTGCATATGAAGCACATCTTGCAGGTGCGGCAGGTGTGATTGCGGCTCAGGATGGCGGCTATGCGGAAGTCAGTGATGATGCCCTGAATGCCCAGGATATCTGTGGTCCTTCCGATGCTCCGGCATTATCCATCAGTGCCAATGACGCAAAGGCACTGCGTGAAATGATGGATGAAAACGGAGAAGTGGAAGTGACACTGGATGTGGAAAGCACAGTGATCAAAGATACACAGTCCTACAATATCGTCGGTACGATTCCGGGCAGAAGTGATGACATGGTTCTGATGAGTGCACACTATGACTCCTACTTTGCCGGTTTCCAGGATGACAATGCGGCGATCGCATTAATGCTTTCCATCGCAAAGGCAATTGTGGACAGCGGCTACACACCGGAAAAGACACTGGTGTTCTGCGCTACAGCCGCAGAGGAATGGGGCGTTTCCAATACACGTTATGACTGGTCTACCGGTGCGTATAACCAGATTTTCAGAGTCCACCCGGAATGGGTCGGAAAGGTCATTGCGGACATCAACTTTGAACTTCCTGCCATGAATGAAGGCGATACGGATCAGATCCGTGCAAGCTATGAACTGAAGACTTACCTTGAGGAATTCGCAAAGACCGTACCTGCTGTGGACGGTATCTTTGAAAAGGGGATTGAGGTGATTGTACCGACACAGACATGGTCGGATGACTTCTCATTCTCCATTGCCGGTATTCCTTCCACGGTAACCGCACTGCGCGGCGGCTTTGCACAGACGCACTACCATTCCCAGTTTGACAACCGTGACACCTACAGTAAGGAAGCCTTCACATTTCACCACAACCTGTATGGCATGTTAATGCTGGGGTATGATCAGATGGCGGTATCACCACTGGACTTCACAACACGCCTGGAAGCACTGGAGGGAGTGATTGATGATACTGTGATGAGCAGTGATCAGGTGAATGCACTGACCACAGGAATCGACAATGCAAAACAGCTGGCACAGAAGGCCTATGCAAAGGTGCAGGAAGTCAATGCGGCTTATGCGGATGCACTGAACAAAGCAGATACGGAAAAGGCAGATGCCCTCCTGCAGGAATATGATGCATTCAATGCACAGCTGCTCGATGCATTCAGACTGTGTGAGGATGTGTTTGTGACACTGACATGGGAAGATGTATCACAGTTCCCGCATGAACATTCCGTAAACAACATTCTCGCATTACAGGCAGTAGCCTCCTGCCTGCAGGATCATGACGTCACAACCGCACTGGATGAATACCTGTGGCTGATTGACAACAACTGGTATGCCTATGATTTCTCAAAGGAAACATATGAATACTTCACAGACTATGTACTCAACCAGCCGTCCGAGCGGCTCATGTGGGGCGATGGCAGAGTACAGGGACACAATGATCTGTATGATGTGATTCAGTCTCTGATGAACAAAGCAGACGGAGACAATGTGGATGAGGAACTTGCAGTGATCAATGCATGCCTGGAAAATGAACAGGAATTACTGCAGAAACAGGTGGACACGGAATGTGAAGGCCTGGATGCACTGACGGAAGCACTGAATGCCATGTTGAAGTAAAACATAAGATCGGAATCTGTAGAGGGTTCCGGTCTTTTTTCTGAAGGAAAACCGGTATCGACAGAAGAGTCCACTCTTCTGTGATGCATCTGCAGTGTTTATTACAATGAAAACGGTTTTGAAATACCTGATTCAATCTGTTTTTCAATCCAATTGACTTTTGTATGGAAACTGAATACCATGATCCTGTTCTGGTGAACGGGGATCAGCTGACTTTTGAACAGAGAAAAAGGTGCAGTTTTGTATGAAACCACGCCATAAAGATCCTGAAAGGCCACATTTCAGCTGAAAACCATTGACCATAAGTTACTGATATCAACCACCCAAACCATATACAATTCCGGATAGTCTGAAAAAACACAGAACGCTCAGATACGCTCTGTATTTTTAAAATGCAGTTTTGCGACGTTTCCCAGTTTGTCTCTGCCGTATTTTCCGACAAATTCACGTGCTGAAAGATCCGCATCCTTTCCGCCGCCCTTGTGGAATACCATACCGTATTTCTCTTCCATCTCATCCCATTTTCTTAAGAATGCATAACGGGCAATGATGGATCCTGCCGCAACCGCAGGATAGCTGTTTTCCGCCTTTGTTTCAAAGTGGATGTGATCGACAACTGCCGGTTCCTTCGCAAGATAGCGGTAGTAGCTTTTCTCCGGTGTAAACTGGTCCACCACAATCAGTTCCGGCAGGCCGCATTTTTCATTCAGGTTCAGGTATGCCCTGTTATGAAGCCGTGCCTTGATCTGATTCATGTTGTCGGTCTCATGTACTCTGTTATATGACGGGTTGTCAAGAATCAGAAGGGAGTATGGTACGGTTTTCATGATCTGCGGTGCGATTTTCCGGATATCGGAATCCTTCAGCTGCTTGCTGTCACGAATCCCCAGTTTTTCCAGGATCGGCCATGAGGTTTCATCCACCACACATGCGCATACACACACCGGACCAAAGTAATCCCCGGTACCTACCTCATCGCTTCCCGCCTGTGGTAATGTCAGGCTGTCTGTTTTTCTGACCTGTGGTTTTTCGTGCATGAATGGGGAGGCATATACTTCCGCATCCTTTCCCTGAAACAGTGTTTTCCCGCTGGTATAACATGTGATGATGCAGTTTTCACACTTCAGCTGCCACTTTGCATAGGGCGGTGCTTTCCTCTGTGTTGATTTCCATGTTTCGTACAGTCTGTTTTCCTGTGTTTCCGTCAGTTTTAATGTGATTGAATTCTGTGCCATGGCGACATTTTACCATCTGCCTGAAAATCTGTTAATATTAACAGGCAGGAGAAAATGTATGAATGTGGAAAAAAGTCTGGAACTGGATGTGATCCTTTCACAGGTTGAAAAATACTGCCGCTTTTCCCTTGGAAAACAGAGAATTCAGAATCTGAAACCGGTTTTTTCAAAGCTGGTGATCAACAGAGATCATCAGAGGATCAAAGAGGCACTGGCATGTACCGTCAGATATGACACATGTCCGATTCACGGTGTGACGGATCTGAGAAATACACTGTTAAACGCAAAGAAGGGCAGAATCCTGAGCGGACAGGAATGCCTGGATGAAATCCGCCTGATTGAGGGAATCCGTGATATTGTCAGTTATGCAAAAGGTCTTGAGGATGTTGAACATGAGAATCTTTCGGAACTGTTTGATTCCCTGATTGTACATGACGTGCTGGAAAAGAAGCTGCGCCGTGTGTTCAATGAATACGGTGAAATCATGGACAGTGCCTCCGGTGCACTGCGTTCCATCCGTTCGGCAATGCGCAGAATTGACGGTGAGATTGCCGGGGCTGCGGCTTCCTTTATCTCCTCCCATTCCTCTTCGGTTGTCGATCATATCGTAACCTACCGCAACGGCAGAGCAGTTGTACTGATCCGTGCTGCGGAAAAGAACATGTTTGGAGGCATGGTGTACGGTGACTCCGCCTCCGGTCAGGCATCGTATGTGGAACCGGCCGCACTTGTGAGTCTGAACAACCGCAGAAGTGAGCTGATCGAAGAGGAAAAAGAGGAAGTACGGAAGATTCTGAAGGAATGTTCCGGATGGATCGGTGAAGTATGTGACGAGGAGCTTGGAAACATAGAGACTGTCAGTATTCTCGATGAGATCTTTGCCAAGGCACAGTGGGGAAAAGACCGTGACTGCTGTGCCGCAACACTTTCTGAAGAAAAAGAACTTTCCATTGTCAAAGGCAGACATCCTCTGATTGATCCGGCAAAAGTCGTCGCCAACACCTATCATCTTTCATCCCATCAGAATATCCTTCTGATTACCGGTCCAAACACCGGCGGTAAGACGGTTTCGATGAAGATCATCGGCCTGTTTGTGCTGATGACATACTGCGGGATGCCGGTACCGTGTGATCAGGCTGTCATCCCGTATTTTGACGGTGTGTATGCGGATATCGGTGATGACCAGTCAGTTGTATCCTCACTGTCATCATTTTCCGCGCATATGTGCAAGCAGGCGGAAATCATCAAAGAGGCAAGTGCGGATTCCCTATGCCTGCTGGATGAAATCGGATCCGGAACAGATCCAAGAGAAGGTGAGGCACTGGCCATTTCCATACTCAATGAACTGCGCAGAAGAGGTACGATGGCTGTGATAACAACCCACTATGACAGACTGAAGGCCTATGGCAAACGCCATGATGACGTGCTTGTCGCAAGTGTGCAGTTTGATATGGAAAAACTGATGCCGACATACCGGTACATGGAAGGTTTTACGGGGCAGTCCAATGCCTTTGAAGTGGCACAGCGCTATGGTGTGCCCGAACACATCATCTCCTATGCAAGATACCTGAAAAACCAGGCAAAGACACAGGAGGATGAACTGATTGAGAGGCTGGAAAAACAGCTGAACCAGGCCCGGATTGAAAAGGATGAGCTTGAGAAAAGGCTTGAGAATACAAGAAAACTGGAAGCACAGCTGAAAAAGGAAAAAGAGGCACTGCAGGCACAGAAGGAAAAACTGCTGGAGAATGCGAAGAAGGAAGCTGATGCCTATCTCGAGGAATCCAGGAAAAAGGCGGATGCGGTTCTGAAAAAGATCCGTAAGAACCAGGATCAGCTGCGTTACCACGAGGCTCTGGAAGCTGTTTCCGCTTTGAATGTGGAAGAGGAAGTCGAAGAGGAAACCGACAATACGGATTTCACATACCGGGTTGGAGATGCCGTGGAACTCAAGGGCAACAGCCAGGTATGCGAAGTGCTGGAAGTCGGAAAAAAGGATCTGAAGATTTCGATGAACGGACGTACAATGCGTGTGAAGAAAAACCAGATCCGGCCAAGCATGCATGTGATTGTGAAGAAGAAGCCGGATATTTCCATTCACACCGGCAGGGATATCTTTGCGACAATGCCGCTGGAAGTGAATCTGATTGGACTGCGTGTGGATGAGGCAATGGAGAAGATGGGAGATTACATGGATTCAGCTGCCCTGCATGGACTCAAGTCATTCCGGATCATACACGGGGATGGCACAGGCAGACTGCGCAAAGCGGTACATGAGAAACTGAAGCACAATGACAATGTGAAGGAATTCAGACTCGGCATGCCGCAGGAAGGCGGTACCGGTGCGACCATTGTGACGATGAAATGAACAGAGAATACATCAGAGCCAAACTGGTAAACCTGCCGCATTCCCCGGGCTCCTACCAGATGAAAAACAAAGACGGGGAAATCATCTATGTCGGCAAGGCCAAGGATCTGCACAACCGTGTCAATTCCTACTTTACCGGCGTTCATAACTTCAAAACCACAAAACTGGTATCCGAGATCGAAGACTTTGATTTCATTGTAACGGCCTCTGAAAAGGAGGCACTGGTGCTTGAAATCAACCTGATCAAGAAAAACAGACCGAAGTACAATATCCAGTTCATGGATGACTCATCCTATCCGTATATCAAAATGACAAAGGAAACATATCCAAGACTTATGATCGCAAGGGATATGAAAAAGGACAGGAAGGCAAGATACTTCGGACCGTTCCCGGATGCCGGTGCCGCAAGAACGACATTGAAACTGCTGCAGTCGATGTATCCGTTCCGCCGCTGCAATCACCTTGGAGATAAAACATGCCTGTATTACCACATCGGGCAGTGCCTTGCCCCGTGTGTCAATGAGATCCCGCATGAAACGTATGAGAAGATGGCAGATGAGATTGTCCGTTTTCTCAACGGTGATACAAAGGAAATGGAAAAACAGCTGACGGATAAGATGATGGAAGCTTCGGAAAATCTGCAGTTTGAAATTGCCCAGCAGTACAAGGAAACACTGGAGTCCATTCACCGCGTGGCAGGGGACAGACAGAACATTGAGAAAGTCAATGAAACGGATATCGATGTCTTTACCTGGTACAGTGAAAAAGGATATCTGGCCATTGCGGGCATGCTTGTACGCAACGGCATCATTCTCAACAAGGAGTACAGACTCAAACCGCTGTACGGAGAGGGCAGTGAGGAATTCCAGTCGTTCCTGATTCAGTACTATGAGGACCACCCATCCCCAAAACAGCTGATCCTGCCAAACGGAACGGATGTGGAAATCCTTTCCCAGGTCCTTCCTGTCAATATCCTCATCCCGCAGAAAGGGTATCGGAAGAAACTGCTGGATATGGCAATGGATAATGCAAAAACACAGCTGCAGCTGAAATTCTCGGTTGTGGAAAAACAGGATACCATCCGTCAGGAATCCGTTGCACAGTTATCACAGATTGCCGGAAGGCAGATGAACAGAGTGGAGCTGTTTGATAACTCCCATATTCAGGGATCGTTCCCTGTATCCTCCTGTGTTGTGTATGAGGATGGGGAACCGGTACGGAAGGATTACCGGCTGTATAAACTGCACACAGGCAACAGTGATGTGGATTCGATGAAGGAAGTCATCTACCGACGTTACTTCCGCCTGTTGAGTGAGGGACAGAGGCTGCCGGATGGAATCCTTGTGGACGGAGGAAAGATCCAGATTGATGCGGCGATGGAAATCCTGACATCCCTTGGGCTTCAGGATACGATCTGTGTCATGGGTCTTGTCAAAAACGATAAGCACAATACAAACGGATTAATGGACAAAGACGGCATGATCCAGGATATCGATCCAAGATCCGGACTGTTTTTCCTGCTTACACGCATGCAGGATGAAGTACACCGTACTGCCGTCAGTTATCATAGAAAACTGCGTTCCAAAGCACAGACAAAATCCATTCTTGATGAGGTGGAGGGCATTGGCCCAAAACGGAAAAAGGAACTGCTTAAGGCTTTTGGAGGGATTACAAAACTGCGTCAGGCATCCGTGGAACAGCTTGCGGAAGTTGTACCGCAGGCAGTTGCGGAAACCCTGTACCGTGTCCTGCATGAGGAGGAATCGGAATGCGTTTGAGATTTCACATAACAGTGGAATCTCTTTTTCTGATGGAAAACCTTTCACAGATACCCTTATGGGGTATATGATATAAATACCCAACAGGGGTATATGGGAGAGCGTATGAATGAAGAGATGAAATGTCCGTGCTGTGAAAGGACCACAGTCAGAACAGAGGAAGAGAAGAAAAAGCTGATCCACCGTCTGAAACGTATGGAAGGGCAGATCCGGGGCATTGCCGGAATGATTGAAAAGGACGCGTATTGTGCGGATATCCTGACACAGTCCGCGGCAGTGACAGCTGCCATGAATGCCTTTAACAGAGAACTGCTTGGTGCACATATCCGGGGATGTGTTGTGCATGACATACAGGAAGGGCATGATGAGGTGGTGGATGAACTGCTTGACATCATACACAGGTTAATGAGGTAAATATGGAACAGTATGAAGTAACGGGAATGACATGTGCCGCATGTTCGGCACGTGTGGAGAAAGCCGTAAACAGGGTGCCGGGTGTCACGTCGTGTTCGGTATCCCTTCTGACCAATTCCATGGGCGTGGAAGGGAATGCGGACCCATCCGCGATCATAGAAGCGGTACAGAAAGCAGGATACGGTGCCGCATTGAAAAAAGGCCGTAAAACGGTTGAGAATACGGACAATGCGGCTGAACATGAGATGGATGCGATGAAGAAACGGCTTGTGTCCTCAATGGTCATATGGCTTGTGCTGATGTATGTGTCGATGGGACATATGATGTGGGGCTGGCCTTTACCGCCGTTTTTCGATGGCAATCACATTGCGATGGGATTGCTGCAGATGTTACTGACGATCGCAATCATGGTGATCAACCAGAGATTCTTCATATCCGGTTTCAGGAGTCTATGGCATCGGGCACCGAATATGGATGCCCTGGTCGCAATCGGTTCACTGGCAGCGTTTGTATACAGTACATGCGCACTGTTTCTGATGAGTGATGCGATGGTCAAAGGCGATTCGGAAATGGTCATGTATTATATGGAGGAATTCTACTTTGAATCCGCAGGAACGATTCTGACATTGATCACACTTGGTAAAACACTGGAGGCACGCTCCAGGGGCAGGACAACCGATGCCCTGAAGAGTCTGATGAAACTTGCCCCGAAGACTGCCGTGATCATCAAAGACGGCATGGAAACAACCGTAGATATTGAACAGGTTCAGGTACATGATCTGTTTGCGGTAAAACCGGGTGAGACAATACCGGTGGACGGTATTGTACACAAAGGCAGCAGTGCCGTGAATGAATCGTCACTGACGGGTGAAAGCATCCCTGTTGATAAACAGGAGGGAAGCCGTGTATCGGCAGGTACGATCAACCAGTCCGGATATCTTGTATGTGAAGCCATTCATGTCGGACAGGATACAACTCTGTCAAAGATCATTCAGATGGTATCGGATGCCTCCGCCACAAAGGCACCGATTGCCAAGGTGGCGGACAGAGTATCCGGTGTGTTTGTCCCGGCGGTCATGGTCGTTGCCCTGATCACCATCGTTGTCTGGCTGGTTGTCGGTAAACCGCTGGGGTTTGCCCTGGCAAGAGGCATTTCGGTACTTGTGATCAGCTGTCCGTGTGCACTTGGACTGGCAACACCGGTTGCGATCATGGTCGGATCCGGTATGGGCGCAAAACACGGGATTCTGTTCAAGACAGCCGTATCACTGGAGGAAACAGGAAAAGCGGATGTCGTGATTCTGGATAAGACAGGTACCATCACAAACGGAACACCGGTTGTGACGGACCTGATACCGGTTGAAGGCGTCAGTGAAAAACAGCTGTTGAAAGCTGCCTGCACACTGGAGGCGTACAGTGAACACCCACTGGCACGTGCAGTAGTCACAAAGGGCAGGGAAACAGATATGGAAACAGAAGAAGTCACGGACTTCAGGGTACTGCCTGGCAATGGCCTGCAGGCGGTGTGGAAGGATAAACAGCTTGTGGGAGGAAGTCTTTCCCATATCCGTTCCATCATCACTGTGGATCAGGCAATCCAGGATCGCTGTTCTGCCCTGAGCAGGGATGGAAAAACACCATTGCTGTTTGGATATGAAGGAAACCTTCTTGGTATCATTGCGGTTGCGGATACCATCCGTGATGACAGTGCACAGGCAATTGAACAGATGCAGAACATGGGGATGCATGTGGTCATGTTGACGGGGGATAATCCGACAACGGCAGAAGCCATCGGCACAAAGGCCGGTGTGGATGAAGTCATTGCGGGCGTACTCCCGGATGGCAAGGAAGCAGTTGTACAGCGTTTCCGCAGCACCGGTAAGGTCATCATGGTCGGTGATGGTATCAATGACGCTCCGGCACTGACTTCCGCGGATATCGGTATTGCGATTGGGGCCGGTGCGGATGTTGCAATTGATGCGGCGGATGTTGTACTGATGAAAAGTGAACTGGCGGATGTTCCTGCCGCAATCCGATTAAGCCAGGCAACGCTGAAGAATATTCACGAAAATCTGTTCTGGGCATTTTTCTACAACACCATCGGTATTCCATTAGCTGCAGGTGTATTCATTCCATTCCTTGGATGGCAGCTGAATCCGATGTTTGCGGCAGCCGCAATGAGTTTATCAAGCTTCTGCGTGGTATCCAATGCATTACGGCTGAACATGTTCAGAATGTATGACAGTTCAAAAGACCATAAAGTCCATAAACATAAAACAGAAAAGAAGGAGAAAAAGACCATGGAAAAGACATTGAAGATTGAAGGCATGATGTGCGGTCACTGTGAGATGCACACAAGAAAGGCACTGGAAGGCATTGAAGGTGTTGTCAGGGCTGTTGTAAGCCACGTGGACGGCACAGCTGTCGTCACACTTGACAGGGATGTATCCAACGAAACACTGGCAAAAGCAGTTGAAGAAGAAGGATACAAGGTAACGGATATCCGGTAAAAGACACCGCAGTCAGCGGGGTATCCGGAAAACACGAAAACAGGGCATCGGATCAACAGGTTATCCGGTGCCTTTTCTGCCTGTCTCTGGTATATGGAAAAGAATGGTTCGGATGACATGCCCATACGAAAAAACTGTTTTTCGTGTGCTTTGTTATTCCTTTTACGAATTCAGGTTGTTGGGAGATATTTCAAATCTTCGTAAACGCAATCTAATTCAATTCCAACTTGATTTTAACTTAATTCTAATTCAATTCTAATTCATTTAATTCAATTCTAATTCAATTAAATGAATTAGAATATCTGACGAATACGACAATTGAGTTAGAATCTGATATACTACATATAACAGATAAGAGAAGGGAGGAAGGAAAAAATGCGAACAATTCCGAATAAAGAAACGCTTGATGTGGAGTTTAAAAGTGATTTAAAGTGTTATCCCTATCGAAATCTGATCGAAGAAGTTGCTGGGATGGCGAATACATCAGGTGGGTATCTGTTTCTTGGTGTTGAAGATGACGGTACAATTACAGGTGTGCATAAGAAACACAATGACCCGGTTGGATTGACTGCTCTTATCGCAAACAGTACAGTTCCTCCTGTTGCTGTGAGAGCAGAAGTAATAAATGAAGAGGGGAAAAACGTTCTCAGAATTGAAATCCCAAGAATCAGAGGTGTTGTATCAACCTCCTCGGGAAAAATACTCAGGAGACGATTGAAACTTGATGGAAGTCCGGAAGTGATTCCGATGTATTCCTATGAGATTCCGACAAGACTTTCGGAACTGGGGTTGCTTGATTATTCTGCACAACCTCTTGCTGGAGCAGTTCCTGATGATCTGGATCCGAATCAGAGAATAAGACTGCGGAAGATTATCCAAAACAGACAGGGTGGAGAAAAAAATCTGCTTTCACTGACAGATGATGAGTTGGATATAGCTCTGCATCTTGTGACGGATGTTGGAGGAAGATATGTCCCGACTGTAACTGGAATGCTGCTGATCGGAAAAGAAGATCGTATTGCTGAACTGATTCCTGCAGCGAAGGCGACATTTCAGGTGCTGGAAGGCACGACAGTACGGATGAATGAGGACAGTCAAAAGCCTCTTCTGGAATTGTTTGAAAACTATGAGATGTATGTTAAGGCATGGAATCCGGAAAGGGAAACGGAATATGGACTGTTTCGGATCCCGATTCCTGAGTTTGACTGGTCGGCTTTTCGAGAGGGGTTGGTGAATGCTTTCAGTCATAGGGATTATACGATGCTTGGATCTGTCAGAGTACTGATTGATGATGAAGGAATGAGTATCAGTAATCCAGGGGGATTTATTGATGGAGTAAATCTGAAAAATCTTCTGACTGTTGAACCGCATGGACGTAATCCATCTCTTGCTGATGCGATGAAACGGATTGGATTGGCTGAAAAAACAGGCAGAGGGATTGACAGGATATTTGAAGGTTCGATCGTTTTCGGAAGACCGTGGCCTGATTATTCGGAATCTACCAGCAGAACCGTAAAACTGTTCATACAGCGTGCAAAAGCGGATATTCCGTTTACGAAGTTTATCGTAGAAGAACAGAACAGACAGGGAAAACCTCTGTCTATTTATACTCTGATGATTCTGTCTGTATTACATACGGAAAGAAGATGTACAGTTGAACGAATCGTGGAACTTTCCAATCTGAGTGAAAACAAAGTCAGATCTGCTGTTGAACACATGATGGAATCGGGGCTGATTGAGGCGTCCGGAAAAGGGAAAAACCGTTCTTATATACTCAGCAGAAAAATATACAGTGAAAAGGAAGAAACAATCCAGTATGTACGTCAGAGCGATATAGACAGTATCAGATATCAGGAACTTGTGATCAAGCTTGCAAAAACGCAAAACGGAATTGTCACGAAACGCGATGTGGTGGAATTGCTTCACGTGACAGATGCACAGGCTTATCAGATTATAAAGGATCTTCGGCAGGATGGCCACCTTGAACTGCTGTGCGCTGGAAAACATGCCAAATACAGAATTCCTGTAACGAAAAAATAAAATGCATTTGGAATATACAGAAGCAGGGCATCGGATCAACAGGTTATCCGGTGCCTTTTCTGCCTGTCTCTGGTATATGGAAAAGAATGGTTCGGATGACATGCCCATACGAAAAAAACCCGTTTTTTACGGGTCAGTTTCTGAGCTTCTTTTTGAACTGCTCGGAAGGTGTTCCAAACAGAACATCCCTGATGGCTTTTGTATAACCGGATACACCATGGTAATCCTGGTGTGATCTGTATACGGAGCGTACCGCAAGGAGGGCAGGGATGATCAGTCCGGCAATCCGGTTCTGCTTTCTCTTTCTTTCTCTTTCTTCTTCAAGTACGGAAGATTTGATTTCCAGCAGTTTCAATTCCTTTTCAATCTGATCCCAGGCAGGCTGTTGTGCTTTGACTGTTTTCTCCAGTTGAATCAGTCCTGACAGTGCATATGCGAGCATACAGACTGTCACAACAAGCATGAGATAGAAAAGATAACGGTTATACGGGTACAATGTAAAATCCTTCATAGTGTTCACCTGGAAATATTCTAACATAAAACAGGGTGGAAATTGTCAGAATGATGTTATAATCCACATATGGAAGAAAAGCTGATTCTGTGCAGCGACTCCCATGGCGAAAGAGTGGGGCTCGAATACCTGCACCAGACATATCCACGATCCTGCCGTTTCCTGCACTGCGGGGATTCCGTACTGCATCCATATGAACTGGATACATACGGATTTACATCCGTACAGGGAAACAATGACTACTACAATGCATATCCGATGCATCGTATTCTGCATATCGGCGGGCATGATATCTATATGTGCCATGGTCACAGAGACATGTTTTTCGGTAATTATGCAATGCTGGCGGAAAAGGCAAAAAGCCTTGGCTGTGATATTGCCATGTGCGGGCATTCCCATATTTACCACCATGAAACGATCAACGGCGTATTGTGTCTGAATCCTGGTTCAATCTGGAGAAACCGGGATCTGAGTGAACCTTCCTATATGGAAATCACATTCAAAGACAATGAAGTCAGAGTGGAACGCAGAAATTTCTGCCATGACTTTAAAGGGAAAAAGTGACATCTTTTTTCACAAAATTTTAAAAAACACTTGAAATGCGGGTGCTCTCCTGTTATATTATTAATCGCTGTCTTGGTAGCTCAGCTGGATAGAGCACCCGCCTTCTAAGCGGACGGTCAGGAGTTCGAATCTCCTCCAGGACACCATCAATCAGTCGGGTCGTTTTGATCCGGCTTTTTGTTTTTATTGCCATGTTTGAGTAATTCAGTTATGATTAAATAAATTTACATATAGGTTTCAGGCAGGGGATGAGTTATGGAAAACTACTATGAAAGCATCATTGCGGAAATAAGAGAATGCATTGAAAAGGGAGAATATGAACAGGCACAGTATCTTCTGAAAAAGGAGATGTCCATGCCGTATATTCCGGAAGATATCGAAAAACAGTTCAGGGAGATCCAGAAGGATATCCGTTACGGTCTGAGTGAGAAAAAGGAAAGAACAGAATCCTCCCTGGATACACTGCTGGATGGTTTAAGAGGAGATGCGATGGCACAGCTGACAAGCGTCAACGCACTTGCACAGAGAAACCTGCGGGATATCATACCTGAGATTCAGGAATACCTGGCAGGGGATCCGTTTCCTGAAGCAGCATGTTTTCTGATCGATGCGATCGGAAGACAGGAACTCGAGGATGAGTTTACCTATAACCATGATGGTATGGAATACACATTCTGGGGTGATTCCGTTACGCCTGCCGCACAGTCCAAAGGATATCAGGAAGCACTTTCATACCTGTATGAATGGCTTGGTCTCAAATATCCTTCCGTGTATGAAATGGCAAAGAAACTGCTTGCCCATGAAGTATACATGTTTCTGCCGTTATCCTATGGTGAGGGTGAGGGAAAATATCTTGCCTTACAGGTCGGTGAACAGATCTGCGACATGCTTGGAGAAGAGGAACTGAAACAGCAGATTCAGATTCTGGCAGGCAGACCGGCATACACAGAGGCGTAGTATGGACGGCACAACACTGGTACTGACAAATATCGTTCCACTGTTCGGTCTGATCTATCTTGCCTTTGTCATCCTGGATCATACGGCATTAAGCCGCAAGGAGAGGAATCTGTTCCAGCTGTTGTGGACACTGGAAATGATTTCACTGATGTCCGACAACATGGAACTGGTGATGGCCTCCCAAAACACCGCCTCCAACTGGAGAATCCTGTTTTCTGCCATCAGTTACAGTCTGAGACCGGGCATGATCTATGTTCTGATCCGTCTTGTATGGAATCAGAAACTGTCAAAGACAAAGGAATTCCTGTTGGTACTGCCGCAGGTGATATCCGTGGCTGCGGCATTCTCCGCATTCTTTACCGATGTGGTATACACCTACAGTATCGACAATGCGTTTATCCGTGGACCTCTTGGCATGATCCAGCATGTGATTGTGCTGATTTACCTTGTGATTCTGACATACATTGTCATACGCTACCAGGTTCTGGACCGTCAGATCGCATACCGGGTCATGTTTCTTTCCCTTGGTTTCATTGTATTATCCATGTTTTTTGAAACATGCATGGACATTACAGGCGTAGGCAGAACAGCAACTGTCATGTGCACGGTGTTTTTTGCCTCGGCTTTACAGACAACAAAACTCCATCAGAACATCCATGCCCTGCAGGAAAACAGAGAACTCAAACAGGCCATGATTGAACTGCGGAAAAACAGATCGGTAATGCAGATGCTGGGAGAGGACTATGTGACGGTGATCTATGCCAACCTTACAGACGGTACCTTTGAAGTGCAGAAGTCACCGGACTCCTGTATGTACAACAATGCAGTACAGTACATGGAAACCCAGCCCGATCTGATGAAACTGATTGACTGGTATGCCAGGGAGAGAATCATAGCGGAGGAACGCCCTGATTTCATGGAACAGTTCAGCCGTGAAAACATCATGAATGTTCTGAAAACAGGCAAGGGGATTACCGCACGGTTTGACTGTGTGCATGATGACATATGTGAATGCATGGAATTCCACCTGATGCCTGCGGGCCACAGTTCCGGCGATACCGCAGTTGTCATCGGACTGCGCAATGTGGATGAACAGGTACAGAAGGAAAAGGCACAGATGACGATGTTAAAGGAGGCGTTGGACGCCGCCAAAGTCGCCACCAATGCCAAGGCACAGTTTCTTTCCCGCATGTCCCATGATATCCGGACACCGTTAAACGGCATGATCGGACTTCTGCACATCGACGGGAAACACAGTGATGATCTGAATCTGATCAACTCCAACCGGGAAAAGATCATGGTATGTGCAGATCATCTGCTTTCCCTTGTCAATGATGTGCTTGACATGAGCAAGCTGGAAGACGGCAAGGTACAGCTGTCGCGTGAAACCATCTATCTGCCGCAGTTATCGGATGAGATTGAGACAATCGTTGCCATGCAGGGACTGGAAAAAGGCGTGCGTATGTACTATAAGACATCGGATGTGTTGAAGGTCACACACCCGTATGTCATTGCCTCACCGCTGCATGTCCGCCAGGTACTGCTGAACCTGTATTCCAACGCAATCAAATACACGGATCCGGGCGGTGAAATCCACACCACGGTATCCCAGCTTGGTGTCAAAGACAACCATGTACTGATTCAGATCCGGATTCAGGATAACGGCATCGGCATCTCAGAGGAATTCCTTCCGCATATCTTTGAGCCGTTTACACAGGAAAGCACCGATGCCCGCAGTGTGTATCAGGGTACAGGTCTTGGCATGTCCATTGTCAAAGGGCTGGTGGATCTGATGGGCGGTACGATTGAAGTTCAGAGTGAAGTCAATGTCGGTACCACCTTCATTGTCACGGTACCGTTTGAAATCTCGGATGCCTCTCATATGAAACAGGAACGGAAGTCCGATGATGAATATTCACTGGAAGGCATGCGGATTCTGATGGCGGAAGACAACCGGCTCAATAATGAAATTGCACGTACCATCCTTGAGGAAGCCGGTGCACAGGTGGATGCCGTCTTTGACGGGGCAGCCGCCTATCAGATGTTCATGTCCCATCCGGTACATACCTATGACATTGTGCTTCTGGATATCATGATGCCGAAGATGGACGGACTGCATACCGCAAAGGCAATCCGCAGCTGTGGAAGGAAGGACGCAGATGTCATTCCGATTGTGGCAATGAGTGCCAATGCATTTGAAGAGGACCGTCAGAGTTCCCTGGATGCAGGTATGAATGCCCATCTTGTCAAACCGCTGAATATGAATGAAGTCATATCGGTCATCGTCGGTTTTGTACAGAAAACACATAAGATGGAAATGTGATTTTTCCATCTTTTTTACAATTCTGTGCACTTTTCCTGACATTTAACATGGATTTAACACAGCTTTCCAATAGATTTTTCACGTATTGTTTACACTTTCCCTGAAAGCGGGCAAACCGCGTTAAATGGAAGGAAAAACATATGAACGAAACACTACGGATCATATTCGGTCTTCTTGGTGGTCTTGCAATCTTTATCTACGGCATGAATCTGATGAGTGACTGTCTTCAGAAAGCTGCCGGAGAAAAGATGAGAACAATTCTTGCGATGTTAACGAAAAATCCGGTACTCGGTGTGCTGGCAGGTGCTTTGACGACAGCAGTGCTGCAGTCATCCTCCGCCACAACTGTCATGGCCATCGGCTTTGTCAGTGCCGGACTCATGACACTGCCGCAGGCAATCAGTATCATTCTCGGTGCCAACATCGGTACGACAATGACAGCACAGATCATTGCCTTCAAGCTCAGTGATTATATCTATGCGATTATCTTTATCGGTTTTGCGATCAGCTTTTTCATCAAAAATGAAAAGGCACGCAGTATCGGTTCCACGATCTTTGCCTTCGGACTTCTGTTCCTTGGCATCGAAACAATGGGAAGCGTCATGAAGCCGCTTGCCGGTTCTCCGGTCTTTACAACAATGATTGCCAAAGTGGCGGATATTCCGATTCTTGGTGTGCTTGTCGGTACGGGTATGACCCTTGTGATTCAGTCATCCTCGGCAACCATTGCCATCCTGCAGAACTTTGCCTCCCAGGCTGCCGCAGACGGTGTTTCCAGTGTCATCGGTCTTGCCGGTGCGATTCCGATTCTTCTTGGTGACAACATCGGTACAACCATTACCGCACTGCTTGCAAGTGTCGGCCAGTCCAAGGATGCCAAGCGTACGGCGATGGCACATTGCATCTTCAATCTCTCGGGTGCGATCCTGTTCCTGATTGTGTTAAAACCGTTTACCTATATCATTCAGCTGATCTCTCCAAAGGGACCGGAAATTGAAGTGATTTCAAGACAGATCGCCAATGCCCATACATTCTTCAATGTGGCAATGACACTGATCTGGATTCCGCTGATCTGGCTGATGGTAAAGATTGTCATGGCAATCATTCCTGCCGGTGAACAGGAAAAGGTAAAGGATTCCGTACCGTTATATCTGGACTCCAAGCTTGTATCCCAGCCGATTGCGGCATTACAGCTTGTCAGTAAAGAATTTGACCGTATGATCCATCTTGTCCGTAAAAATCTCACCCAGCTTGGCAATGCCATGGAAAATGAAACGGATGCCGATCTTGATCGGGTGATTCAGAGAAGTGATGATCTCAATACCCTGTATGCTCATATCACTGCATACTTTGCGGAACTGTTCTCATCGGGAAGCCTCACTGAAGATCAGGCCAACACCACAGCCGGTGTCATGTATCTGTTTGGAGATCTGGATCGGATGAATGATCTGTGTAAGGAAATTGCAATGTCCATGAAGAAACGGCGTGGTAAAGGCCAGGAATTCTCCATCAAAGCCATGGATGACATCCATGACAGCTTTGGCAGGATACAGGAGATGTTTGTGGATGTGACGGATATGATTCTCTCAGGCAATACCGACAACCTCCATCAGCTGTATGACCGGAAGGAGGAAATCCTTGACCTTGGTATTCACATGCGGAAATCCCATGTCAAACGAATCAAGGAAGGTCAGTGCGATGTCAAGATGACAGAACCTTTCAATGAGATGATTCATGCCATCGACCGTATGAGTAACTGCTGTATCAACATTGCGGATACAGTAGCGGAACATGACATCTATCACTCCATGATTGTGGTAGATGAACCGCAGGCAAATGCATGAAATCAGAGAAGACGGCAGAAGTGCCGTTTTTTCCTATCATGAGTTAGCACTTTATTCTTGACAGTGCTAAAACAAGCGTTTAGGATAATAAAGGACGGAATTTTTCCATGGATATATGAAAAAAATGATGTATTTTCATGGCACTGTATTCCGGTATTTGGTATAATACACAGGCATTGAAAAAGAAAAGGAGTATATACAATGTCAACCTGGACACTGAAAGAAAGATCTGAAGGAGATCTCGAAGTAACAATTGAAGGCGAAGAATGGAAGAAGGCACAGCAGAAGGCTTTCAATAAGATCGCAAAAGAAGTCACAATCTCTGGCTTCCGTAAGGGTACTGCCCCAAAGGCAATGCTGGAAAAGCGCATTTCCAATGGTGAAAGACAGGCAAAGGCCATCGATGACAACATGAACGAATGGTTCAGAAAGGCTCTGGAGGAAACAGGTAAGGAGCCGATTTCCCGTCCGTCTGTCGATGTCAAGGAAGTTAATGATGAAAAGGTGGTTCTGGTCTACACATTCCAGGTCATGCCGGAAGTCACAGTCACAGACTACAGAGGTCTCACCTATGAGGAACCGGACACAACCGTACCGGAAGAAGATATCAAAAACGAACTGGAACGCATGAGAAAGCAGTACGCTGATATTGAAGAAAAGGAAGGCGCAGCTGAAGAAGGCGATATCGTCAACATCAACTATGAAGGCTTCAAGGATGACGTTGCATTCGAAGGCGGAAAGGCAGACAACTATGATCTGACACTCGGCTCCGGAAGCTTCATCCCTGGTTTTGAGGATCAGCTGATCGGCGTTTCCGCAGGTGAATCCAAAGATCTGCATCTGACATTCCCTGAAGACTATGCGGCAGAAGACCTTGCAGGTGCTGAAGTTGTCTTCAAGGTAACAGTCAACGCTGTCAAGAAAGAGGTTCTGCCGGAAGTTGATGATGACTTCGCAAAGGATGTCAATATCCCAGGTGTTGAAACAGCAGAACAGCTCGTCGCAAAGGTTCGTGAGAATCTGGAAAAAACAAAGAAGAACCAGGCTGAAACAGCAGTTGATAATGCACTGATAGATCAGATCGCTGAACATACAGTCGTTGATCTGCCGGAAGCTCTGATCGAAGAGGAAGTACAGAATGAGATCCAGCAGCTGGCTAACCAGCTCCAGCAGTATGGTATGTCCCTGACACAGTATCTGTCCATGATGGGCAAGGCAGCGGAAGATCTGAAGAACGACTACCGTGATTCCGCGATCAAGAACATCACAATCAGACTTGCACTTGAAAAGATTGCGGAAGCTGAAAACCTTGTTGCGGACGATGCGGGTGTTGAAGAAGAATACGAGAACATGGCAAAGACTTACGGCATGGATGTCGCAAAGATCAAGGCGATGATCAATCCTGAAATGGTAAAGAAGGATATTGCCAACCAGAAGGCATTCGAGCTCGTTAAGGAAAACGCTGTAAAGACAGTTGCGGCTGCCGAATAACACAACCTGCAAAATAAGGCGCTGTAAGCGTCTTATTTTAATAAAAAACAAGATAGAAACGGAGGTGTCGATATGACAAATTCCAAAAACATGAACATTCCTGTGGTAGCCACAAGGGGACTTGTGATTTTCCCTGGACAGGATGTCATGATTGAGGTCGGACGCACGAAGTCCATCAATGCGGTAAATCAGGCCAATGACAACTATGATGCCATGGTTCTGATCATATCCCAGAAGGACACACGTGTGGAAGATCCGAAGAAAGACGATCTGTATGAGATCGGTACACTGGCAAAGATCAAGATTATCCGTCGTAAGGAAGGATATCTGAGAGTGACATTTACCGGCATGAAGAGAGCACGTCTGCTCAATCTGAGTGATGACGGCAGAATTATGACAGGTGATGTGGAACTGCTCGATGATATCTATGGAAACAGTGATGAGGAGGTTGTGCTTGTCAAGCGTATCATCTCTCAGTTCCAGAAGGTATCCGCTGTGACCACATCCTTCCCTGCGGATGTTGTTCATCAGTTATCCCAGGGTGTCAGTGCCGTGACGCTGACAGATCAGTTTGCACAGTATTTTATCCAGGATCAGAGCACAAAGCAGAAACTGCTGGAAACACTGGAAGTTACACAGAGAATGTACATCATCATTGCGGAACTGGAAAAACAGGAACGCATGAACCAGCTGGAATCCACCATCAATGAGAAGGTCAAACAGAAGATTGATGAAGGACAGAAGGAATACTACCTGAGAGAAAAGATGCGTGCCATCCGTGAGGAACTCGGGGATGTGTCCAACCTGGATGATGACGTTGCCAAGCTGCGTGAAACCGTTGAAAACAACCCGTACCCGGAACATGTCAAGAAAAAGGCGCTTGAGGAAATCAGACGCTTTGAGATGCTGCCGCAGGGAAGCGGAGAAGCATCGGTCGAAAGAACATACATCGACTGGCTGCTGAATGTACCGTGGTGGCAGGAGACAGAAGACTGCGATGATCTGAACAGGGTGCGTGATATCCTTGATGAGGACCACTATGGTCTTGACAAGGTCAAGGAAAGAATCATGGAATACCTGGCTGTCAAGAAGATGACAGGTACCCTGAATGCACCGATCATCTGCCTTGTCGGTCCGCCTGGTGTCGGTAAGACTTCCCTGGCAAAGTCCATTGCCCGTTCCATTGACCGCAGATTTGTCAAGATGTCCCTTGGCGGTGTGCGTGATGAAGCTGAAATCAGAGGTCACAGAAGAACATACCTTGGTGCACTTCCTGGAAGAATCATTCAGGGTATGAAGAAGGCCGGTGTTGTCAATCCTGTCTTCCTGATCGATGAAATCGATAAGATGGGTGCGGATTACAAGGGTGATCCGTCTGACGCAATGCTGGAAGTACTGGATCCGGAACAGAATGCGCTGTTCTCTGATCATTACCTGGAGGAATCCTACGATCTTTCCAAGGTCATGTTCATCGCAACAGCCAACTATCTGGACAACATTCCGGCTCCGTTAAGAGACAGACTGGAAATCATTGAGATTCCGTCCTATACGGAAATCGACAAGGTTACCATTGCCAAGGAACACCTGATTCCAAAGCAGCTGAAGACAAACGGCCTGAAGGCTTCCCAGTTCCATCTTAAGGACAATGAGATTCTGTATCTCATCCGTCATTACACAAGAGAAGCCGGTGTGCGTCAGCTTGAAAGAGTTGTCGCAACACTGTGCAGAAAGAGTGTACTGGCGATTCTCAAGGATGGAAAAAAGTCCATTACCGTCACAAAGAAACTGATTGTGGAATGGCTTGGCAAGGAAAAGTATGAATACGGTGCGAAGGAAAAGAAGGATCAGGTCGGTTGTGTAACCGGACTTGCCTATACGGAATTCGGTGGTGATGTACTGCAGATTGAAGTCAATACATTCCGTGGTAAGGGCAGACTTGTGATCACAGGTCAGCTTGGAGATGTCATGAAGGAAAGTGCGGAAATCGCGCTGGACTATGTGCGTGCCCATGGCGATGAGTTCAAAATCACACCGGAGTGGTTCGACAACAATGACATTCATATCCATGTACCGGAAGGTGCTGTACCAAAGGATGGACCATCTGCAGGTGTTACAATGACAACTGCCATTGTCTCTGCTTTAACAGGTACTCCGGTCAGAAGTGATCTTGCCATGACAGGTGAAGTCACACTCCGCGGCAACGTGCTTCCGATCGGCGGTCTGCGTGAAAAGAGTCTTGCGGCCAACAGAGTCGGTATTCATACCATTCTGATTCCGAAGCAGAATGAAAGAGACCTGGATGACGTACCAGAGGCTGTACGTGAGGCAATCACATTCAAGCCGATGGAAAATGTCGGTCAGGTACTGAAGGAAGCGCTGGTAAGGTAATATGAAGTCCTATCAGGCAAAACTGATCGCCACTGCCGCAAGGGAAAACCAGTGGCCGGACAGCACATTACCTGAGATCGTATTTGCGGGCAGATCCAACGCAGGCAAGAGTTCTCTGATCAATGCACTGGTCAACCGGAAAAATCTTGCCTATTCGGGAAAAACACCGGGTAAGACTAGACTTCTGAATTTCTTTGAGATTGACGGAAAGGTTGTCTTCACAGACTGTCCTGGTTACGGATATGCCACAAGCGATACACAGAGTGCCATTGCCTTCGGAAAACTGATTGATCCGTATTTCCAAAAGCGTGACAATCTGAAAGGTATGGTTCTGGTACTGGACTGCAGAAGAGTACCGAGTGACGAGGATATTGAAATGATTGAGTATGGCAGAGATGCCCATCTGAATATCATCATTGCCTGCACAAAGGCAGACAAGATCTCCAGAGGGAAATATCTGTCCAATGCACAGAAGATCGCTTCTGTGCTCAATCTGCCTGTCAGTGCCCTTGTACCGGTGGATTCCATTTCCAAAAAGGGAGTGGACGATGTCTGGGAAAAGATCAACCAGATGCTGTAAACAGACACAGAAGGGGTGTATTACGTACATCCTTTTTTGTATGCATCGGTACAGAAACATGATCATATAAATCATGATCAGATAATCTTTTACAGTTCAGGTAAAGCCTGGTTCCGATCTGTTTGAATGGTGTGACAGAAATGC
>JBJEFE010000051.1:0-1862 GCA_051873755.1 Bulleidia sp. | reverse complement strand
TCTTTTGTAATATCCTTGTCTGCACCTGCAACACCTTCTGTCGCTACAGAATCAGAGAATGAGGATAATACTGTCATATCTTCCAGATATGGTGAAAGTGCCTCATCTGTTTCAAACTGTGATTTCCAGTTTGTGGACAGTACAGCACAGTCAATCGTACCATCGATCAGCTTCTGCAATACATCATCAAAGCCTGTACAATCCACATATGTGACATTGATATTCTCATTTTCCAGCTTCTTCTTTGCAATGGTACCGGTATTCGAACCTGTTGATACACCGACAGTTCTGCCTTCAAGATCTTCAATATTTACGATCGGATCCCCACTTGTACCACTGTAGATGACAAGGCTGGCAGATACCTCTTTATCCTGATTTGTTGTTGTAACCTTATCAACACTCTTGTTTACTTCTGCCAATAAGTAAGTACCATAGCCGCCAACCCCAAGGAACAGACATACAACAAGAAGATCAATGATAAACACTGCAATCTTTCTTGTACGGATCATGACAATCAGAAGAATATCGATCAGTAACAGTACTGCAAGTACGCCTGCATTAATCATCAGGAAAAGATCTTTTCCGATACCTGCGTAACGTGTTGTAAAAAACAGCATGACAGTAACAAGAATGTTCATGATGATCGTAATCACTGACATGACAACGTTCAGTTTCTTTGGATTCTTTTTAAATGTACCCTTCTTAGCTGGTTTTGAAGGCTTTTTCGGACTGTTCTTTACAACAGGTATTTCCTGTGTATTCAGTGAATTACTTTCTTTGTTTTCATCTGGATCTTTCGGGAATATCGGAACATCTGTTGTCTCATGATTCTTTCCAGTAAAAGGAATATCATGTTCTTTCAGTTCTTCCGGATCCTTAGGAAATCCAAATGAAGGAATATCTGTTGTTTCGTGAGGTACTGTCGGCATTTCAGCAGTATCATCAAAGTCAATTCTATGATCTCTGTAATCCATATGTACCTCCTTATCCTTCAATTCCGGCAATTTCCCATCTGCCATTATTATCTACAACATGAATAACAGCGTGAGACTGGAATTCTGATGTATTTAATGTGCTGCTTGGTTCGTATGTCCATGACAGATCCACATCAACACTGTCCAGATCTGTCAGAACAGGGTTTCCATCAGCGTCTGTCTGTCCATCTGCCTGAACACCATAGGTTCCTTCAGAAGAACTGTTCACAGTTACCTCTTTTACCTCAATCAGATCAGATCTGGTAACCTGTGTCAGATACAGATCCAGATCTTCATAGAAATTATTCAGTGTATAAGTTTCAAAGTCAGCCTGCTTTGGTGTATAGATGTATTGAATACCGCCAATATCATAATTACCGTCTTTATTTGTCCATGTGTAATACTCTGTCACAAATGTCTTGGCAAGTGATTCTGCAATCTTTACATTGTCTTTTTCTTTCAGTGCAGCGTTGATTTCCTTGAAATATGTTTTATTGATATCCGTTGGATTATTACCGATCGTGTAATAATCATTGGAGTATTCGTTGCTTACTTTCTGAACGGTATCGGTTGTTCCTGCGCCGGTGTCCGTTGTGGATACACGGAAAATATTAAAGCCTATTGCACAACCAATTCCAACCATTGTGATAACAAGTAGTATGATCATGAGGTTATTTGTATTCATGGATCTTTTCTGTTTCTTTGCCATACAACCTCCCTATATTTTTTTCATGACTCGAATATTCTAACATAATCACAGCAATTCAACTCAGGATTCTTTGATGTTCACACACAATACACAAATTTAAAAGAGAAGACCTCAAGCCTTCTCAGTAATAATCTGAATGATTTTCTGATTATCCGCATCATTGATCTGAATCAGATCAT
>JBJEFE010000050.1:0-10514 GCA_051873755.1 Bulleidia sp. | reverse complement strand
GTTTCTTTATGGGGTGTAACCTCCTTTCTTGAGGGTTCGCGCTCCCTTTATCCTTTGTGATACAGGATTGTTGACATAAAAACTTTTCAA
Organism: Bulleidia sp.; assembly: GCA_051873755.1. Lineage (GTDB taxonomy): Bacteria > Bacillota_I > Bacilli_A > Erysipelotrichales > Erysipelotrichaceae > Bulleidia. The sequence goes on along the minus strand of JBJEFE010000050.1, from coordinate 10,424 downwards.
CGGGAATCAGATTGAACTCCTCAACGTTAATACAACACTGAATTACGGTGCGGTATATGAGGCATTCACTGCTCAGGAACTGCAGGCACATGGATATTCTCCATATTATCATTCGGATAAGAAAAGAGGAGAAATCGATTTCCTGATCGAAACTGCTGATCAGAAAGTGATTCCGCTTGAAGTAAAAAGCGGGAAGGACTACAAACGTCATTCCGCTTTGAACCAGCTGCTGTCAAATCAGAGTTTTCACATGAAAGAAGGCATTGTTCTCTGCAATGATAATGTCAGTGTCAGAGAAAAAAGAATATATTATCCGATCTACATGATCATGTTCTTTTACAAGCGCAGGGAAACACCCTCCACAAAAATTCAGCTGGATCAGATGAATTCCTTCAGGCTGTGAATGATTCTGCCATCGGTTGTATATGCAGGTTCTGCCGTGATCATGGAATTCAGAATCGCTTCATGTACAGCTTCCGCACACGCTTTGAAGGCATGATTGATCAGATCCTCATGAATACAGGAAAAAGACTGAATATGATCGTCAGAGTGTCTGTTGGCGATCGTAAAACCAATCATGATTTCTCCACTGCCATGACCTGTGCAGGCACCGGTTCGGGCAATACCCACACCGCATCTGCGGATCATACGATACAATTGACGATCACTGACAGGAAGGTCTGTCGCAAGGATGGTCATGATGGAACCACGGTCTTCCTGACTGTATGAGGACTGTGGTTTTTTCAGCTGTTCTTCAATGTCCTTACCGAGGGGTTTTCCGTTAAGAATGAAATCCTGTGTAGAACCGAAGTTGGACTGTACAAGAACACCGATTGTATAGTTGTGATTGTGAATGGTAATGACTCTTGAAGCGGAACCGATCCCGCCTTTCAGACCGTAACAGATGGTACCGGTACCGGCACCGACACTGCCTTCCGCAAAGATGACATCGGCATTGTGAATGGCTTTACGTACATGTTCTTCGGTTACGACACGATTCTGAATGGTATTGATACGGGAGTCGTTGCATTCCCCGACAACAGGATTGATGGAATAGACTTCCTTTTCTTCCTGATGTACTGTTTCAATCATATATGAGATCAAAGCATCAGATACTTTGCCGACGTTCAATGTGTTTGTTAAGGCAATCGGAGTTTCCAGTGTTCCAAGTTCCTGGATCTGGGGAATTCCGATGGTTTTGCCAAAACCGTTGTGGACATAGGCTGCGGCCGTATATTTGTGCAGGAAAGGATTATCCTCTCCCGGCAGAATCACAGTAATACCGGTGTGATTTGTATCATCGTGAATGGTGCAGTGTCCGACTTTTACACCTTTGACATCCGTGATCCGGTTGGTTGTACCGGTTGGAAGATCTCCGACAATGATTCCATAATCACGGATCCGTTTCTGACTGCCTGTCATAATGCTTCCAGCACCTGATGCAGCCGGCTGAACAGCTCGTCTTCTGTTGTATACGGGTGGATGATAAAGTAAGGATCACCCTTTAACATCGCACTCAGCTGTGTTCGGGTTGTGTTGTAGAAAATGTGTACCGGTTTGTGCAGGTGTTCCGCACTGGCAAGTTCATAGCCCACACCCAGAGATGGATTTGTGCATTCCGCAATCACAAAATCACATTCTTTCATCCAGTTCATATCCTGGGTATAGATATCACTGTCATTTTTTGTCTCGCTCAGATTGATGGTGGAAAGTCCGATATGTTCTGTCAGGACATCCGCTTTTTCTCGGATTGTGTCGATCATCTGTGCATAAAGTGCCTGATCGTTCCTTCCTCCGCGAATGGAACCTGCAAAATAAGCCTTGAGTTTCATGATTTCTTCTCCTCATTGTGCGATACTATTATACATGGAAGTGAAAAGTATGAATGAACTTGAAGAAAAAACACTGACGAAAAAATATGTATATGAGGGACCGGTTGTCAATCTGCGTGAGGATACCGCGGAAATGCCGGATCATACAATCGCACCGCGTACGCTTGTGGAACATCCGGGCGGCGTCGGTATTGCCCTGGAGGATGAGGATGGAACATTCTTCTTTGTCAGCCAGTGGCGTTATGCACAGTCTGTTGTCACGCTGGAATATCCGGCAGGCAAACGTGAAAAAGGAGAAGATGACCTGGCTGTCGCAAAACGTGAGATTGCGGAAGAAACAGGATATGAAGGGAAGGACTGGGTATATCTTGGAATGATCTACCCGACCCCTGCCTATGACAGTGAGACCATCGGACTGTATTATGCAAAGAAAGGTGACTATGTCGGCCAGCATCTTGACCGGGATGAACATATCAATGTCAGTAAGCTGACACTGGATGAGATTACGGACAGGATTGTAAGGGGAGAAGTACACGATGCCAAGACGGTTGCCATGACATTCCTTGTAAAGGAAATGAAGGAAAGAGGAAAGAGGAAAGAAGAAATGAAACTCGGAATTATCGGTGCCATGGCTGTGGAAGTGGAATATCTGAAGAAAACAATGGATGTTCAGAATGTTCAGATCCATGCCGGACAGGAGTATTATGAAGGAACCATCGGTACAACAGAGGTTGTTGTTGTACAGTGTGGAATCGGAAAGGTACGTGCGGGAATGGCCGCACAGGTACTGGCCAGCTGTTTTGGTGTAACGCATATTATCAATACAGGTATTGCCGGATCATTGAACAATGATATCAATATCGGTGATATTGTCGTTTCTGAGGATGCCGTATTCCATGATGTGGATGCGGTAAACTTCGGATATCAGCTTGGTGAAATCCCTGGTACAGGTACACTGTACTATCAGGCAGACAGGAATCTGCAGAAGCTGGCAATTGCGGCAGTTGAAGAATGCGCACCTGAAATCCGTGCGTTTTCCGGAAGAATTGCGACAGGCGATGTGTTTGTCAGTGATCGTGCAAAGAAGGAATGGATCAGAGACACATTCAGTGCGGACTGTACGGAAATGGAAGGATGTGCCATTGCGGAATGTGCATATCTAAATGAAATCCCATTTGTGATTATCCGTGCCATTTCTGACAAAGCGGATGAATCTGTAACAGAGACGTACGACAGATTTGAGGCAAAGGCTGCAGAACATTGCGCAAAGGTTGTCAGATACATGGTTGAAAACATCCGATGAGAAAGAAAAGGAAACGAAGAATCGGAGACAGGAATACACGGATTCTGATGGTGATCATCTGTCTGCTTGCTGTATTGATTGCAGTGACAGGCGGATATTATCTGATGACAAAACCACAACAGACTGCTTCGAAACCATCTTCCCATGTGTCTTCCGTGGAACACAGTATTGTGGAAAATAACAATAAGGAAGAAGAACCGGAGATTGTGGAAGAACCGGAACCGGAGGAAGAGGAACCGGTTGTGGAGGAAGAGCCGGTGGTTGAGGAACCGGTATACCAGGAACCTGTGTATGAGGAGCCCGCGCCGGTTTATACGCCGCCAGCAATCGATGCGGTATTTACGGATACCGGAAGTCTTCTGGTTGTCGCAAACAAGAAGTATGCACTGCCGTATTCCTATGAACCATGGGATCTGCGCAGCATCAATGTGTTGAAGACAAGAGAAATGTATATGCGGGATGAGGCTGCAGGGGCATTGGAGACAATGTTTGCAGCAGCTGCGGAACAGGGTGTGACGCTGGTCGCATGTTCCGGTTACCGTTCTGCCTATTATCAGGATTCTCTTTACAGCAGTTATGTAAACATGTACGGCACGGCAACAGCCGACACAATATCCGCACGTCCGGGATATTCGGATCATCAGACAGGACTTGCGATGGATATCGGTGATCATGATCAGGCAACCGTATTCACACAGGCAATGGAATATACCGTGGAGGGGCAGTGGCTGTATGAACATGCCCATGAGTACGGATTCATACTCCGCTATCCAAAAGGTAAGGAGTGGATTACCGGGTATGCCTTTGAACCATGGCATTACCGATATGTCGGGGTGGATACAGCATCGGCAATATACAGTGTATCTCCTGACTGCACATTTGAAGAGTACTTCGGAATTGAAGGCGGAGACTATGCATATTGAATAAGGTGAAATATGGATTTGAGTTTTTGGATCAATGTAATAATCGGAATTCTGATTATATCCATGGTTTTCAGTGTTATGAATCAGAAAAATCCGAACCTGTTGAAACAGCAGGATGTGAAAAAAGGAAACCGTCGTTATGAAATGATCCGTGCAATGAACCGGAAGAGTGATGATGCGCTGCTGGGCAGAAGATTCAGGGTACCGCGTGATAATAAGGAAGCGGTTCAGGTCAATCTGTATGAAATCAGCAGTGAACAGCCGACACCGGTTGTGTATGTTGTGCACGGCGGAAATCTTGTGGACGGGGATGTGGATCAGACAGATTCGTTCTGTTATCGTATGAGTCAGCAGTGGGAGTGCATGATTGTCTCCATCAACTATACAAAACTGGATCAGGCAAAACCGCCATACCAGCAGGATGAGATCATCGATACGGTAGAATACTTCTCTTCCAGAAGTACGTTCTATCATATTGACCCTTCCCGCAGTGCCATGGTTGGATTTTCAGGCGGCGCATATCTGATGATGGGAGCTTCCGCCATTCTCGGCACAAAGGGGATGCATATCCGCGGTCTGATTGCCTTCTATCCGCTGTGTGATGACTCTCTGGTTCAGCTGGTGGATCAGCGTATTCTGCGTGCACCGGTTACGTTTGTGACGTGTGATAATGAAAACGAGAATCAGATGGTGGAAACACTGCGTGATCACATGGAAAAAGCAGGCGTGGAAGTGGAAGTGCGCAATTACAGTGGTGCGAAGACCGGATTCATTGAAGTCAACAATCCAGAATACGAGGATAACCCGAATTACAGAAGAAACGACAGATCCCTTTACAGTGAGGATCAGAAGGATTATGCCCGTGCATGTGAGATCTGGATGGGTGGCGTACTGGAAAGGTACTTTGAATCAGACTTATGGCAAAACGAAGAAGGAAAGTAAGAATCGACAGAATCATCATACTTCTGATAGCGGCAGCCGCATTGATCGGTTGTGTCGTGACTGCAGTATCATGCATCGGTAAAAAGGGCGGAGATGATCAGCCGGATTCTTCCGCTTCATCACAGAAGGAAAGCAGTCTTGATATAACGAATGTGGAAGGCTATCAGATACTGCATGATGCGGGAATCAGTGATGAAGAGATAGAACGGATGGTATCCCTGCCGTACTACTGGCCGGAAAGGGCACAGAGGTATGCGGCATATACAGGTGCGGACTCCCTTTCCCAAAGAGTGCTGGATGTGAATATGGACCTGGATCAGGAACCGTATGTCAACAGTGTGATCGTATCCGACGATTCGGATATGACACTGCTTGTCAATAAATCCCACGCACTGCCGGAAGGATATGTACCTGAGGATCTGGAAACAATGGACCAGTATGCATGTGTTGCCGGAGAGGATTACTCCTGTCAGGATGTGCTGTATCTGGAGCTGCGAAGTGAGGCACTGCAGGCATATTACAGATGGTGTGAGGCAGCTGCACAACAGGGAATATATGTCCGTGCCATTGCCGGATACAGAAGTTATGACTACCAGAGCAATCTCTGGAATTACTATGCGGGATTGTATGGTGAGGAATATGCGGATACATATTATGCAAGACCGGGTCAGAGTGAACATAACAGCGGGCTGGCAGTGGATATCACATTCAACGGTTATGACTTCAATGAGATTGAAAACCATGACGGATATGACTGGATTCTCAACAGCGCGCATGAATACGGATTTATTCTGCGTTATCCGGAGGATAAGCAGGATGTGACAAGATATGGCTATGAAAGCTGGCATTTCCGTTATGTCGGTACGGAAGCCGCAAAGACGATTTACGACAACAAGTGGACACTGGAGGAATATCATGGCGCACAGAAAGAAGAGAAAACTCAGAGCTGACAGACTGGCGGTCATTGTGATTGCCTGTATTGCGGTAATCGTAGCTGGGGTGTATGGCGGCAAATATGTGCTGGACAGCTTTGGAAAAAAGAATGACGTCAAATCGGACGCACCGGTTGTGGACAATGGCGATGAGATCCAGGAAGAAAAGGAAACGGTCATCTCCCTTGTGGGAGTCGGGGATAATCTGATTCATGAGACTGTTTACCTGGATGCACAGAAAGAGGATGGCAGCTTTGATTTTACAAAGATGTATGCCAATGTGAAGGATGATATCCAGAGTGCGGATATTGCCTTTATCAATCAGGAAACCGTACTGGGCGGAGAGGAACTTGGGCTGGCCGGATATCCGTGTTTTAACTCACCTGTAGAAATTGCACAGAATCTGAAGGATACCGGATTCACACTGGCAAACATTGCGTCCAATCATACCTTGGACCGTTTTCAGGCAGGTATTGATGCGACAAGAAAGGCATTTGAGGATGTGGGAATCACCGTCGACGGTGCCTATTCCTCACAGGAACAGTTTGATACGATTCCGGTGTTTGAAACAAAGGGTGTGAAATTCAGTTTCCTTGCCTATACATACGGCACAAACGGAATCGAACCGGAAAACCCATGGAGCATTTCGTACTTTGATGAAAACCAGATCCTGAGTGATGTGGCACGGGCAAAGGAAATCAGTGATGTTGTTATTGTGTCCGCACACTGGGGTGATGAGCATGCCCATCAGCCAAACGATTTCCAGACATACTATGCACAGCTGTTCGCGGATCTTGGCGTGGACCTTGTGATCGGTACACATACGCACTCCATTCAGCCGGTGGAATGGGTCACAGGGAAAAACGGAAACAGAACACTGGTGATCTATTCCCTTGGGAATTTCATCGGAGGAATGTTGACGGAAAACAATGCGATCGGCGGTATGATCCGTCTTGACATTGTGCAGAAGAATGATGCTGTTACGATTGAGAATGTGAAGTGGACACCGACAATCATTCATTTTGAGGGTGATCAGAACAACATTCTTGATGTGCGTTACAACTATCAGACATACAAGCTGAGTCAGTACACCGATGAACTTGCCGCAAAGCATGTTCTGAACGGATATGATGGTGAAGTGGTATCCGTTGACAGTATCAGGGAACTGACAGAAAGTGTCATCGCTCCGGAATTCCTGGATCTCAACAGCTGATATTCCGTATCAACAGGCAGGAAACTGCCTGTTTTCAGTTTCACAAAAACGAAATAAACTGTTAACTTATTCTTTTCAGTTACAATTGTCATATTAAGGGAGAAAATAGGGATGAAATGTAAACTGGAAAGGGTCCATCTTGGTGTGATCATTGCCATGTGCGGTATTGTCGGTGCTTCCGTAGGCATCAATATCAGTACTGCCGGTGTATTCTACAATCCGATGGCGGAGGTTATGGGGGTCGGTAAAGGCGCGATTTCGATGACGACAACCATCATGTCCATTCTGATGGCATTTACGAGCATGTTAATACCGGTGCTGCTGAAACATGTCAATGTCAGAAAACTGCTGTGGTTTTCCGTGGCATGTCTTGTCATCGGTACGGTCATGTGCGCATTATCCACACAGCTGTGGCAGCTGTACATCTGGAACGGTCTGAAGGGGATCGGTGCCGGCTTAACGGGTTTTGTGCTTGCAACAATGATCATCAACAACTGGATTTATGTCAACCACGGTCTGATTGTCAGTATTGTCATGAGTTTCTCAGGTGTTGCGGGTGTCATGTTCTCATCACCGTTTTCCATGATTATTTCCAATTTCGGGTATCAGACAGCCTACTTTGTCATGGCGGTTCTGATCTTCGTATTCTATGTTCCGGCACTGTTTTTCCCGCTGGCCATCAAACCGGAGGAAATCGGACTGAAGCCGTATGGCTATGAGGCATATCTGGAACATAAGAAACAGACATCTGATACTGCGGTACATGAAGGCGGCGCAAGAGAACACAGCATCGATGGATTCAAGCTTGGAATTCTGTTTGTATTCACAACACTTGTCTGTGTCATTGCGGCTCTGTTCATGCATCTGTCAGGTTATGCGGAGGTACTTGGACTGGGTGCGGGTGTCGGTGCGATGCTGATCAGTGCGGTCAATCTTGCGAATGTCTGTGCGAAACTGGTATACGGAACAATGGCTGACAGAATCGGTACATGGAAATCCAGTCTGCTTGTCGGTACCGTCAGCTTCATCGGTATTGTCGGTTTCCTGTTTGTAAAGAGTGCACCATTACTGCTTGTATGTTCCCTGCTGTATGGCTGCACCATGCCAAACAGTGCCATTGCATTATCTCTGTCGGTATCCGATATCTTCGGCCCTGAGAATTACAGTCGTGTATATCCTGTCGTCAATCTTGTCGGATCTCTGACAAACTCACTGGGTATTACAATGCTTGGATTCCTTTACGACGCAGCACAGAGCTATATTCCTCTGTTTATCCTGTGTCTTGTCATGCAGGGGCTGGCAATGGTGTTCATCACCATTCTGTATCAGATCAGAAAGTCCTGAAATCATGTGTTCAAAGCTGTTATGGGATGTGCCATGGCAGCTTTTTATGTTGTTTTCTTTTTTCCTCTTTTGAGAAGCAGTGTATTGATATGATCAATGACAGACTGCTTCAATGCATTAAACCATTCTTTCGGCATGTTCATTTCCATCCCTGAAATACGACAGAATGAATGATACAGATCCAGCTGTCTGTATGTCAGCTCCGCATGGGAAAGACTCTGTCCGGCAGAATCGAATGAGATCAATGCATCTTCATGCCGCATCAGACAGCGGACAAGATACAGCCAGAAATTGCAGAGGTCACTGTTACGGAAATCAAATGGTACGGTGGACAGCCGGTACATCTGAATCTGCGGCATATCCGGATACATCCGTTTCAAAACTGAGACTTTTGCGAGTGTCTCGCTCATGTCCGTCTTTCTGAAACAGTCGGGATAAGGAATATCCATCCATGTTCTGATGCAGTTTTCCACGGAAGGCCATTTCTGCATTGTCAGCATCTTTTCAGGAAAAGGAACATACATGTGGGAATAGGAAGCGACGCTGTAATCCAGACCATACTGAATGACATGAGCGCTGCCATGATTCTTCAGCACAGCCGCATATCCCGTATCATACATCCCATATCTCCCGGCTCTTCCGGCAATCTGTTTGACAAGCTCTCCTGTCAGCGGGGACACGTCATAGCCATTGAACTTCATTGTCTGTGCAAATACAACTCTACGGATGGGAAGATTCATACCCATCCCGATGGCATCGGTACTGACAAGTACATCAATGGATCCGTTGAGAAAACGGGTTACCTGTTCTTTTCGATTCTGATACGGCAGAGTACCATAAATCATTCCGGTGTTGAACCCAAGCTTTGTACGGATCTGATCCGCCATTTCAAGAACACCTTTCCTTGAGAACACAATCACGGCATCCCCTTTCTGAATATCGGAAAACGGAACCTCTCCTTCAAACACAAGTGGCACCTTTCTTTCCCTGTAATGAATTTCAAATGTATCATGACAGAGCTGAATGAGTTTTGTGCAGATGTTGAGGGCATGTCGGGGAAGACAGAGATAGATCACAGGTGCACGCAAACCAAGAATGGCACGAGTCCAGGCACCACCACGATGCGGATCGGCCAACAACTGGCATTCGTCAATGATGCTTACATCATACTGTCTGGTAAGATCCAGCATCTCCACCGTGGATGACATGTGCTGTGCATCCGGAATGATATCCTCTTCCTCCCCGGTAAGCATACTGCATAGAATACCGCAGGAAAGCATAGTGTCCTGTACTTCCATGGCAAGAAGACGAAGCGGTGCAAGGTAAATACCATTTTGTGAATTCTTCATGGTTTCAAGCGAATCATGGGTTTTTCCTGTGTTTGTCTCTCCAACCTCCAGGATAAAATGGCGGTGCATCGATCTTGCCAAAGGGTAGTCGTCAGCAGGGTTCTGTGTCTGGAGTGCATCCGCAAGTATTGTCAGTCTGCGCTCACGGTTTTCCATCCGTTTCTGACGGTGCGCGTTCTTTTTCTCAACGTGTTGAATGAATTCTGGATTCTTCTCAGCTTCTTCAACTGATACCAAAGGCCAGATTTTCATTGCCGGCGCACAGCGGTAATGTGGATTACGTACAGATTCTGGAGGCGGCAGAAGCCTGTCAATCAATGCGGTGGTCCAGCCACGTGATTTGAGTGTGGATAAACAGATGTTTTCTTCTTTTGTCATAATGTTCCTTTCTGTGATTTCAGGTAGAAATCGGGCAGAGAAATACGGTGAAACGAAGGTACTCCCCGCATCTGACATATATGCGGTTGAATAGAATTGTGACAAAGAAAAAATAATGTAAACGATTACAGAAAAAAGCATAAAAATCTTGTAAATTCCGCTTGCAAAATCCCGCATGGGATAGTAGTATAAATGAGCCGTTGGGAAA
>JBJEFE010000049.1:0-10544 GCA_051873755.1 Bulleidia sp. | reverse complement strand
GATATACGCAAAAGGATCACAGAGCTCTGTCACATTGACTGAGGTATATCTGTGAACCTTTATGCTTATATATACCGGGGTTAGTGGCCATCAACGGAAATTGCCGTTGAGTCAAAAATGATTTTCCTGATCAGTTTCTTTCATGGAAAATCAGACAAAGTATGATGCGTGGATGAAATTTCATGTTCATCTGTTCATTTTGATGTTAGTGTGATAGTGGATAAAGGATATCAGAGAATGAAAGAACTGTTTTACCGCAATCATTATATGACTGCATCACTGGAGTCATATATTGACCGCTGCACAACATTTGAGGAGTTTGAGAATATGTTCTCGGATGAGATGCTGAGAGATGATACAAGAGTCGGAGATTATCTGGATGAGCTGCTGCGGAAGTACGACTGTAAGGATTCTGTCGTATCCGTCAATGCCGGTCTGAATCACTCCTACGTTGGAAACATCGTAAACGGAAAGAAAAACAATCCTTCCAGAAATGCACTGATCTGTATCTGTCTTGCGATCGGTACAACTCTGGAAGAGGTACAACAGCTGCTGAAATATGCAGGTCATGCCACACTGTATGTCAGAAGAAAAAGGGATGTGGCAATCTGGTTTGGATTCATGAAACATGAGGATGTAGATACCGTGAATGAGAATCTGATAATCAGAAAACTGCCGCCATTACTGAAAGAATAAAGAGTATTGAAACACAACAGGATCGGTGTAACCGGTCCTTTGTGCTGTTTTTACAAAGACAGACCAACGGCTCAACGATAACAGTATCCACTTCAAAGGACAATGAAGTCAGAGTGAAGTATATGTTGAACTGAAAAGATGTAATGGAAGATGATGAAGCAAGATACCGGCTATCAGAAACTCTGATAGGTACGGATTCTGATTTGTGATATCATAATCAGAAACAACCTGATTCAACAGATCAGGGAATTATCGCAGGAGGAATCGATATGGCAATTGAAAAGGTCAGAGAATATTTCAGACAGTACGGAATGGAAGACAGAATACTGGAACTGGATGTTTCCAGTGCTACAGTGGCACTGGCAGCGGAAGCACTGCATTGTGAACCGTGCAGAATTGCAAAGACACTTTCTTTTATGGTACATGATCGCCCGATTCTGATTGTAACAGAAGGAGATGCCAGAATAGACAACCACAAGTACAAGACACAGTTTGGTACTAAGGCAAAGATGCTGTCGGCACAGGAAGTGGAAGCACTGATCGGACATGCGGTGGGAGGTGTATGCCCATTTGCGGTAAATGACGGTGTGACGGTATACCTGGATGAATCCCTGAAGCGTTTTGAAACAGTGTTTCCGGCATGCGGAAGTTCCAACAGTGCCATTGAACTGACCATACCGGAACTGGAAAAGTATTCCGGCTATTCAGCATGGATTGATGTAACCAAAGACGTGGAAACCACACAGAAATAATCAGAATTGACGATTTCATGCTTTCGTGTCAGACTGATGGTACAGAGGTATACAACATGCCGAAAAAGAAAAAACAGCTGCTGTACGCAGTCACATTGACAGCAGGACTCATCAGTTTTATCCTGCAGATCTTCGTATTTCAGAAACCGGATGGAACGATTGGGTTCATACTCTGTGATGTCAGTATTCTGATGATTCTCATCAGTATCATCAGACTCTGTGCATTCAGTCATGCCTTCAGAAATGGCTTTCTGACATTCCTGGATGCGATTACCTGGATTCCATGATCAATGCCGTATGTTTGTACATACGGTTTTTTCGTAATGATCAGAATTTGAAAAGCAGTTATTTTGTAATGAAAAAAGCATGGAAAAATAGAGATTATAAGTCAAAAATGATATAGAAAAATAACTGAATATGATTTCGAAATGTATTGAAAAGTATTTCTGACGATACTACAATATTATGGAAAAGTAGGAGATATAGACGCTATGTTGTATAGAAAAATCGAAAAAACAATTGAAGAACATCTGAAAAGCGGAAGTCAGAAGATACTGTTGGTAAATGGTGCTCGTCAGGTTGGAAAAACATATATTATTCGTCATGCTGGTACGCGTTTATTTGAAAATTTTATTGAAGTAAACATGATTGAAGATTTTGAAGGCCCACAACTGTTTCAGAATGTCAGAACAACGGAAGATTTTTATTTTCAGTTGAGTATGATTGAAGGTGAAAAGATGAAACAGAAGGAGAATACACTTGTTTTTATTGATGAAATACAGGCTTACCCTCATCTTCTTACCATGCTTAAATTTCTTTCTCAGGATAACCGATATACATTTATCGCAAGCGGCTCGCTGCTTGGGGTAACACTTTCGCAGACAACTTCCATACCGATTGGCAGTATTCGGAAAATACAGATGTATCCACTTGATTTTGAGGAGTTTCTGTATGCCAATGGCATGAACAGTGATTCCATTCGATATATGCAGGATAAATTCAGAAATGAAGAGGCTTTGGATGAGGCAACACATGCAAAAATCATGGATCTGTTTAAAAAGTATCTGATTGTTGGAGGTTTACCGGATGCAGTAAATTCCTTTATCGAAAACAGAAATATTGTACTTGTCAGAGGAATACAAAGAGAAATCCATGAATACTATGGAACAGACGCTTCAAAGTACGATGCGGAAAAGAAACTGCAAATCAAAAGGATTTATGACATGATTCCTTCGAATATGGAAAATAAAAAGAAACGGGTATTTGTAAAGGATATCGAAAACAGGAAAGGAAAGATGTTTTCAGATTATAAAGATGAGTTCGAATATCTGATCAGTTCGGGGATTGCTTTGAATGTTCAGGCAATTTCCAACCCATCATTTCCTTTGATCCAATCTACGAGTAAAAATCTTCTGAAACTGTATCTGAACGATCCTGGACTTCTGACAGGACTGCTGTTCGGTAATAATATCCGTGCTGTTCTGGATGATAACAATAGTATCAATCTCGGTTCTGTTTACGAAACCGCAGTGGCCTGTGAATTGAAGGCACATGGATACAATCTGTTCTATTATGATAATAAAAACAAAGGTGAAGTTGATTATCTGATCGATGATTATGCATCATTATCGACAGTTCCCATCGAAGTCAAATCCGGTAAAGACTATACCGTGCACAGTGCTCTTAATACCTTCCTGAATACACCGGATTACCATATCAGAAAAGCCTATGTACTTACCAACGAAAGGAAGATCAAACATAAGGGCAATATCACTTATCTTCCCATTTATGACATCATGTTTTTTACCAATCATGGTGAAGTCATCATGTAATGATCACAGCCTGTCATTGTATGTACGGTATGACAGGCTGTTTTCTCACTGTAAGAAAATCCTGTTGGATCATATGTAAAACTGTCATGTCAAAATCTTTTGACACCGGATCATGTACATGGAAAAGACATGTGATGGTATGATCAATGCAGAAACGGTATTCTCTTTTCAGATCAGGAATACGGAATACATGCAATAAAGGAGGAATGGGACATGCAGCTGGATACACAGATCAGAAAGTACAGAAAACAGTTGGAACTGTCACAGGAGGAACTGGCAGAGAAGGTATACGTGACAAGACAGACAGTATCCAACTGGGAGAATGGTAAAAACTATCCGGATATCCACAGCCTGTTGTTATTAAGTGCATTATTCAATGTATCTCTTGATCAGTTAGTCAAAGGAGATATTGAAAACATGAAGGAAATCATCAGAAAAGAAGACATTGACACATTCAACCGTTATGCAGAGATCCTGACCATCCACTTTGTCATTCTCATTGTATCTGTGGTACCACTGTTTTACTGGTTGAAACTGTATGCACTGATACCACTTGGTCTGATCTTTGCATTGACCATGTATTGGGCACTGAAAGTCGAAAAGCTGAAAAAAGATAATGACATACAGACATACAGAGAAATTGTTGCGTTTACAGAAGGAAAGAAACTGGATCAGCTGGATAAAGCAGTTGAAAAAGGAAAACGACCATATCAGAATGTACTGAAGGTTGTTCTCAGTGCGGGTATTACCGCACTGATCTGTATTGCGATCGGATTGTTGTTGAATGCGGTATTTTGAACATTGAGGCAGATTGATACACAATCTGTCTTTTCTGTATCGTACATGAATTTAACATGCATGACATTTCAGATTTAATCTTTCACTTCCATAATATGCAATGTCTGATCGTATATCCTGCGTTCAGAAAGATAGTGAGGAGAAAGTAACATGAAACGATTGATGCGTATTCTGCTTTCCATTGTTCTTCTGTTTCCTTTCACTTCAGCAATTCATGCGGAAGGTGAAACGAATATCAGAATAGAACAGATCTACGGAGGCAATGGTAAAGGTGACACACCGATATCCAACAGTTTTGTACAACTGTATAATCCAACAGAAACAGCAGTGGATTTATCCGGTTATACCATCACAGATGGTACAACAACAGTAACACTGACAGGTACAATTCCTGCACAGGGAAGTTATCTGATTGTCGGTGCAGCGGAAGAAACAACAGATGAATTCCTGACATACGATCTGCCTGAAGCAGACCAGATCTGTGATTGGGTTATCAACAATAAGAGCTATACCATTACACTGAACAATGGTGAAACACAGGTTGATTCCGTTACTGCCGGTAACTCTGATGCAACAAAGATTTCCAAGCAGAAATCACTCAGACGGAATCCTGAAACAGGTGTGTTTGAACTGGTAGTATGGGAAAAAACTTCTGTGACAGTGGATGATACTTATGTAAACACATATGCACCACGCAACAGCAAGGGTAAATATGGCAGCGTTCACGGTGCAGCACAGGAACCTGAAACACCAACAGAACCTGCACCTGAAGAACCAAAGCCAGAAGAACCGGCACCTACAGAACCAACATTTACACCTGTTGTGACTGGAAATACAAAGGTTACAGCTTTCTTCAATGACGGCAGTGATGTGAAGATGCAGTTAACAGGCAGATACAATTCCGGTGCGATGAACGCAGACGGCGGAAGCCTTGAGATTGTCGCATATAATCCTGTCAATGGGTATGCTTATGCGGTCAGTGGTGTCAAAGGCAAGCTGATTGCAGTAAACCTCAATGATGAAATGAATGGTGAAACCGTAACTGAGTTGCAGGGTACAGAATATGATCTGAAAAAAATGGTAACGGTGGATGGTTTCACATATGGTGATATGACATCCGTATCTGTATCACCGGATGGAACAAAGATTGCCGTTGCCATTCAGGCTGAAAACTACGCAGATGTCGGTAAGGCTGCACTGTTTGCCTGCGGCAATGATGGTTCTCTGACTTTGTTGAGTACTGTATCCGTTGGTGTACAGCCTGACATGATCACATTCGCAGACAATAATACAATTCTGACTGCGGATGAGGCAGAACCAAGAGAAGGTGTGAATGGTACAGATCCTAAGGGTTCTGTATCCATCATCAAAGTCAATTCTGACAATACCATGACAGCCAAGACAGTATACTTCGATGCATTTGATGCACAGAGGGATGCACTTACAGGTGCAGGTGTACTGATTCAGAAGGGATCCAATCCTTCCACTGACTTTGAACCGGAATATATTGCCGTAAGTGGAAATACAGCATATGTATCTCTGCAGGAAGCAAATGCCATTGCAGTACTGGATATCAATGCTGGTACATTTACTGGTGTTTATCCACTTGGATTTGTAGACTATGGTACAACAAAGGTTGACCTGCAGAAGAATGATAAATTTGAACTAAACAACTATCCGAATGTCTATGGTATCCGTATGCCGGATGGTATCTCTGTCAAGCAGATCAACGGCAAAACATACCTGTTTACAGCCAATGAAGGTGACAGCCGTGCAGACTGGGCAGGCCTTGATAATGAAGCTGAAGGAAAGACATCCCCAACAGGAAGTGTAACTCTTGACAGTAAGGTTGTATGGTTCAATGCAACAATGTGGGATGGACTGGATGATTCCAAGGCATATGTATTTGGAGGTCGTTCCTTCTCCATCTATGAAGCAACAGTTTCCGGTTTAAGCCTTGTTTATGACAGCGGCAGTGACTTTGAAGAAAAGACAGCTGAAGTATTACCACAATATTTCAACACATCCAATGACAAGAACTCTATTGATAACAGATCCGGTAAGAAGGGACCAGAACCTGAAAGTGTTATTACCGGTGTCATCAATGACAGAACACTTGCATTTGTAGCTCTGGAAAGAATCAGCGGCATCATGGTCTATGATGTTACAGATCCGGCTAATGCTGAATTTGTAAATTACATCAACTCCCGTGAATTTGATGAAGCAATTAAGGGTGATGTATCTCCTGAAGGACTTGCCTTCATCTCTGCAGAACAGAGTAAGACAGGTAAGGCATATCTGTTGGCAGCCAATGAAGTATCCGGCACACTGGCAGTATATGAATGCAGTGCAGCAGGTGTCGAAAAGCCACAGGAACCTGACACAACAACCGGCGATTATGTGGAAACAGTGAATGCTCAGGTATCTGATAAGATTTCCAAAGAAGATGCTGAAGTGATTGAAAAGACACTTGATAAGGCAACAGTAAGCAATGTACTTTCTTCCCTGAAGCCTGGAACAGTGGATGAATTGCTGAAGGGAATTGAAAACAAAGGTGATCTTGTCATCGAGATTGTTAACACAGTCACAGTAACAGCAGTTGATCTGAAGTCTGAAAAGAAGTCCATTACATTTGAGATTACACCAACAGCAGTTGTTAAATCTGGTAACGAAACTCTTAAGACTGCTACACTGGATAACTCCCAGTTAACAGGTGAGAAGAATATTATAGTCACACTTCCAACCAATGGACTGGATGTTAAGGAAATCGTTCATAGAAGTGAAGGATATGATCCTGAATACATCCATGACTTCACAGTATCCAAGGATGGTACAGTCACATTCAAGATCTCTCATTTCTCCACATTCACATTAAGTGAAGAAATCACAAAGACACCGATTGAAGCAAAGCCATCTCCTGTAACTGCTGTTACAGATTCCAACAGCAACAATATCTGGACAGGTGTCCTGTTATTCAGTGCTGTGATGATCCTTGGCAGTGTCATTCTCAACAGAAGAAAAAACACAAACTGATATCCGGAATCATGAATCTATTTCATGGTCAGAATCATTCAGATGATTCCGGATCTCGATATTGATGAAGAAGAAATCAGTCACATGGTTTCTTCTTTTTATATGCATCAATGCAGTAACCCGTTTGCCATTCCCTTCCCATAGGTTTAATATAATTGTAAATTGTTTACGAATGTGAGTGTGATGATGGATGTTCAGGATCATTAATGGTGACTTTAAGAAAGGTATTTACAGCAATGAGGAGTATCTGGATAACTGGCCTATGCTGTATATACTGGAGAATGGCAAACAGGCATATATCGGTGAATCCAATCATGTTCGTACACGTATGTCTCAACATGCCGCAAATGAGGAAAAGAAGATCTTTGATAAAGTGCACTTTATATACTCTAAGATGTTCAACCAGTCTGTTACCTTTGACTATGAATCCAAACTGATCCAGTACATTGTTGCGGATGAACTGTATGAGGTTACAAACCGTAATTCCGGTATTGCGGATAAACAGTACTTTCAGAAACAGGAATATGATCAGAAGTTTGAAATTCTGTGGAAGAAACTGCAGAAGGAAAAACTTGTGAAACACTCACTGGAAGAAATAGAGAATTCCGATCTGTTCAAATACTCTCCATACAAGGAGTTGAATGACAGTCAAAGACAGGCAGTGGAAGATATCCTGCTCAGAATACAGGCAGGTACTGCCAATCGTATTATTGTCAACGGCATGCCTGGATCCGGTAAGACCATTGTGGCTGTTTACCTGATGAAATACCTTGCGGACAGCGAGAAATATCAGGGTAAAAGTATTGGTTTTGTTGTCCCACAGACTTCACTGCGTAAGACAATGAAGACCATATTCAGAAGTGTGTATGGATTAGAGCCTGCACAGGTATTATCCCCATCTGATGTGATAAAGAAACACTATGACATATTACTTGTGGATGAAGCCCATCGTCTGCATCAATACAAAAACATCTCATACATGGGCTCATTCAAAGCCAACAGTGAAAAACTTGGACTGGATACAACATGTGATGAACTGGACTGGGTATTAAAACAGTCTGATTGTGCGGTACTGTTTTATGATGCCATGCAGGTGGTGGGACCATCCGGTATTGATGAGCAGCGTTTCAACCGCAAGATGACAGAAAGAAGACTGTTGTCCTACTATACACTGACAACACAGATGAGAGTACAGGGTGGGAATGCCTACATTGACTTTGTAAAGCAATGCCTGAGTGGTACATGTACAGAGAAATACCAATCTGACCAGTATGACTTCAGACTGTATCAGGACTTCCATCAGTTTGAAACAGATATGTACACAAAGGAATCACAGGTTGGCTTATCCCGTATGCTGGCAGGGTATGCATGGCCATGGATCAGTAAGAATGACCACACAAAGAAGGATATTGAGATACAGGGAATATCCAGAATGTGGAACCACTGTACCGAAGGCTGGGTACATACAACACAGGCCATTGATGAAGTGGGATGTATTCATTCCATACAGGGCTATGATCTCAACTATGCATTTGTCATACTTGGTAAGGATATCGGTTATGACAAAGAAAAGAAGAAAATCATTGTACGCCCTGAATGCTACTACGATAAGAACGGCAAACGTTCTGCAGGATATGATGACCTGTTGTCATACATCACAAACATCTACTATGTACTGATGACAAGAGGAATCAAAGGTACATACCTGTATGTATGCGATGATGATCTCAGAGAATACCTTGCACAATACATCACAGTGAAGGAGTAACAGGAAATGAACAGTGAAACAAAGAACAGAATCAGACAGTTTATCAAAGACAGAGACTGGGGACAGTTTCATTCTCCATCTAATCTTGCCAAATCCATTGTCATTGAATCATCAGAACTACTGGAATGTTTCCAGTGGTCAGATGATGACTATGACCTGCAGAGTGTCAAAGAGGAACTGGCAGATGTCATGATCTACTGTCAGGACTTACTGGATGTACTTGGACTGGACGCGGATGAAATCGTAAACATGAAAATGGATAAGAATGAGAAGAAATATCCAGTTGATAAATCCAAAGGTAATTCCACCAAATATGATCAGCTGTAAAGCAGAAACATCAGAATGAAATGTTATTTTAGAAAAAGCATGAAGCAAAATATGATACTGCTGTAAAACTGCATCCAAGATAGTACGTTTACTTATAGAAAAATGTGGATTTTATTATTAATCGAAATAATCAGTTTCTAGAAATGTCATAGGAGTAAAATGGGAATGAATAATTTTGAATTGTTTCCTACAGAAGAAAACTTGATAAAAACATTGAAAGAAGATTTATTGAAACGAAACAAAGATTTAGTGTACTTTTATCAATTCATCTTTGCGCAAAAAGGAGCTTCTTCTATTGCTCTTGACGGAAGATGGGGGAGTGGAAAGACTTTTTTTTGTAAAGCAATCTATGTTGCTAATAAATGCAAAAAATTCATGTAGCAATATGGCTGAAGAAGAGAGAAAAAGTATTGTAAGTACTGTTTCATTTCCAACAAAAAATCAAGATGAACAAGAAATTACTGGTTTAGCAATTTATTATGACGCATGGGAAAATGATAATGATACAGACCCGGTATTGTCTTTGGTGTATGAAATTACAAAGCAGTCAGGGCTATACTATCAATTTGATGATGATAGTAATTTTTTCAGGTTGGCTGGCGTTTTGCTTGAAGAATTTACCGGTTGGAATATAAAAGGTATTATAGAAAACTTGAAAAGTAAGAATCTGCTTGCAAGTATTAAAGAAGAAAAAGATTTACACGATAAAATTGGAGATTTCTTTGCAGAGTTGTTACATGAAAAAGGAGAACGTTTAGTAGTTTTCATAGATGAGTTGGATAGATGTAAGCCAACCTATGCTGTTCAATTATTAGAAAGAATAAAACATTATTTCAATGATGACAGGATTACGTTTGTTTTTTCTGTCAATTTAAGTGAGTTACAACATACAATTAAAAACTATTATGGTAATACATTTGATGCGTGCAGATATCTAGATAGATTCTTTGATTTGAGATTATCCTTGCCACCAGCAGATAAAACTGAGTTTTATAGGAATATAGGGTTAGAATCAACTTATAGCTTAGAAAAAATATGTCGCAAAGTAATAGATACATATGATATGGAGTTGCGTGAAGTTATTCGTTTTTATCGACAGGTGAAGATAGCAGTATATGAGCCTACACATGATAGTAGAAAATTCCATTTCTCATTTCCAGATGGAAAAGGAAGACATCTCTTATTGATCTTTGTAGTTCTAATTCTTATAGGACTAAAAATTGTTGATATATCGTTATATGATCAATTTGTAAGTGGAAAGAATTCGAAACCACTCATGGATATTTATTATATAGGCAAGAATACCCCGTCTGTAATCTCTGATTCAGGCGGGGATGA
>JBJEFE010000048.1:0-10589 GCA_051873755.1 Bulleidia sp. | reverse complement strand
GGTATACGGAATCTCAAGAATCACATACTACAGAGCGGATTGACCGCTCTTTTTTGAGTGATGAAAAAAATTGATGAAAACTTTAGCACTTAATTATTGACAGTGCTAACAAGAGGTTATACAATACTGGCAGACGTCAGGAAAGAGTGCTAAAGGAGTGTGATGTGGGGATGCTGACACCAAGACGTATCGAAATATTCAAAGCGGTCGTTGAAGAGTTTATCAGAACGGCAGAACCTGTCGGCTCCAAGACCCTGCAGAAACAGTACAACCTGCAGTACTCCAGTGCGACGATCAGAAATGATCTGCTGGCACTTGAGGAAATGGGTTACCTGGAGAAGACACATACTTCCTCAGGTCGTGTACCGAGTACTGCCGGCTATAAATTCTACTGCGAAAACCTGCTCAATGAATCGTGTGTTGTCGACAAGAAGATGGAAGTGGCAATCCGCGATGCATTCGAGACTGCGAATATGAACATCGAAGAGGCGGTACATCTGTCATGTCAGATCATGTCTGAAATGACAAACATGACTGCCGGAGCGATCGGACCGGATTCTTCGGTTCAGACGCTCAAACATATCCGGATCTTCCCGCTGGATGAGAAGAACCTGGTATGTGTATTCATCACCAATACCGGACATACCGAAACAAAGACATTCCGCTTTGATGAGAGTATTCCGGTATCGGATATTGAAAGCTGCACGGAAGTGCTCAACAGTAAACTGAAGGATGTCCCGATCGCAAGACTTGCGGACAGGATGGAGGAAATCCGTCCGGATCTGAATGCGGTTGTACAGAGGCACGATCTTCTGTTTACCGCCTTCGTCAAGGCATTTGTCAAGTTTGCCAGTGAGAATGTGTACTTTTCCGGCAAGGACAAAATTCTGTATCAGCCGGAGTTTGAGGATATCTCAAAGCTGAAACAGCTCATGGCCATGCTTGACAGCTCGTCGGTCTGGAAACAGATCGGAACCCAACAGAATGCGGTGGAGGTCAGTACACGCAGCGGCGCCCAGCTGACATGGGTGGATGACCTAGCGGTCGTCAGACACAAATTCAGAGTTGCGGATAAGGAAACCGGTGAATTTGTCGTCGTTGGTCCAAGCCGCATGGATTATGAGAAAGTCATAACTGCTGTTGAATACGTATCCGGCATGATTGAAAACATGTACAGAACTGAAGGAGATGATTCATCTGATGAGTGAAGAAAAGGAAGTAAAGACAGAAGAAACTGTCACTGAAACAGAAGCTGTTGAAAACACAGAAACAGAACCTGTTGAAAACACAGAAACAGAAGCTGTTGAGGAAGAAAAAGCTGTCGATCCATGTGCCGAGCTGAAAAAGGCAAATGAGGATCTGACAAAACAGGTATCGGATCTGAAGAATGCCTATGCCAAGGCATATGCGGACACCGAAAACATGAAGAAGCGTCTGGAAAAGGATTTTGAATCCCGCAGTAAGTACCAGATGGCATCCTTTGCAAAGGAACTGCTGCCGGTATTGGACAACTGTGAAAGAGCACTTGCCCAGGCCACAAGCGATGAGGCGTTTAAAAAGGGTGTGGAAATGATCTATTCCCAGCTTCAGGCAGCACTTGCAAAAGAGGAGATTACGGAAATCGAAGCGCTGAACCAGCCGTTTGACGGCAACTGGCATCAGGCTCTGATGAGCGAACACAGAGACGGTGTTGAGCCCGGCATTGTCATCGAAGTATTACAGAAGGGCTATAAGATCAAGGATCGCATTTTGAGACCTGCAATGGTCAAAATCAGCGACTGATAGGGAGGATATTATATGAGCAAGATTATCGGTATTGACTTAGGTACTACAAACAGCTGCGTCGCAGTCATGGAAGGCAAGGAAGCTAAGGTTATCACAAATCCGGAAGGAAACCGTACAACACCATCTGTTGTCGCTTTCAAAAACGGTGAAAGAATCGTCGGTGACGCTGCAAAAAGACAGCTGATCACAAACCCGAACACAGTCTATTCCGTCAAGCGCCTGATGGGCACAAACGAAACCGTTACACTGGAAGGCAAGCAGTATACACCACAGGAAGTATCCGCAATGATCCTGACATATCTGAAGGACTATGCAGAGGCATACCTGGGTGAAAAGGTTGACAAGGCAGTCATCACGGTTCCTGCATACTTCAACGATGCACAGCGTCAGGCTACCAAGGATGCCGGCAAGATCGCAGGTCTGGAAGTAGAACGTATCATCAACGAACCGACTGCTTCCGCACTGGCATTCGGTATGGATAAGGATAAGAACGAAGAACACAAAATTCTTGTATACGACCTTGGCGGCGGCACATTCGATGTCTCCATCCTGGATATCGCAGACGGTACATTCGAAGTACTGTCCACAGCCGGTGATACACATCTGGGCGGCGATGACTTCGACAACAAGATCATGAACTGGCTGGCAGATACATTCCAGAAGGAACACAACATCGATCTGAAAAAAGACAAGATGGCTCTGCAGAGACTGAAGGAAGCTTCTGAAAAGGCAAAGAAGGATCTGTCCGGTACATTACAGGCACAGATTTCCCTGCCGTTTATCTCCGCAGGTCCGGAAGGCCCTCTGCATCTTGAGGCAACACTGACAAGAGCACAGTTCGATGCCATGACAAAGGATCTGGTTGACCGCACAATGATTCCGGTCCGCAATGCACTGGCAGACGCAAATCTGTCCGCATCCGACCTCGATCAGGTACTGCTGGTAGGTGGTTCCACACGTATTCCGGCCGTACAGGAAGCTGTCAGAAACGAACTGGGCAAGGAACCAAACAAGTCCGTCAACCCTGATGAATGCGTAGCTCTTGGTGCTGCGATCCAGGGTGGTGTCATCTCCGGTGATGTCAAGGACGTTCTGCTTCTTGATGTCACACCATTAAGCCTTGGTATTGAAACAAACGGCGGTGTCATGACAGTCATGATTCCAAGAAATACAACAATCCCGACATCCAAGTCACAGATCTTCTCCACTGCGGCAGACAACCAGCCGGCAGTAGACATCCATGTATTACAGGGTGAAAGACCGATGGCTTCCGATAACAAGACACTCGGCAACTTCATGCTCGATGGTATCGCTCCGGCAAGAAGAGGCGTACCGCAGATCGAAGTCACATTCGATATCGATGTTAACGGTATTGTCAAGGTATCCGCAAAGGATAAGGGCACAAACAAGGAACAGCACATCACAATCCAGAATTCTTCCGGACTTTCTGATGATGAAATCGACAGAATGGTCAAGGATGCCGAAGCACACAAGGCTGAAGATGACAAGCGTAAGGCTGACATCGAAACAAAGAACAGAGCTGAAGCATTCATCAACCAGATCGACGAAACACTGAAGGAAGAAAATCCGAATGTCACAGCTGAACAGAAGGCTGAAGTACAGAAGCTCAGAGATGAACTGCAGGAAGCACTGGACAAGAACGACATGGAAGTCCTCAAGACAAAGCTTGATGCTCTGGAACAGGCAGCCAACGCCATGGCTCAGCAGATGTACCAGCAGGGCGGTGCACAGTCTGGCGGACAGGGATTTGCCGGAAACAACAGCACAGGTTCCGCTTCCGGAAACGATGATGTCGTTGACGCTGATTTCTCTGAAAAGAACTGATAGGACAGATGATGCGGGACCTGCGGGTTTCGCATTCTGTCGATTATAAGGAGGCTTGAGATATGGCAGAAAAAAGAGATTATTATGAGGTGTTGGGAGTTTCAAAAAGCGCAGGTGACGATGAAATCAAACGTGCCTATCGAAAGCTTGCGAAACAGTACCACCCGGATCTGAATAAGGAACCGGATGCGGCTGAGAAATTCAAGGAAGTCAATGAGGCATACGAGATCCTGTCCGACCCGCAGAAGAGAAAGAACTATGACCAGTTCGGCTTCGCGGGCAATGATCCAAATGGATTCAGCGGATTCTCCGGAACCGGTGATTTCAGCGGCTTCGACGATATCTTCTCCTCATTCTTCGGTGGAAACATGGGCGGCTTTACCCAGCAGCGTACAGACCGTGGACCGCAGAAGGGCAATGACCGTTTCATGCGTATGAATGTTTCATTCATGGACGCATGTTTCGGTAAGACGGAAACCATCAACCTGACTGTGGATGAACCATGTGAACACTGTCACGGTACAGGTGCGGACAGCCCGAATGACGTTGTCAGCTGTCCGGACTGCCATGGCAGAGGGTATGTGGATGTTGTGCAGAGTACGATGTTCGGAAGAATCCGTACCCAGTCCGAATGTACGAAGTGTCATGGTTCCGGTAAATATGTACGCAAGGCATGTCATGTGTGCGGCGGCACGGGATACAACAGAAAACGTGTATCCGTGGATGTGAAACTCCCGGCAGGCATCTCCTCCGGCCAGCAGCTGCGTGTTGCCGGCAAGGGTGAAAGAGGCGCTAACGGCGGTCCAAACGGGGACCTGTTCATTGAAGTCAATGTGGAACCGCACAAGTACTTCACACGCAACGGCAAGGATATTCTTCTGGATATTCCGGTCAGTGCGGTTGACGCAACCCTTGGTACAAATGTCGAGGTGCCGACCATATACGGTGATGTGTCCATGAAGATTCCAGCAGGTACGCAGGACGGCGCAAGACTGCGCCTGAAGAACAAGGGCGTGGTGGATCTGAGAACCGGCAGACAGGGTGATCAGCTCTGCACGGTTCGCATCAAGGTAGATACGGATCTGACCAGAAAGGAAAAAGAACTGTATAAGCAGCTTCAGGACCTTCAGAACAATGTGAAGTCCGAATCCATCTGGGATAAGTTCAAAAAACAGTTCTCCTGATGATCCGTTATCCGTATGGAAGGAGGGATGATTCATGAATCCTGATATTCTTACTGAAAAGCTGCAGGAAATCCTGCAGAGTGCGATTACAGAAGCACAGAACGCGCACCACAGCGAGATTACCCCGGCGCATATTCTCAACGCAATGTTTGCGGATGACACGCTGGACGGTATCTTTGAACGCATCGGTGCAGACAAACAGAAAATGCGTGCATTCGTGCAGGACAGATTGAAGGAGCTGCCGGTTGTGCAGGGCTCGGATCAGCTGTCATTATCACGGTACGCTTCCATGGGATACAACAATGCCATGGAATACATGAAGAAAACAGGCGACACATATATGAGCTGTGCCGCACTTCTGATCGGACTGCTTGAAACAAACGACAGTGTTGTGCAGGAGTTGATGAAACGGTTCAACTTCACACTGAAACAGGTGCTGAAAGCGGAAAACGATCGAAGAGGAGGTATGAAGATGGAAGACAGAAACAACGAAAGCCAGCTTGATGCCTTAAAGAAATATGGGCATGATCTGGTACAGGATGTCAGAGACGGAAAGATTGATCCTGTCATCGGAAGAGATGATGAGATCCGTCGTGTCATTGAAATTCTTTCCCGTAAGACAAAAAACAATCCGGTTCTGATCGGTGAACCTGGTGTCGGTAAGACAGCGATTGTCGAAGGAATCGCATGGCGTATTTATAAGGGCGATGTACCGTCAGGACTTGCGGATAAACAGCTGATTGAACTGGATATGGGCAGTCTGATTGCCGGTGCCAAGTACAGAGGTGAATTTGAGGAAAGACTCAAGGGTGTTCTCAACCAGGTAAAGAAGGCAGACGGTAAGATCATCCTGTTTATCGATGAGATTCACAATCTTGTCGGTGCCGGTAAGACAGAAGGCTCGATGGATGCGGCCAACCTGTTGAAACCGATGCTTGCCCGTGGTGAGCTGAAGTGTATCGGTGCCACGACATTCAACGAATACCGTCAGTATATTGAAAAGGACAGAGCACTGGAAAGAAGATTCCAGAAGGTCATGGTTTCCGAACCGACAGTCGAAGATTCGATTGCGATCCTCAGAGGTCTGAAGGAACGGTTTGAAAACTACCACCATGTGACAATCCGTGATGAGGCACTGGTGGCTGCCGCAAAACTGTCCGACCGTTATATCACGGACAGATTCCTGCCGGATAAGGCCATTGACCTTGTGGATGAGGCATGTTCCTCCACAAGAGTCGCATTGGATTCCATGCCGCCGGAATTATATACGCTGGACCGCAGAATCCGTACACTGAAGATGGAACAGGCTTCCATGAAGAAGGAAACGGATGAAAAGGCGGTTGCCAGAAAAGAGGAAATTGAAAAAGAGCTTGCGGATCTCAATGAGAAATTTGAGGCAGGCATGTCCAAATGGAACAGCGAGAAGAAACAGCTCAATGAGATTGCCAGTGCCCAGGAGAAACTGGATAAGGCAAGACGTGATCTGTATGAGGCACAGAACCGTGCCGATTATGAAAAGGCCGGTGAACTGCAGTACAACACGATTCCGTATCTGGAATCCCTGATCCGCAAGGGCAACGACCCAAAGGAAGACGCAATGCTGAAACAGACCGTGGATGAGGAGGCAATCGCAAAGGTTGTATCCAGATGGACACATATTGAGGTATCCCGTCTGCAGTCTACGGAACGTGAAAAGATCCTGCATCTGCAGGATGCCCTGGCACAGCGTGTCATGGGTCAGGATCAGGCTCTGTCACTTGTATCGGATGCGATCATGCGTTCCAAGGCAGGCATCCAGGATGAAAACAGACCGCTTGGTTCATTCCTGTTCCTTGGTCCGACAGGTGTCGGTAAAACGGAAGTGGCCAAAGCACTTGCCCAGCAGCTGTTCGATGATGAATCGAAGATCGTACGTATCGATATGTCCGAATACATGGAGAAATTCAGTGTATCCAGACTGATCGGTGCTCCTCCGGGATATGTCGGATATGAGGAAGGCGGTCAGCTGACAGAAGCGGTACGCCGTAATCCGTATTCCATTGTCCTGCTGGATGAAATCGAAAAGGCACATCCGGATGTATTCAATATTCTGCTTCAGATACTCGATGACGGCAGAATCACGGATTCAAAGGGTGTAACGGTTGACTTCAAGAACACGATTCTGATCATGACTTCCAACCTTGGTTCAGACTATGCGTTTGAAACAGACGCAAAGGCACGTGAAGAGCATTATATGGATGCGGTACACGAATTCTTCAAACCTGAGCTGATCAACAGAATTGATGAGATCATTGTATTCAACGCCCTGGATCTCAACATCCAGAAACAGGTGGCCGACAAGTTTATTTCACAGCTTGCGGACAGAATCCTCAAGGAAAAGGATGCACTGCTTCTGGTAACGGAGAAGGCAAAGGACAGAATCATCGAATTCGGTGTGGATCAGCAGTACGGCGCAAGACCGATGCGGCGTCATATTCAGCGTGACATTGAAACCGCTGTTGCCAAAGTCATTCTTGAAACACCGGATATTGCCGGAAGAACGATCCGTGTGGATGCGGATGAGAACGGTTATATCGTAACGGTATTGTAATGCACGGGAGCTGTGATGATTTCGCAGCTCTTTTTTATGGATTCCATTGTATACTTGTGCCATGAACAACAAACTGGAAAATGGAATGGTATCCCTGAAGATAAGGGATGAGGTATATCAGATCACTCATGATGGTCAGATGATCGGAAAACTGACCATCAGAGACGACCATATTACAATGGTTATTGAACCTGCATACAGAGGCAGCCATTATGGCACAAATGCATTGTATCTTCTGACCCGTCATGCACATGAAACACTGCATATCGAAAAACTGTATGCCCTGATACCTGGCGGAAATGAAACTGCACGCCATGTGGTGGAACACTGCGGGTATCATATCGAACAGAAAAACAGTGATCATACCCTGTATGTTCATACCGTATCCCATACGACAAAGGATGATGAACTGAGATTGGAGAAAGGAACGGATGTGATCTATCTGGCCGGAGGATGTTTCTGGGGCATGGAACGGGTGTTTCAGATGCTTGACGGTGTTGTGAATACAACAGTCGGTTACGTTAACGGAAACATCCCGCATCCTTCCTATGAGGATATCATCCGCAATGAAACCGGATACAGGGAATGTGTCAGGGTAATCTATGATACAGAACAGATTGATCTTTCAACCATTCTGAAGGCATATTTCCTGTGCATTGATCCAACGGTACAGAACAGACAGAAAGAGGATATCGGTTCACAGTATCAGACAGGCATCTACTACCGCAATCCTTCCCGACTGCCTGAAATCGAAACGGTATACAACAGTGAAAAACAGAATCATGATGCCTTCTTTGTGGAACTGGGAAGACTGCAGTGTTTCTATGAGGCTGAGGAATATCATCAGAACTATCTGATCAGACATCCTGATGGCTATTGTCATATCACTCCTGTCGATCTTGAAAAGGTAAGGAAGCTGAATCATGCATCATGAACATGTTTCATGGTGTTTTTTTTTTTTTTTGTATCAGAAAAGCCGGACACTGATCTAATGCCCGGCTGATGTATTGTCATTGATTGATGTGATCAGGTGCAGGAATCCGTTCTGTCCTGCCTTATCCTCTTTGAATACCCCGCAGTCACGCAGGATTTCCACAAAGGCAAGAGAGATATGTTTCCGCAGTACATCCATGATATTGTTTTCCGTGAGTGTTTCCGTATTGATCCATGTACTGACCCAATGGGCATGGATGGAAGTGAGTGGATCCTGTAATATGTCTTCATTGTGAATCAGATGGGATGCCAGTGCCTCCATCTGTTTCTGCAGTCTTCCCGGCAGGATGGCAAGACCCATGGCTTCTATCAGTCCGATGTTTTCCTTTTTGATGTTGTGCAGGGAAGGGCGTGCATGGAAGACACCAAGCGGGTGCTGTTCATCCCGCAGGTTGTTTCGAAGAATCAGATGACAGATATAACTGCCGTGATCCCTGCGGATGATCGGTGTAATGGTGGAGGACAGCTGTCCGTCAATATGACTGTGAATTCTTAAATCCGGTTCATCAAAGTTCTGCCATGTATGCAGGATATCCGTACATAATGAAATAAGACTTTCTCTGTCATCCGTGATCAGACGGATCGTGGACAGAGGCCAGTTGACGATATACGCTCTGATGTTTTCATATCCTCTGAAATGAATTTCTGTTCTGTTTTCCGCCTCAAACAGCGGTAATGTATATCGTCCGCCCTGGAAGTGTTCATGTGTGAGAATGGAACCACCGCAGATCGGCAGGTCGGAATTGGATCCGATGAAATAGTGCGGAAACTGATCCACAAAATCACAGAGACTGACAAACGTGTTTCTGTCGATTTTCATCGGCTGTATGGTTTCGGTCAGTACAATACAGTGTTCCCGGAAATAGGCATAGGGACTGTACTGCAGCAGCCATGTTTCCCCATTCAATGTCAGTGGAATCTGTCTGAGGGTGGCTCTTGCGGGATGTCCGGCATTTCCGGTAAATCCGACATTGTCATCACTTAACAGATCGTGCGGATAACCGGTGGACACATGGTTTTTCGCAGCTGCGATGGATGCGGGATCCAGTTCCGGCTTGGACAGGTTGATCGT
Source organism: Bulleidia sp. (assembly GCA_051873755.1). Classification (GTDB taxonomy): domain Bacteria; phylum Bacillota_I; class Bacilli_A; order Erysipelotrichales; family Erysipelotrichaceae; genus Bulleidia. The sequence goes on along the minus strand of JBJEFE010000048.1, from coordinate 1,120 downwards.
GATATCCAGATTCCCATACATTTCACTGTGGTATTTCCATTGAATGTTTTTCGCAATTCTTCCGGTACGGATATAATTGACGGCACACTGCATGGCATAAAAATCATCGGTTGCCTGCTTTGGATCACTGTTCTGAAAACGGTGAATCACTTCAGATGGCCCTGGTGTCAATACATCCATGATTTCCGTATCAAAGCGGTCTTCCTCATTTCCGGCATGGGATACAAGCCCGTGTTCGTGACCATACTGCAGGAAAGACTGCAGGATTTCATCAATGTGTTTGTCCTGAATATCACAGTAAGCAAAGCGATCGTCCTGGCAGGGATTGTAATGAAGCAGGGAAAAAAGCCTGTTGGAACAGTAGATGACATCCTCTTTTTCGATCAGATTGTGCTGTAATGCATAACTGATCAGTTCGTTTACCATTTTCATGCCATCTATTGTATGCAAAACAGGTTGTCTGTACAAGAGTTCAGGATGTTTATCCTTTCTGTAATCGGAAATAACGGGTGAAAAACAGATTCTCGTGATATAATACTTTCATTGTAAAAAAAGAGGAGAAACTATGAATTTAAGCGATCAGAATCTGAATATGATCCTGAACATTGCCATTTCAGTGATCTTTCTTGTCCTGTCTGTTATCATGTTTTTCAGATGGAACAAACATAAGGGCAAGGTATTGATTCAGGACCAGCAGTGGTCAACGGTCAGAATCATTTTTCTGGCGGTCGGCGTCCTGTCATTTGTATCGTTCCTGACGACAGGTTCGAACTCAACATTGTGGGATTATCTGCGTATCTGTCTGACCATCGTTGCGGTAACAGTGTACATGATGATCCGCGACGGTGTCGGCGAGGAGGGACTTCTTTCCGGCGGTAAGTTCTATCCATGGAATGTTGTCCGTTCCTGGGACTATGAGGAAAGAAAGAATGTCATTGCGGTTTACTTTACCGTTGAATCACAGAACGAAAAGAAACCGGATGAATATGTCACAAAGGAACTTGACTTCTCCAAGGAGGATAAGGATTCCCTGTTGAAGTTCCTTGAACTGAATCTCAGCAGAAAATACACCAGAATGAAGAAAAAGAAACCAAATAAGAAGTAAGTATCAGGATCTGTT
>JBJEFE010000047.1:0-41950 GCA_051873755.1 Bulleidia sp. | reverse complement strand
AGACAAAACAGGGGGATTTTTTATGGGAAAGTACACTGCACTCATTGTGGCTGCGGGAAGCGGCTCACGTATGAAACTGGGATATAACAAGGTTTACATGAGACTGAAGGACGGCAAAACACTTCTGGAAAAGACGATGTCCGTATTTGAACATGATCCGGACTGCACACAGATCGTTGTGGTAACGGATCCGCTGGCATTCAGAGAGGAAATCGGAGAGTCTGTCGTCGGAAAGATCGTTGTGGCCCAGGGTGGTTCCACTCGACAGGAGTCCGTACACCATGGACTGATGGCGGTGCTTGAGGATACCGTACTGATTCATGACGGCGCAAGACCGTTTCTCTCAACGGAAGTACTGGAACGTCTGAAGAAAACAATGAAGACGGAAAAGGCAGCGCTGTTGACTGTTCCGTGCAAGGATACGATCAAGAAGTGTGTGGATGGATATATTACCGAAACATATGACCGCAGTACACTGGTATGCGCGCAGACCCCGCAGGCATTTGCGACGGATCTGATCATTTCATGCATGGACCGTGCTCTTTGTGAAGGCTTCACAGGTACGGATGATGCTTCCCTTGTCGAAAAGTACGGTGATGTAAAGGTGAAGGCGGTGGAAGGGGACTACGCCAATCTGAAAGTCACAACACCTGAAGACATTCATTAAAGAAAAAACATGGACTGCGTGATGCAGTCCATTGTGCTTTCTGATCAGTCTTTCAGCTTCATTCCGTCTTTGAAGGCTTTTCCGATGATTCCGCCAAGTCCGATGTAGGTGTTGGCACATGGATCGTAGGTGATCGGTTTCAGTTTTGTATAATCAACTGTTCCGTCTGTCATGATGGAATCATCTGCACTGACATTGACAATTGTGCCGACCAGAATGTCATCTTCAAATGTCTTTACTGTGCACTCCAGTGTCAGAGGAAGTTCTCTGATCAGCGGTGCATTGACATGTGTACTCTTTTCAGCGTGAAAACCTGCTTTTGTAAATTTGTCAGGTACTCTGTTTGCGGACTCGATTCCGACATAATCGCAGGCAATGTATGTTTCTTCGGTTCCCATACTGACGGTAAAGGCGCCTGTCAGACGCAGATTCTGTGTTGTTTTGTGTTCGGAGAGGCTGATGGTAATCTCGTGGTAATCCGTGATCATGCCCCATGCGGCATTCATGGCATTCGGTGTTCCGTTTTCGTCATACGTTCCGATGATCAGCACCGGCATCGGATACAGGAATGGTTTTGAACCAAGATCAGTTCTTGTCATTTTGTGTGTTCCTTTCTGTCATACTGATTGTACCATCATCTGAACATGCATATTCCCTGATTTCGCAGTTGCGGATGCCAAAGGCGGAGAATTCGTCATCTGTCATGTCATGACACCATGATTCCACATGACGGGCAATACCGTTATGTGCCACAAGCAGGTATGTATGTTCTGTCTGCTGTGTGATTTCATCAAGCAGATTGTAGATTCTCTGCGATACCTGCATCATGGATTCGCCTGTGCCGAAACGGTTGAGAAACTGTTTCTTTGCCTCAAAGAATTCCCTGGAATCCCGCGGTGTGGATTCGTAATATCCGAAGTTCTGTTCTTTCAGACGCATGTCGATTTTCATGGGTATACCTGTGATTTCGCTGATCGTCCGTGCGGTTTCGTATGCACGGGAAAGAGGGGATGTCAGAATCATGTCAATATCCTTACAGTGCTCTTTGATATATGTACCGCACTGTTCCGCCTGCCGGTATCCGGTTGGTGTCAATCCGATATCCGTTGCCCCGCAGATTCTGTTCTCCACATTCCAGAATGTCTGGCCATGTCTTGTAAAGTAAAACCTGAACTTCGCTTTCATTTTACATACCTCCAAAATTGCCTTTTATATAGGTTGCAGGTATAATATTATAGCTTATTTATCGAAAAGGAGGTAACTATGGCAAATCTGATTTCGCGTCTGTTCAATGAGGACGCAAGAAAGATCAAAAAGATTGAAAAACAGATCCAGCCGATCCTGGCTCTGGAAGAAACATATAAGAACATGTCGGATGATGAGCTGAAAGCCATGACACCGAAACTGAAGGAACGTCTGGCAAACGGCGAAACACTGGATGACATCTATGTCGAAGCCTTTGCGACAGCGCGCGAAGCTGCCCGCAGAGTCATCGGTGAATTCCCGTATCCTGTACAGCTGATGGGTGCCACTGTCATGCAGGGCGGTGACATTGCGGAAATGAAGACAGGTGAAGGTAAGACCCTGACATCTGTCATGGCTGTGTATCTGAATGCACTGAGCGGCAATGGTGTGCATGTCGTTACCGTCAATGAATATCTGTCAAAGCGTGACTCCGAGTGGATGGGGCAGATTTTCCGCTGGCTTGGACTGACGGTTGGTCTCAACCTGCGTCAGCTGAGCAAGCCGCAGAAGCGTGCAGCCTATGCATGTGACATCACATATACGACCAACTCCGAACTTGGATTTGACTATCTGCGTGACAACATGGTCACCGATGTCAAGGACAGAGTTCTGCGTGGTCTGAACTTTGCGCTGGTCGATGAAGTTGACTCCATCCTGATTGATGAATCCCGTACACCTCTGATCATCTCCGGCGGCCAGAAACAGACAGCCAACATGTATCTTCAGGCAGACCGCTTTGTCAAGCGTCTGAAGCCTGAGGAGGATTATGAAATTGATGTGCGTGCCAAGACGGTACAGCTGACGGAAAACGGTGTTGCCAAGGCAGAAAAGGTATTCCGGATTGAAAACCTGTACAACCTGTCGCATACACCTCTGCTTCATCACATCAACCAGGCTCTGCGTGCCAACTACATCATGGAAAAGGATGTCGACTATGTGGTGGATGAAACGGATGATGAAATTGTCATCGTCGATCCGAACACCGGACGTCTGATGAAGGGCAGACAGTGGTCTGACGGTCTGCATCAGGCAATCGAGGCCAAGGAAGGCGTTTCCATCAAGCAGGAGACAACAACCCTTGCGACAATCACATATCAGAACTTTTTCCGTCTGTACAACAGACTGGCAGGTATGACAGGTACGGCAAAGACGGAAGAAGAGGAATTCCTGGAAATCTACAACATGTATGTTGTGGAGATCCCGACAAACCGTCCGGTTGCGCGTATTGACTATCCGGATGCGGTATACGGATCCAAGAAGGCCAAGTTTACGGCCCTTGTCAATGAGGTTGCGGAACGCCACGCTGCAGGTCAGCCGATTCTGGTCGGTACCATTGCGGTTGAAACATCCGAACTGATCAGTAAATATCTGAAGGAAAGAAAGATTCCTCACAATGTGCTGAATGCAAAGAACAACGAACGTGAAGCGGATATCATTGCCCGTGCAGGTCAGAAAGGTGCCGTTACGATTGCGACAAATATGGCCGGACGTGGTACCGATATCAAGCTTGGTGAAGGTGTGCGTGAACTGGGAGGCCTGTGTGTCCTTGGTTCGGAACGTCACGAATCCAGACGTATTGACAACCAGCTGAGAGGCCGTGCAGGAAGACAGGGTGACCCTGGTATGTCCAGATTCTATGTTTCCGTTGAGGATGACCTGATGAAGCGTTTCGGTTCGGAACGTATGGAAGGTCTGTTTGCCTCACTGGGAGATACGGCAGTGGAATCCAAGACCGTCACAAAGTCCATCTCCAGTGCACAAAGACGTGTGGAAGGCGTCAACTACGATGCCCGTAAGCAGCTTCTGCAATACGATGATGTCATGCGTCAGCAGCGTGAGACAATGTATGAACAGAGAGACTTCATTCTGGAAAATGATGATGTTCATACTGTCATCTGCGACATGTTCAAACGTGTGATTTCCGATACGGTCAGTGCCTATGTCAACCATGAATCCAAGAATAATGATGTGGATTGTGAGGGACTTCTGAAGGCATTGAATGAAATGGGATTCAAGGACATGGTAAAGATGGAGGATGTGCAGAGCAGGAGTGCTGAAGCCATCATCAGCTATGTGCAGGATCTGGCATGGAACTATTATGAAAACAAGATTGAACCGGTAAAGGATAAGATCCGTAAAATTGAAAAGGAAGTGTCCTTAAGCATGATTGATCGTGCATGGTCCAATCATATCGACACAATGGATAAGCTGAGAAACGGTATCGGTCTGCGTGGGTACGCATCCAAGAATCCGCTTGAAGCGTATGTATCCGAAGGATATCAGTTATTCCAGGATATGATGTCTCTGATTTCCAGAGAAATCGTTTCCTTCTGTATGAATGTCAGAGTGATCCCGCAGTCACAGGCAGGAAAAGAGGCATAATCAATGGAACTGTATGAAATGAGAATCGGCTGTACAAAAGCCGCTGATAAACTGAAATCCATGGGCAGATCCCTGAACCTGGATGAAAAGAGAAAAACACTGGAAGCCAACAATGCAAAGATGGCGGAAGCTGATTTCTGGAATGATCAGAAGGCGGCCCAGAGGCTGATCAAGGCGACCAACCAGATCAAGAGTCTTGTGGAAAGCTATGATGCACTGGATGGTGCACTGTCCGATCTTTCCGTCAGTATCGGTGAACTGTCCCAGACATTCGATGAGGATATGAATGAGCTGGTACAGGAAGAATATTCTGAAACAATGAAGGAATTTGAAAAATTCGAGATTCAGGTTCTTCTGTCCGGACCATATGACAACCACAATGCGATTCTTGAAATCCATCCGGGTGCCGGTGGTACCGAGGCAATGGACTGGGCAGGCATGCTGTATCGCATGTACATGCGCTATTGTGAAAGAAAAGGATACAAGATCACACTTCTTGACTATCAGGAAGGTGAAGAGGCAGGTGTCAAATCGTGTTCCGTACAGATCGAAGGACCGATGGCGTACGGTTATCTGAAAGCGGAGAGTGGAATTCACCGTCTTGTCCGTATTTCCCCGTTTGACTCCAATGCCAGAAGACATACATCCTTTGCGTCGGTTGAAATCGTTCCGGAGTTTGAGGATGACATGGAAATCGAAATTGATGACAGGGATCTGGAAGTCATTACCATGCGTGCTTCCGGTGCCGGTGGCCAGCATATCAACAAAACCGACTCCGCAGTACGTATGACTCATAAGCCGACAGGCATTACAGTATTCTCCCAGACACAGAGATCCCAGATTCAAAACAGGGAAAACTGCATGAATATGTTGAAGAGTAAACTGCTTCAGCTGAAGATCCGTGAACAGGAAGAACGTATGCGCAATATCAAGGGTGAAGTCAAGGCAAACGAATGGGGAAGCCAGATCAGATCCTATGTCTTTGCGCCGTATACAATGGTCAAAGACCTGCGTACCGGATATGAAGTCGGTAATATCCAGGCTGTCATGGATGGCGATCTTGATGGATTTGTGGACAGTTATCTCAGAAGCCAGATTTCCGGTGATGACAATGCGGAAAACGATTGAGATCACAATTGAACAGAAAGAAGACGGTCTTGCGCTCAAGACCGTTTTATCTAAGAGCGTCGGATTATCCAGACGTGAGATTTCAAGATTGAAGTTCTCACATGGTATGGTTCTCAATGGGCGTGAAGCAAGGGTAACCGAAACCGTACATGAGGGTGATGTCATTGAGCTGACATTCCCGGAAAAGGATACACCGCATGCCATACGGATCATGAATGAACCGGAGATTCTGTATGAGGATGAGGACATTGTGATTGTAAACAAGCCGGCAGGTATGGTATGTCATCCATCCCATGAACATCAAGATGATGATATGGGCACACTGCTTCAGAATTATTACGGAAGCGGGTTTACAATCCGTGCGGTGGGAAGGCTTGACAAGGATGTCTCCGGCATCATGGTGTATGCCAAAAACCAGCCATGTGCCGCAAGGCTGTCAAAGCAGAGATCAAAGGAACAGCTGCACAAGGTGTATACTGCCATTGCCCAGGGAATCTTTGACCAGAAAAGCGGTACCCTGGAATACCGGTTAAGTAAAGTCATTGGAAGGAAAGACAGAAGAGTGGACAATACCGGTCAGTTATGTATTACGGATTATCAGGTGATTGGTGAAAAAGATGATATGTCTCTGCTTGAAATCTCCATCCGTACCGGCAGAACCCATCAGATCCGTGCCGGTATGGCGCAGGCAGGTCATCCCTTATGCGGGGATGAACTGTATGGCGGAAACAGAGACAGAATCGATCGTCCTGCCCTGCATTGCGGACATGTGGAACTGATCCAGCCTTTTACAAAGGAAAAGATCACAGTGGACTGTGACCTTCCTGAAGATATGAATGATCTGTGGAGTATCTGATTGAATCAGATGCTTTTTTCTTATCTGTACAGAAACAGGATTTCCTTTGGATCAAGCGGAATGGAACCGTTGATGTCCATTTCCTTACCTGTGATCAGATCTTTGAAATGTCCGGATGGCATGTTGCCATATACCGTAACCGGTTCATTTTTCATGTTTACCGCGAAGATCATGGTTTCCTGATCCGTTGTTCTTGCAAAGGCAAGGTGCTCATTCATGGACTGGATCTGTCTGTAATCACCATCCGTGAATACCGAATGGGACAGGCGCATGTGATTCAGTGTTGTGATGTAATCTGACAGTTCATTTTTAACCGGTGCTTCAAAGCATGGACGCAGATCATCATCATTGTGTCTGCCTTTGACGCCTTCCGCACCCCATTCACTGCCATAGTAGAGACATGGAATACCAGGCATTGCATACATCAGTGCATAGACGGCTTTGAGATTGTCCTTATCAGTCAGAATGGATGCGATACGATCCACATCATGGTTGTCCACAAAGCTGATCAGATGTTTTCCTTTGTATAATGTCCAGTTTTCATTCGCAAACTGTCTGTTCAGAGAGAATCCGATCTCACACAGATTGCGGGAGTTGAATGAGGAATAGATTCCCTTACGGCATTCATAGTTTGTGACACTGTCAAGCAGGTTGTCCTTCATCAGTACGTTGTAGTCACCGCCGATCATTTCACCGATGAAGATGAAATCCGGATGGGATGCTCGTACATGGTCGACAAGTTCACGCATGAATGTGCGGTTCAGCATATACGCCACATCCAGACGCAGACCGTTGATGCCGTACTGTTCAATCCATGAATCCACAATATCCAGTAGCCACTGTCTGACCTGCGGATTATCCAGATTCAGTTTCACAAGTTCGTTATGACCTTCCCAGCCTTCATACCAGAATCCATCCGGTCCGTTTGGATCATGGAAGCTGATATGAAACCAGTCTTTGTACAGCGAGGATTCACGATGTGCAATCACATCCTGAAAGTACGGAAATCCTCTGCCGACATGGTTGAAGACACCGTCAAGGATGACTTCAATGTTGTGTTCCTTCAGTGCGTGACAGACATCCGCAAAGTCATCATCTGTGCCAAGACGGCAGTCGATTCGTGTCAGATCTCTTGTGTCATATCCGTGGGCGTCACTTTCAAACACCGGGTTGAACAGGATGGATGTGATGCCCAGTTTTTCAAAGTGCGGAATCCAGTCAATGACTTTCAGGATTCTGTGTGCCTGCACACCGTCATTGACGCGCGGTGCACCGCAGAAACCGATCGGATAGATCTGATAGATGATGCGATTGTAATTCATAGTTTTTTCCCTTCGTATAAATATCTGCGAATCATTTCTGCAGTCAGCGCCGTCTCATCATGCGGATCAATAAACGTATCCGTCCGGTTTACCCATTTTGCGGTACGCAGTTCATGCGAGTCCATGGTGATTTCCTGTTTTCCGTGTGCTCTGGCATAGAAACCAAACAGAATGGAGGAGGAATACGCCCATGGCTGACAGCCATAGTATTCCAGCTCGCTGATCTCAATACCGGTTTCCTCTTTGACTTCACGGATACACGTTTCCTCGATTGTTTCACCGATTTCGTTAAAACCCGCCACCAGTGCGTATTTCTGATAACTGCCGGAAGCGTACTGGGTAACCAGGATCTGATCTTCGTCATTGATGACACCTACAATCACGGCAGGACTGATGGTCGGATATATGATATTTCCGCATACCGGGCATCTTTGTGCGCGCTCATGTCGTCGTGTTCCATCTCATGTCCGCATTTTCCGCAATACCTGTTTTTTGTCAGCCAGCTGTATAGCTGCCATCCGGTAATACCCGCAAAGGAAGCCTCCTTTGGTTCATACCCGCGCATGTTCTGTACACTGATGGAAATGTGGTCCGTATCGACAAGGTCCGCCAGGAAATAATGAACATCATCGATGGTAAACAGAAAGTAAAAATCCAGATCCGGATCCACGTCCTCATAATGAAAGAATGTTCTGTCTTTCGTTAAAAGGATGTTGCGTCCGTCATAGGAAAGGATAACGTCTCCTTTGGAAGGAGAACATGGATGATATTCATTATGAAATACATGTGGTAATATCTGCTGGTACATAATGATTGCCTCAACAATACAATTATACAACAGAAAAAATGATAAAAACAGACTGTAAAAATGGTTGCACGGAAAGTATATTATAGGTGTCAAAAGAAAAGAGAACCTGATCAGAAGAAAGAGAGGTACTCAAAATGAGGAAGGTGTTACTCGAATATTAAGAATGTTCTTATGAGCACATGCAGAAAATACTCATAAGAACAACCATCATCAGATAACCGGGAGAACGTATATATCATCCTGAGTTGGTACAGTAAATGTGAAAGAAAAAGACGGATAGAAAAAGAAAACAAAAACTGAGAGACTGTACAGAAAAAACCTGGTTATCCCCAATTGTCAAAACACTGTAACGAAAGTGAAAGTCTGCATGAGGACAGACCAATGGACAATTCAAACTGACAACTGAATATTTCAAACAATCCGGAGAAATCCGGAGGATCAGGACACATATCCAGATTGAGAGAATAAAATGAACTCAGACAGGAAGGCAGCCAAAGAGAAAGGTGCCTTCCTTTTATCTGGTATTTGAGTCTGTTTTCATTGATTTTCATAAAAAAGATGTAAACATTTACAGAAAATATCGGATATTTGTTTCTCTTTATCCCGGAAATCCGATATGATAAATATCATTGCCGTGACAGGACGGATATGAAATCAGAAACAGGATACTTTACAGTATCGGAATAAAGGGAGAGAGAAAGATGAAAGAAACAACAATTTTCCAGGGTGCTGCGACAGCGATCGTAACACCGATGACACCGGAAGGCGTCGATTATGAATCCTTTGGAAAACTGATTGACTGGCAGATTGAACAGGGAATCAATGCCATTGTAGTGGCAGGTACCACAGGTGAAGGCTCCACACTGACGGATGAGGAGCACAGGGAAGTGCTGAAATTTGCGGTGGACAGAATCAACGGCAGAGTACCGTGTATTGCCGGAACAGGATCCAATGATACGGCATATGCGATTGATCTGACAGAATATGCATGTGAAATCGGATATGATGCGATGCTGGTGGTGACACCGTATTACAACAAGGCAACACAGAAGGGTCTTGTGGCGATGTTCAATGCGATTGCGGGTGCCTCCACAAAACCGGTGATCGTATATAACGTTCCATCCAGAACCGGTGTGAACATTGAACCGAAAACATATGTTGAACTGGCAAAGCATCCTCGGATTGCGGCGATCAAGGAAGCGTCCGGCAACCTGTCAAAAATGGTTGAGACCTTTGCACTGCTGGATGGAAAGCTGGATATCTATTCCGGAAATGATGATCAGATCGTTCCGACACTGGCCATGGGAGGAAAGGGGGTCATCTCCGTTCTTTCCAATGTCATGCCGAAGGAAACCGTTGCGATGTGTGATGCGTTTTTTGCCGGGGATGTGGCAGGTGCCGCAGAGAAACAGTGTGAGTATCTGCCTTTGATCAATGCACTGTTCTGTGAGGTCAATCCGATCCCTGTCAAGGCTGCGCTTACGGCAATGGGTAAAATGGAAGGTCATATCCGTCTGCCTCTGACACCGATGGAACCGGAACATGAGGCGGCCATGGTTGAAATCATGAAGAAATTCGGCCTGATCGGTGAATGACCATGAAGATCATTGTATACGGCGCTACAGGTGCCATGGGCAGAAAGCTTCTGACGCTTGCGGAAAACAATACTGATGTTGAAGTATCCGCAAAGGTGTCACCGGAATACAGCGGATGTGAAAACGGCTGTTATGCAGAAGTGTCAGATGTTCTGGAAAGTGCGGATGTGCTGGTTGATTTTTCCTTTCATGGGGCAATCGGTGAAATCATGGCATATTGTGTGGAACACCATGTTCCGGCAGTGATCGCAACCACCGGTCATACGGAAGAGGAAAAACAGATCATATGCAATGCCGCACAATCCATTCCGGTATTCTACAGTTCCAATATGTCCATCGGAGTGGCGGTCACATGTCAGCTGGCAAAACAGGCGGCTGCCGCATTCAGAGATGCGGATATCGAGATTGTGGAAACACACCACAACCGGAAGATTGACGCACCCAGCGGTACGGCACTGATGATTGCGGATGCACTCAAAGAGATACGTCCGGATGCGGTTGTGACAACGGGAAGAAGCGGACATGCAAAAAGAGAAAAAAATGAGATCGGAATCCAGTCTGTACGACTTGGGAATGTCGTCGGGATTCATGAGATTCTGATTTCAAACGGTAATGAAACACTGACCATAAAGCATGAAGCACATGATCGTGCCCTGTTTGCCCAGGGTGCACTTGAAGCGGCACGCTTTGTGATCGGAAAGCAGGCAGGGCTGTATGATATGAAATCCCTGATGAGCCGGGAGGAAAAGGAATGAACGCACAGGAAATCATCAACTATATCAGGACATCGGAAAAGAAGACACCGGTAAAACTGTATGTGAAGGAAAAGGAACCGGTGGATTACGGAAATGCAAAGGTATTTGGATGCACGGATAAGATCGTATTCGGTGACTGGAAGGATCTGAAACCGGTTCTGGAAGACAACCGTGAGAAAATTGAGGATATTGTCATTGAAAACGACTGCCGCAACAGTGCGATTCCGATGTTGAATCTGCTGGATATACCGGCCAGAATCGAACCGGGTGCGATCATCCGGGAACGTGTGGAAATCGGTGCCAATGCGGTGATCATGATGGGAGCCATCATCAATATCGGTGCGGTTGTCGGAGAAGGCACAATGATCGATATGGGGGCGGTGCTTGGAGGCCGTGCAACGGTCGGTAAAAACTGTCATATCGGTGCGGGAGCTGTTCTGGCAGGCGTTGTTGAACCGGCATCCGCGGTCCCTGTGATTGTAGAAGACAATGTGCTGGTTGGGGCCAATGCGGTGATCATTGAAGGATGTCATGTCGGAGCCGGTGCGGTTGTGGCGGCAGGTGCGGTTGTGACCCAGGATGTGCCGGAAAATGCGGTCGTGGCAGGCTGTCCGGCGCGTGTCATCAAGATGAAGGATGAAAAGACAACGATGAAAACCGCTCTGGAAGCGGATCTGAGAACACTGTAGGAGGTTGGCTATGAAAAACCTCCCTTTTACAAAACAGCAGACGGATGAATGGGTCAGAAATATCCCGACACCGTTTTATGTGTATGACCAGGCGGGTATTGAAGATACCGCAAAGGCGCTGAACCGTGCCTTTGCATGGAATCCGGGATTCCGGGAATACTTTGCGGTCAAGGCCGTACCGACTCCGGCAGTGCTGAGACTGCTGGAAAGCCTTGGATGCGGTGCGGACTGTGCTTCCATTGCGGAAGTGACACTGGCACAATATTCCGGTATGAGAGGGGAAAGAATCATGTTTTCCTCCAATGAAACATCACCGGCGGAATACAGGTGTGCCTTTGAGGCAGGTGCGATCATCAATCTGGATGATCTGACGCAGATTGAAAACATGGAACACAGTATCGGCTGTATTCCGAAGAAGGTCTGTGTGCGCTACAATCCGGGACACTTCGGAACGGAGAATGCGATCATCGGTCAGCTTCAGGAATCCAAGTTCGGCATGCGGCGTGATCAGCTGATTCAGGCAATTGCCATCCTGAAGGAAAAAGGTGCGGAATCCATCGGAATGCATGCGATGCTGGCGAGCTGTTCCCTTAACGGGGATTACTATCCATCATTGGCAGATGAACTGTTTGCGCTGGCACTGGAAGTGAAGGAAAAGACAGGTGTCTGTATTGATTTCATTGATCTTTCCGGAGGAATCGGAATTCCGTATCGACCGGAAGAGAGCGCGGTGAATATCGAAGCGGTTGGTGCACAGGTCAGGGAAGTGTATGAAAACATATTTACCGATCCCGCATGGCAGCCGGTATTATGCACGGAACTGGGCAGATTCATGACAGGTCCACATGGATATCTTCTGACAACCGTCATCGGTAAAAAACACACATATAAGGAATACATCGGTGTGGATGCCACGGCAGGATGTCTGATGCGTCCTGCCATCTATGGTGCCTACCACCATATTACCGTTATGGGAAAGGAAAACAGTGAACCGGCAGGTGTCTTTGATGTGGTCGGCTCCCTGTGTGAAAACAACGACAAGTTTGCGGTGGACAGAAATCTTCCGGAAGTGGAAATCGGGGATGTGCTTGTCATCCACGATGCCGGTGCCCACGGACATTCCATGGGATACACATACAACGGAAAACTGCGCCCTGCCGAGTATCTGATGAAACATGACGGAAGTCTTGTCATGATCCGCAGAGCACAGAGACTGGATGATTACTTTGCGACACTGGATTGTGATCCGGTGTTCACAGAAGCCTGGAGGAACCATGATTGACAGGCTGAACAAAGCGGTATACCAGAGCCGAAGAAGTGCAATCCGTGAGTTTTCTGCTCTTGCCGGAAACACACCCGGGTGTGTGGCGCTGACCCTGGGGGAACCGGATTTTGATACCCCGGAGCCTGTTATAACAGCAGCGTGGAAGGCAATGAAAAACGGGGAAACCCATTATATTGCCAATAACGGAGATCGTGCACTGCTGGAAAAGATCTCTGCCTATGAGGCAACGGTCAATCATCTGCACTACAGTGCGGATGAGATCATTGTGACAACCGGTGCGACGGAAGCCCTGTTTACGGCACTGTTCGGGATTCTCAATCCCGGGGATGAGGTCATCATTCCAACCCCGGCATTCGGTCTGTATGAACAGATTGTGCTGTTATGCCGCGCGGTTCCGGTATTCCTGGATACATCAGAGGATGACTTTGAAATTGATGAAACAAAGCTGAACGCACTGATTACAGAGCGTACAAAGGCAGTGATCATCAACTCTCCAAACAATCCGTCCGGGTGTGTCTATACATCCGGAAGTCTGGAGGGCATATACCGGATTCTGAAAGAAAAACAGATTTTTGCGGTATGTGATGATGTTTACAGACAGCTGATCTATACCGATGACTTTCATTCCTTTGCGGAATATGAGGATATCCGTGATCGGATTATTGTTGTGCAGAGCTTTTCCAAGCCGTATGCGATGACAGGATGGCGTATGGGATATCTGATGATGGATGGTGTGATTAAGGAAAGACTGGAACTGATTCATCAGTATGTTGTCGTATCCACACCGGCCATGTTTCAGAAAGCGTGCATGTGCGCACTGGATTGTGATATTTCACAGATGAAGGAAACATACCGGAAGCGCAGAGCATATGTGATGAAGCGGCTGACGGATATGGGACTGATATTCAGAGAACCGGAAGGGGGTTTTTATGTCTTTCCTTCCATTGAAAAATACGGCATGAGCTCTGATGTGTTCTGCCGCAGGCTGATCACCGAAGGCGGGCTTGCACTGACGCCGGGAAGCTGTTTTGGATGTGAGGGACATGTCAGACTGACATACTGCTATGCCGATGAACAGCTGAAGGAAGGACTGGACAGACTGGAACGCTTTCTTGCAGAGCTGGAGGGAAAGAATCCATGACAGTGATGGAGGAAATTCATGCATTGCGGAAGGAGATTCATTCCCATCCCGAACCGGGAAATCAGGAATTCCATACGGCGGAAGTGATTGAGGCATATCTGCAGCGGTACGGCATCGAAACGAAAAGAGTGCTGGATACTGCAGTGATCGGAATCCTGCGGTGTGGTGCAGGAGGGAAGACTGCCGCATTGCGGGCGGATATGGACGCATTGCCGGTAAGTGAAAAAACAGGATGTACGTTTTCCTCACAGAATGCGGGGTATATGCATGCCTGCGGGCATGATGTGCATACGGCAGCGCTGCTGGGATGTGCGGCATTGCTTTCCAAAGAAAAAAATACATTGAAGGGAACGGTCATCTTCATCTTTCAGCCGGATGAGGAGGGAAACGGAGGCGCGAAACGTCTGATTGAGGCAGGTGTGCTGGATGGTGTGGATGCGGTATTCGGATGCCATGTGGCGCCGGATCTGCCTTCCGGTACCGTCGGAATCCGCTATGGCAAATTCTATGCCGCAAGTGATATGTATGACGTGACGATGACAGGCAGGGCATCCCATGGTGCCCAGCCTGAACAGGGGATTGACGCTCTGGTCAGTGCAGCGGATGCGGTCTGTGCGATTTCAAAGATCGCTGAAAGTGAAAACGACCGCTGCGTTGTATCGACAGGCATGCTTCATTCCGGTACGGTACGGAATACGATTGCGGACAGCGCATCCTTTTCCGGGATCATCCGCTCTCTTGGTCCGGACAACCGGTCGCGTTTAAAGCAGCGTGTGGAACAGTGTATCCGTGATGCCTGTGCGAAAACAGGTGCAGAATGGGATCTGAAAATCACGGAAAGCTACGGCGGGATTGTAAATACGGAAGCTGAAACGGACATTGTCCGCAAAGCTGCGGAACAGGCAGTCGGGAAAGAACATGTGGTTGTGATTGAGGAGCCGCTGATGACAACCGAGGACTTCGGCTGCTATGTGGATCAGGTCGGCGGCAGTTTCTATCATATCGGGGCAGGGTGTACCTTCCCTTTGCATTCACCGTATTTCCTGCCGGATGAAAAAGCGCTTGAAACGGCAGTCCGCATGCATGTCAGTGTGGTTGAAACATTTCTCGGATAATTTTTTCACAGATTCTTCACAAAACAGTTGCACAGAAAAGGGTTTCATGCAATAATCTACTCGGAAATCTGAAAGTGTGTTACTGATTCGATCAGGCATCAACGTATATCCAAAAGTCTTTTTGGGTTATGTTGGTGCCTTTTTGTCTGCAGTACGCAAAAGGAGGAAAAGATGAAAGATAAGATTTTCGGCGTTTTACAACGTGTCGGCAGAAGCTTCATGCTGCCGATCGCCATCCTGCCTGTCGCAGGTCTGCTTCTCGGTATCGGCGGATCATTTACCAATGAAACCATGCTCGAATCCTATCATTTACTGGGAATCATGGGTCCGGGCACAATCTGGTACACCCTGTTCTATGTCATGAGCAAAGCTGGTGATATCGTGTTCGCCAACCTGCCAGTGATTTTTGCAATGGGTGTTGCCATCGGTATGGCGAAGAAGGAAAAGGAAGTCGCAGCACTGGCTTCCGTCGTTGCCTTCTTCATCATGCATGTCTCCATTTCCGCCATGCTGGATATCACAGGTGCCATCAATACGCTTCATGACGGTTCCGTCACATCCGTACTCGGCATCCAGTCATTACAGATGGGTGTCTTCGGCGGTATCATTGTTGGTCTGGGTGTTGCGGCTCTTCACAACAGATTCTACAAGATTGAACTCCCACAGGTACTGTCCTTCTTTGGCGGTACAAGATTTGTTCCGATTATCTCCGCAATCGTTTATCTGTTTGTCGGTATTCTGATGTTCTTCATCTGGCCGACCATTCAGAACGGCATCTACGCAGTCGGTGGTGTCGTACGCAATTCCGGTTACTTCGGCACATTCATCTACGGTCTGATGGAAAGAGCTCTGATTCCATTCGGTCTGCATCACGTCTTCTACATTCCGTTCTGGCAGACAGGTGTCGGCGGCAGTATGATGGTCAACGGTGCCATGGTTGAAGGTGCACAGAACATCTTCTTTGCCCAGCTGGCAGATCCTTCCACAACTGAATTTGCGGTTTCCGCAACACGTTTCATGTCCGGTAAGTTCCCGCTGATGATCTTCGGTCTTCCTGGTGCTGCTCTTGCCATGTATGTATGTGCAAAGGACAACAAGAAGTCCATCGCAGGCGGTCTGCTGTTATCCTCTGCACTGACAAGTATGTTAACGGGTATTACCGAACCGATTGAATTCACGTTCCTGTTTGTCGCTCCGCTTCTGTATGTCATTCACTGCGTCTTTGCGGGTCTTGCATACATGCTGATGCACATTCTGAATGTCGGTGTCGGTATGACATTCTCCGGCGGTTTCATTGATCTGGCACTGTTCGGAATTCTGCAGGGCAATGCCAAGACTCACTGGATCTGGGTTGTCGTTGTCGGTATCGTATACTTTGTTGTCTACTTCCTTGTGTTCTCTGTTCTGATTAAGAAGATGAACCTCAAGACACCTGGAAGAGAAGAGGATGACGAGGAAACAAAGCTCTATACAAGAAGTGATGTCAATGCAAAGAATGAAGCAGGCAAAAACACGGATCAGCAGTCTGCTCTGATCGCAAAGGGTCTTGGCGGTGCTTCCAATCTGAGTGACGTTGACTGCTGTGCTACAAGACTTCGTGTCACGGTCATCAATCCGGATCTGGTTGACCAGTCTGTTCTCAAGGCATCCGGGGCTGCCGGCATCATTGTCAAGGGCAATGGCGTTCAGGTCATCTACGGTCCAAAGGTATCCGTCATCAAGTCCAATCTTGAGGATTACCTCGCATCAGGTCATGGCGATGAAGATATTGAACTGCCTGCACCTGTGGAAGCAGCTGCTGAAACAAAGGCACTTGCAGGATCCATGTTCGGTGCGATCTGCGATGGAAAAGCAGACCTGATCACAAATACACCGGATGAATCCTTTGCCCAGAAGATGATGGGCGACGGTATCATGTTTGAACCGTCCGCAGGCAGAATCTACTCTCCATGTGACGGTACAGTGGAATTCGTATTCCCGACAAAGCATGCCATCGGCATGAAGAACAGAGACGGAGTGGAACTCCTGCTGCACATCGGTATCGATACGGTCAGAATGAACGGGGAAGGCTTCGATGTCAAAGTGACAGACGGACAGGAAGTGAAGAAGGGTGATCTTCTGATGGAAGTGGACCTGGATCTTGTCAGAGAAAAAGCAAAATCAACCGCTTCTGTGATGGTATTCACAAATCTTGGTGAATCGAATACAATTGGGGTAGTCAAACTTGGTGAAGTTCACCATGGACAGGATGTTGTCAATCTGAAATAACCGACGCAAGGAGCACCATGTACAAAGTCAGAAAAGTCCTCAACAACAATGCCGTTCTCGTCATCAACACGGATACCATGCGGGAAGTCATTTTCATCGGAACCGGCATCGGTTTTGGAAAAAAGACGAATATGATCCTGCAGGTGGATGAGGAAAGGGTTTCCCGCTATGTCCAGCAGAAGGGTGTGGACATCACATCCCAGGTAGCTGACAAGGATGCGGTATATCTGGAGATTACCGATCAGATCATCTCACAGGCAAAAAACAGCTTTGATCATTTCGATACCGGTATTCTTCTGACTCTGGCGGATCACATTGCCTTTGCGATCAACCGGATCCGCAGCGGGATGGTCATCAGTAATCCATTCCGCAATGACATCCGTCTGATGTTTCCGGAAGAATATGCCATCGCGGAAAGAAGCCGTGACATCATACGTGAAAAAACCGGAATTGAAATCAATGAGGATGAGGTTTCCTATATCACTCTGCATCTGCACAGTGCAAGAAGTGATATCCGCATTGATCAGACACTGCTTCTGGCAACCCTGATCCGTGAATCCATTCAGGAAATTCAATCCAGTCTCGGTATCCGGATCAATGAACAGAGTCTGTCATATTCCAGATTACTGACACATCTGAAGTACCTTCTTCTTCGCTGCAATATGAAGGAAAAGCTTCGGATTGACATGGATGCCTTTACAAGAAAGAACTTTCCTGTGTCATATGAGGCGGCAGGGAAAATCGTACGGAAACTGGAAAACCACATGCATCTTCGTATCGATGATATGGAAGTCGGATATCTTGCCATTCATATCGAAAGGATATGTTCTGACACGGAATAAAAGAGAATTCATAGAATTCTCTTTTTTGAATGGAAAAGAAAAAACACCCGGAAAAGGTGTTTCAGCGTGTCCAGCGGCAGGTAATGTGTTTGCGGTACCAGTCAACAATCGGCCCGGTTCCCAGGACAATAAACACGGTAGCCAGACCTGCAGTGGTAATATGTCCGATCATGCCGCTCACAAATCCGGTGATCCCGCAGAACAGATCTGTCAGAATTCTTCCGTATTTGAATGGGATCTTTCCGTTTGTCTTATCTTCGATGATCGGTGCCAGAGCATCATACGGTGCTACCCCAAGATCGCAATCCATATACAGTGCACATCCAAAACAGAGAATCAGAATACCGGCGATCAACAGAATGACGCGGATTACCATATGCGGTGCAGCTGCCGCAGCCGTGAAGCCAAGCATACCGAAGAATACGCCGATATACTGAACAATATAACCAAGCAGAAACAGATTGATCAGTGCCCCGATTCCAAATGCCTTGCGGTTGATGAACAGAACCGGTACGTACATGACCAGATTCAGACTCATCTGAAATGTGCCAAGGCCCATTCCAAGCAGATTGGAAACACCGGTTGTCATGGATGTAAAGGCATCAATGCCAAAGCCGGCAATATTCAGAATGGCAATTCCAAGTCCGATCAGTACATTGCCGAGTGCAGTCAGAATCACAAGTTTTGTTTTCATGTTTTCCTCCATCGTTTTGACGCAAGTACATTAGCATACTGACCCTCAAATCAGGTTTCAGATCATGAAATTGACCGTATTTCCACAAGTTGAAACATGGTATTTCCGAATGATTCTGTAAAAATACCGCGTAAATCCGCAAAAATATCGGATAAAAATCCATGATCCCGAACAATTTCTGATGATAACGGGCAAAGTGATAGAAAAATCTCTGAACAAAAAGAAAAAAAAGCGTTTTTTATTGAAAAAGTGAAGTATGATATAGGTGCACCAGAAGTGTAAATAATGTCTTGATTCGCCAACGAAATAATTCATTATCCAACACACCAATGGGGCTGGTGTAAGGCCGGTCTCCGGCCTTATTCCCCCGAAAAATGAAAGGAAACAGACGGTGATCTGTTTCCTTTTTCTACTTTCTGATAAACATGGACAGGCAGGCAATGGACAGAACAGCGGAGGATACAAGAATGGTATACATGCCAAGATATGGAATCAGGCCATAGCCTGTCGCAGCACCCAGTGCGAAAATGAAGATGACAAGCAGATAATGTCTGCACTGTTTTGCCTTATCCGGATTACAGGTTCTTGTCCAGGCGGAGAAGGCATCCACACAGCTGCGCAGGTTTCCGATGCACATGGTAGAGGCGTACGGATAACCGTGAGCGGAACGGAATGCCTGTACCTGCATGGCACAGCTGAAGGAAATCAGGCTGTTTGCGGGCAGGTTCATTGAGGAAGGGAAAAATGCGGATGCGGTCAGGGCCAGGATTTCCATTGCCAGAATCCGCTGGCGCCAGTGCAGTTTCCGTTCTTCTTTGTAGCGGGCGGAAATCTGTTCGCATACAAAGATACCTGCCGCAAAGGACAGTACCGGGATAAGATAGCGGAGAACCGAAGTAAGGTCTCCATCAAGCATATGTGCGCCCATCAGTACGATATTGCCGGTCTGGGCATTGGCGAATACCTTTTCTCTTGCAAAATAGGTATAGGCATCCTGCAGGCCCCCTGAGAAGGTGATCAGGCATGCGATCATCATGGTTTCGGACATCTGTCTGTTTTTCATAATGCATTGATTATACTTCCGTGAAGGTGTTTTGTTTACACTTTTTGTTGTGTTTTTCCTATAATAGAAGGCAGTGAGGTAAAAACAATGACAGTTGACGAAAGAATTGCGGCTTTGAGAAAGCTGATGGCAGAAAGAAATATTGATGTGTATTACATGCCGAATCAGGACGATCATCTGTCCGAGGAGTATACGGCAGCCTATTTCCATGCCAAATCATGGATGTCCGGGTTCAGCGGGGAGTCCGGATGCACAATCATCACAAAGGACTTTGCCGGACTGTGGACAGACGGCAGATATTTCACACAGGCGGAAGGGGAACTGGAAGGCACCGAAGTACAGCTGATGAGAATGCGTCAGCCGGGTGTTCCGGAAGCCCTGGATTTCCTTGTGGACAACACACCGGAAAACGGATGTCTTGGCTTTGACGGCAGAGTTGTCAGTGCATCCAATGCACTGCTGTTAAGCCGCAGGCTGAATCAGAAAAATGCAAAGCTCCATGTCAGTGAGGACCTTGTCGGCATGATCTGGAAAGACCGTCCTTCCATGCCGAAGGAACCGCTGTTCATCCTGGATTCAGAATATACAGGTGAAACCATTGATGAGCGTATTGCCAAAGTCAGAAAGGATATGAAGGAAAAGGGTGCAGATGTACTGGTACTCACATCCCTGGAGGATCCGTGCTGGATGTTGAATATCAGAGGCAATGATATTCCGTATGAACCTGTTTCCTATGCCTTTGTCATGATGAGCCAGGACTGGGTCAACTATTATAATGATGCGGAGAAGATCACGGATGAGGTACGCGCATATCTGGAAAACAGCGGTGTTTCCATCCGTCCGTATGAAGCCCTTGCGGATGATCTGGCACAGCTGCACAACCGGAATATCTGGGTGGATCTGACACAGCTGAACTCCAATGCATATACGCATATTGCCCAGGACAACAGCATCATCAACGAGGGTTCAACCATTGTGAATTACCGTTCCATCAAAACACCGGTGGAAATTGAATGCATGCATAAATCACAGGAAAAAGACGGCGTTGCCATGGTACGCTTCATCAAATGGGTGAAGGAAAACGTCGGTAAGGGCGATATGACCGAACTTTCCGCACAGAACAGACTGTATGAACTCAGAGCGGAGATGCCGGATTATATAGAACCGTCCTTCGGTACAATCTGCGCGTATCAGGAAAACGGTGCGATGATGCACTACAGCGCTACCGAAGAAAAATACAGTGCCGTCAAACCAAGAGGATTCCTGCTTGTGGACTCCGGCGGAACATACAAAGACGGTACAACCGATATCACACGTACGATTAAGGTCGGTGATCTGACAGATCAGGAAAAGATGTACTACACCCTTGTACTCAAGGGACATCTGGATCTGCAGGCCGCAAGGTTCCTGTTTGGCACCTCCGGCAACAACCTCGATATTCTGGCAAGAAGACCGCTCTGGAATATCAACATTGACTACCAGTGCGGTACAGGTCACGGTGTGGGCCATGTGCTGGGTGTGCATGAGGGAATTCATGGGATCCGCTGGGGTATGCCGGCAAAGGGAAAACCGCATGATATTCTGCGTCCGGGCATGATCGTAACCGATGAACCGGGTGTCTATCTCCCGCATGAGCTTGGTATCCGTATTGAAAACGACCTGCTTGTTGTGGAAGGGGAAAAGAACTTCTACGGTCAGTTCCTCGCATTTGAACCGATGACATACTGCCCGTATGAACTCGATGCGATTGATGTGAAGTACCTTGAGGACTGCAATATTCAACAGATCAACGATTATCACAGAATGGTATATGAAAGACTGTGTCCGTACCTCAATGAGGAAGAGAGACAGTGGCTGGCACATGAGACCAGGGAGATTTCAAAATGAAACTGATTTCATGGAACGTCAACGGCTTACGTGCCTGTATGAAAAAGGGATTCGCGGAATTCTTTGAGAAAGAGGATGCGGATATTTTTGCACTGCAGGAAACGAAGATGCAGGAAAGTCAGCTCGAGCCATCCATGGAATTTCCGGGATATTTCCGCTATATGAACAGTGCAGAGAAAAAGGGATATTCCGGTACGATGGTGTATACAAAAAAAGAACCGCTGTCCGTCACATATGACATTGAAGGCGATGAGACAGAAGAGGGCAGAGTCATTACCCTGGAATATGAGGATTTCTGGTTTGTCTGTGCCTATGTGCCAAACTCCAAGGACGGACTGCTTCGACTGGATTACCGCATGGAATGGGAAGAAATGCTCAAAAAGCATCTGAACAGACTCAATGAGACAAAACCTGTCGTCTACTGTGGCGACCTGAACGTTGCACACTGTGAGGTGGATATCAGAAACCCTGCCGCAAACCGCAGAAATGCCGGATTTACGGATGAGGAAAGAGAAAAGTTCACGCTTCTTCTCAATGAAGGGTACAGGGATACATTCCGTACACTGTATCCGGATACCGTAAAATACTCCTGGTGGAGCTACCGCTTCAAGGCAAGAGAGAGGAATGCGGGATGGCGGATTGACTACTTTGTTGTATCCGAGCGCTTCATGGATCGTGTGAAGGATGCGATGATCTATGATGAACAGACAGGTTCCGACCACTGTCCGGTCGGCCTGATCATTGCATAAAATACGTTAAAAATACATATGTGTTGATAAAAGTCACGATGCAATTTCATACAGTTGTAGTATAATTGTGAATTATCAGAAACATATGTATTTATACTGAAGGAGGAAACAGTCATGGATGTCAGATCTATGGTGGAAGGATATCGTGATGAGCTTGTAGAAAAACTGGGGAAGCTCGTTGCGATCAGGAGTGAAATGGGCGAAGCCTTACCGGACGCACCGTTTGGGCCGGGTCCAAGAGATGTGCTGAAGGCAGCTCTTGCGATGTGTGAGGAAGATGGTTTCAGAACCGTCAATCTGGACAACTACATCGGATATGCCGAAATGGGGGAAGGCGATGAAATGATCGCTGTTGTCGGCCATCTGGATGTTGTTCCGGCAAAGAAGGAAGACGGCTGGGATACGGATCCATATGAAATGGTTGAAAAGGACGGTATTCTGTATGGCCGTGGTGTTGCGGATGACAAAGGAGCTGTTGTCGCCAGCATGATTGCCATGAAGGTTCTGCGTGACATGGGGGTCAGGCTGAACAAGAGAGTACGTCTGATCATGGGAACCAACGAGGAAAGCGGATCCCGTGGACTGAAATATTATGTGGCGCATGATGAACAGCCGACATACGGATTTACACCGGATGGAGAATTCCCTTGCATTCACGGTGAAAAGGGTATGGTTGGAGGCATGTATGTCTCCAAAAAGACATCCATCCGTGATATCCAGGGTGGTACGGTTGCCAATATCGTATGCAGAAACTGCTATGTTGTTGTGGATAAATGCTCTTTCTCCAGAAAGAAGCTGGAGGATTACTTCAACAACAACGATATGAAATACACGATCACAGATGAAGGTGATACGGTCAGAATCGATGTTGAGGGTGTTGCGGCACACGCATCCATGCCTGAACTTGGAAAGAATGCCATCGCATATCTTCTGACAGGCCTCAAGGAAGCCGGTTATCAGGATCCGTTTGTGGACTTCTTCTGTTCCAGATTCGGTCTGAACACAGACGGTGAAGGTCTTGGTGTCAGGATCAGCGATGACTATGGTGCACTGACATGCAACTGCGGATTCATTCATATGAATGACGGTGTGATCAGGGGTTCCATTGATATCCGTTTCCCTGTTACCTACACATCCCGTCAGGTTGTGAAGCTGATGCAGGATTACATTGACGCTGAAGGCGGATATGTGGAAGTCGTTCATACTGGTGAACCACTGTTTTTCCCTGTTGATTCCCCGCTTGTGGAAGCACTGACGGAATCCTATCGTGAAGTCACAGGTGATATGACAGAACCGATGGTCATCGGTGGCGGTACATACGCAAAGGGACTTCAGAATACAATCGCCTTTGGTTGTGCATTCCCAGGCAAAGACTACAGAATTCACAACACAAATGAGTGGTGCCCTGTAAATGAACTGCTCAAGCAGGCAGAGATATACGTCGCAGGTATTCTGAAACTTGTTAACCTCTAAGCCATAAAACAGGTATTTCAATGCGGAAGGTAAATCCAGATCGGATTGCCTTCTGTTTTTTTTGTAATCTGTAAAACAGACACATCATGATACAATCCATGTCTCATACGGATCTGCGGACTGCCGGTACAATAAGAGTAAGCAGAGTGAATCTGAAATGCACATGATGAGGAGAAATGAACGTACGATGAAAACATGGAAGAGAGTGGCAGCGGTACTGGTGATGATCGTGGTCT
The DNA here is from genome assembly GCA_051873755.1 of Bulleidia sp. Lineage (GTDB taxonomy): Bacteria > Bacillota_I > Bacilli_A > Erysipelotrichales > Erysipelotrichaceae > Bulleidia. The sequence goes on along the minus strand of JBJEFE010000047.1, from coordinate 17,750 downwards.
GTTTCACAGTGTTTTTTCTGGCCGGACGCCATGGGTGGAAAATGGCCGGTTTTCAGGCATGTCAACAGGCAGGAATAACGACTGTGGAAGTGAATGAGAATGCGGTGCATATCACAGGGGTCGATCCAGGTTCATTCCCGGAAGGTTTCTGCGGTTATTACAGTGAGGAACGTGAAGGAAAACTGTATGTCGGTTTCCGTTTCAGTGCAGTGTTCGGCTTTTTTGAGTCCGGTGACTTTGATATTACGATTCCTGTCAGTGGAAGGATCCGTGAGGTGATTGTGAAAAGCAGTATGAGTGAACGTTCTGTCTGGAACAGTTCAACCGATCAGAGTGACGGCATATATGTCAGGGCGGAAGGCAGTGAGGTGTACCATGTGTCCATATCCTATGAGGGTATGGAAAACCATCAGAAAAGCATCATTGTGGAAAGTGGCAGTAATCTTCTGGTGGATCATGACATCATGATAAAAGCTTTGGAATTAAATGAGCCCGTACCATTTACCGTTACTTTGAAAGACGCATACGGAACCCTGATCACATCCCGGGATTTCCTGTTCGATGCGGAAAAAGGAAAAATGTATCTGACCATTACCTCAGATGACATCATGGATTCTTCACGATGAGCTTTCTGCATGCAGAAAAAGGAATTCCAGCCCGTAACAGGAAGGAATTCCTTTTCATGAAATGTGTTTCTAATACTGTGGTGTGAATGTTTCCTGTAATGACCAGCCGTCGATCAGTGTGTTGAGAATCTCCATGGCGGAAGGATTTCCGTCAGAGGATACGGTAGTATTTCCGAAGGTAAAGGTACAATATGGATCGAGCTGTGCTCTCATGCCTTCCAGCATCTGCGCTTCACTGCCTGCTTCCTCATCTCCGACATAATAACGTTCGGTTTCGTTTCCTGCGTTGTCCACATTATACAGGGAATAACCGATGATCTGTACATTCCGGTAATTGGCATCCTTTGTGACAAGCATCCAGTTTGTGCCATGGGATGCCCAGCCTGCACGCCATGTATCTGTGCCGATATACATGACGGTTCCGTTGATCGGATCGTAATAACCGATGTGCTCGGTCCGTTCACTGCGGTTTTCCGCAATGGTGGTAAAGGAGTCCGGTACATCCATGTCATTCACAAGGATTTCGGTAACGCCATCCATCGTCTCATTGACTTCGTACATGACGGATTCGGTAAAAATACCCGTACCCATCGTACTTGAGCTGGTGATTTCCAGTCTGCCGTTGAGGTCCATATCCGTCAGCTGATAGGAGGCGTACATGGAAAAGTCAGACGGCATTCTCCACAGATCATAGTATTCCGCCAGGATGGCTGCCTGTGTTTCAAAATCATATTCCGGTATGGTGACACGGTATGTATCCAGCTGCTGTTGGGTGACAACCGTCACATCACTGACAGCCTGCGGTCTGTCACCTTCCGCAGGTCGTTTTTCGGCATTTGCGGTAATGGCGGTAACTGCCACAGCCGCAACTTCGATGGTAATGAACATGCCGTACAGGTGACATTTGAGATAGTTGAAAATCGTATCATAGATACTGTCCTCAATATCGCCTTTGACCTTGTCCTTTGTATGGGAAATCAGATAATCCTGCAGGATGGTTTCCTTTGGAATCAGGGATTTTCCGCATTTTTCACAGACCGTTTTTTCTTCGGAATGTGCGCATCCGCAATGAATGCAGTAGATTTTACGATCAGACATGGTCGTCCTCCTGACATACAAAGAATGTCATCTGTTCATCCGTGTCGTCGGTATAGTATGCCTGCAGAGTATAATAACCGTCAGACAGGGCATTCAGGTGCAGCGGCTGATCCGGTGTTGTTTCAATGATCTCCCGGATTCTTCCGTTCTGTACCTTCTGGATGGTCAGTGTTTCCGTCTCCTTTGGCAGGTATGTAACAAGCCTGATGGTATCGAGATCTGTAGTGACATAGTATTCGTTGTTTTCGCTGTGATATGTGACAGCGTATTCTTCGCTGTCCGCAATTGTCAGATGTGTTCCTTTGCGTGTGACATTGATGAATACCAGTGCAGCCATGATCACAATCACGGATATCCGGAAAACGATGTTTCCGGTGATCTTTGAAAGATCGATCCAGGACATCAGATCCTCCAGTCTGTCCAGCAGTCCGAATACCGTTTTCTCATAGGCGGACTGTCTGTCCGCATCGGAAAAGGCATGCCCACAGGCATGGCAGTAGTGTGCGGTGGAAACATTGTCCGTTCCGCATTGTGTGCATTTCATCATAAAAGATATTCCCCTCGTTTTATGATAGTATAACGAACAGAACCATTGTCTGTCCATATGACTGGGATGAATCATCGTGAATATTCTGTGTTATAATGCACACATGAAAAAAGTTGCGATTGTTTACGATTTTGACAAGACATTATGCACAAAGGACATGCAGGAATACTCCCTGATTCCCGCCCTTGGATATGACGATGCCGGATCCTTCTGGAAGGAAGTGTCATCCTTTACGACAGAAAACAAGATGGATCCGATCAGTGCCTATCTTTATGTGCTGATGTACAAGTTCAGACAGCAGGATATTCCACTGCGTCCGGAAATGTTTGAAAGCCTGGGGAAGGCCATCGTCCTGTATCCGGGTGTGGAAACGTGGTTTTCCAGAATCAATGCCTTCGGGAAACTGCTTGGACTGGAAGTGGAACATTACATTATCTCCAGCGGTATGCATGAGATCATTGACAGTACGGTCATTGCGGATGAGTTCCGTCAGATCTATGCCTGCCGGTATTACTATGGCGAGGATGGGACTGCCCAATGGCCTGCCCGTCTTGTCAACTATACGACAAAGACACAGTACATTTTCCGCATTAACAAGCAGGTGCTGGATGAAAATGATGATCAGACCCTGAACCGGTATGTGGCACACCAGCAGCGTCCGATTCCGTTTGAAAGAATGGTGTACATTGCGGATGGACTGACGGATGTCCCGTGTATGCGGCTTGTCAAGGAATACGGCGGTAAGTCGATTGCGGTATACAGCGGTTCCGATGCGACCGCAAGACAGCTGATGGAAGACGGCAGAATCAACTTCATGACAAAGGCGGATTACTCTGCCGGGAGTGATATGGAAAAGCTGATGCAGAAGATACTGCGTCATATGTCTGCGGATGCGGCACTGGAGGATCTTGACGGGGTATGCCTATGATCAGAGTGGAAGAAATCAGGGAAAAGCTGAAGGATCCGATGCTGGTGATCCTTGCCGGTCTGCTTGTGTTCCTGACACTTGGAACAGGCATCCACGGATGTACACAGCTGAGTCGGGATAAAAAGGTGATCTGTATCGATGCGGCATACGGCGGAAGTCTGAATGGATATGAAGGCATTGTCAATGAATCGGAAGTAACCGCAAAGACTGCCGATCAGCTTGTATCTCTGCTGGAGGAAGACCGGAATTACACGGTTGTGCGGACCACGTCAGGTTCGTCGGTTTCCGACCGTTTACAGCAGATTGCAAAGCTGCAGCCGGACCTGGTCATAAGCATCCATGCGGAAGGCAGTATGGATGGTAAATCCGGTATGCGCAACTGTGTACAGCTGAAAACCAATGCACATTACGAATCCTCGGTCAGACTGGCACAGTGCATCTCCGAAGCCTTTGAGAGCTGTACCGAAACCTTTACAGGCACAATGTATTACCAGCCTCTTGAGGACGGGGTGTTTGCAAGAAAGGATGTGGATCTTTCCGACAGTGCGGAATTCACATGGGATACATGGTCCATTCTGTCCTGTAACTGTCCTGCAGTTGTCAGTGATCTGTGCCATGTGTCAAGTCAGAGTGATGTGGATCTCTGGTGCAATGACAAAGGATATGAAACAGCCGCAAAGCTGTACTATGAGGCAGTCAATACTTACTATGGAAACAAATAAGACAGGCAACGCCGTCCGTTTTCTGGATGCGTATGCAAAAATTGAAAAGGATCTGTACGGCATGGTGCGGGAGACAAAATACATTCCGTTTTCCCAGCTGATCACAAGAGCCGCAAGAGACAATCTGATTGTTTCATCCCGGCAGAATGATCTTCGCCAGTACCATGAGCTGCGCAATGCGATTGTGCATAACAGAGGAAAAGACAATGAGATCATTGCGGAGCCGTGTGACAGTGTCACCGAGGATATCGAACAGATCGCCGCACTGCTGGAAAGAAAGAATGATATCCTGAGTGTGGCTTCCACACCGGTGGTACGGGTCAGACCGGAAGACAGAATCGTGGATGTGTACCAGACAATGAAGCGTATGAAGACATCCAAGATACCGGTATATGATGAAAGCGGATATGCCGGACTGGCAACGATTGAGGAAATCGCCGCATGGGCGATCCGTGAACATGATGACAGTGATACCGTCTCCTCCATTCTTTCCTCAAATAAGAATGAGCGGGTTGTCTTTGTCAGAAAGGATTCGTCTTTGCAGAATACGATCCGCAGCTTTGAATCTTCCATGAAGCACGGCACAACACTGCTTGCGATTATCATTACCGCCCATGGTTCGGTGAAGGAAAAACCGATGGGAATCATTACCGTGGCAGACCTTCCGAAACTGTTTGCGATCGGACGATAACGGGTATCAGTTCTGATACCCGTTTTTCAATGGATCTGCTAAAATACTGTGTATGTTTGATATGTTTTTCCACCGCAGGAAAGAAGTGCGGATATCCGGAGATCATGTGGATCTGATTGTGCGGGAGGACCGCAAAGGCCGGGCAAATGAGGAATATGACAGACTCGTCCGTTTTCGCATTGTACTGCATGGCACACATGTATTTGCGGGTGAGTGTGATCTGCGTGTGGGAATGAACCGGGTTCTGTATTATGCCGGCAATATCGGGTACCGCATTTTTGAAGGTTACAGAGGACATGGCTATGCGTATGAGGCTGCGGAAATGGTGCTGCGGTATGCGTTTGAAACCGTTGGAATGATGCAGGTGATCATCACCTGTTCCCCGGAAAACACAGCTTCGAAAAAGACAATTGAAAGGCTGGGCGGAACACTTCTGGAGACCGTAAAGGTACCGGATGATCACTGGCTTGTACAAAGAGGGGAATTCGTCAAAAACATCTATCTCTTTACAGAAGAAAGAGGAATAACGTGCTAGAATACTGATATGTATCGAGTTCAAAAAATACTGACAAGCAGGTTGATGATTGTCATTCCATTGATTCTCCTGCAGTTTGGATTTCTGGTAACACTGCTGTACAGCTTTGCAATTTCCTATCAGCTGTTGCCGGTATTCAGTGTGGTATCCATTGTGCTGTCCATTCATGTCGTGAACAGAAACGAGGATCCTGGATATAAGCTCTCCTGGATTCTTCTGATTCTGGCGGTACCGATTGTCGGTGTGCCGTTATATCTGATTGCCGGAAACCGCAAGGTTCCGAAGAAACTGTTCAACGGTACAATGCGTGCCAACAGACAGATGGAGGGGCTTCTGAAACTGGATTATGATCTGATTTATCAGGTCAGTAAACAGGACCAGAGCGCTGCCGATATTCTGCGGTATGGCACATTGACCGGTGATTTCCCTGTATACCGGAATACGGAAAGCAGGTATTATCCAAGCGGGGAGGCGTGGTTTGAAGATTACAAGGAGGCGCTGCGGAATGCAAAGCACTTCATCTTCATGGAATACTTCATTCTTGACACAGGTTCCTGCTGGGATGAAATCCTTGAAATCCTGAAGGAAAAGGTAAAAGAAGGTGTGGATGTCAAACTGATCTATGATGACTTCGGCAGTATCACCCTTCCTTCCGGTTATGACAGAAAACTGACCGGGTACGGCATTGAGGCATACTGCTTCAATCCTATGCGTCCGGCATTCATTGTTCAGATGAACAACCGGGATCACCGCAAGCTGACAGTTATCGACAACAATATCGCCTTTACCGGCGGCGTCAATCTGGCGGATGAATATATGAACCGCATTGTCCGGTTCGGTTACTGGAAAGACAGTGTTGTCATGATCCATGGTGAGGCTGTCTGGTCATTTACGGTCATGTTTCTCGGTATGCTGAGCTTCTGCAGGCCGGCATCACTGGGGGTTCCGGATTACCGATCCTACCAGCTTCCGTGCGATAAAGTCAATGACGGAGGATGCTATCAGCCATATTCCGATACACCGACAGACAAGGAGACAACCGTACTGACGATGCAGCTGAATCTGATCAACCATGCACATCAGTACATCTATATCGATACACCGTATCTGATTCCGACGGATGCGGTCATACAGGCACTGATGCGGGCGGCGAAAAACGGTGTCGATGTCAGAATTCTGACACCGGCAATACCGGATAAGAAAACCGTCTTTCAGATTACAAGAGGACACTATCACAGACTTCTTACCGCAGGTGTGAAGATCTATGAATACACACCGGGTTTCAACCATGCGAAGAACTTTGTGATGGATGATAAGATGGCGATTGTGGGAAGTGCGAACATGGATTACCGTACATACTTCCTGCACCTGGAAAACGGTGTGCTGATGTACCGGACACCGGAGATTGAAAAAATACGTGAGGACTTTGAACAATCCATCGCAAAATCGAAGGAGATCACGCTTGAAGATGAGGAAAAGACAAATGTGGTTGTCCGTCTTGTGCGGATGATTCTCAATCTGTTTATTCCGCTTGTTTAGGAGAAAGGTTATGGAAAAGATTGGACTTGTATTAGAGGGCGGCGGTCTTCGCGGCGCCTATACAGCCGGTGCGCTGGCCTGGCTGAATGATCATGACATCACGTTTGACTATGGTGTCGGTATTTCATCCGGGGCATTATACCTTGCATGTTATGTGATGAAAAATAAGGAAGCAGCACGTAAGATGGCAGTGCAGTATGCCTGTGAACCGGAAAATGTCGGAATGAAGGCTCTTGTCAAAGAAGGTCATTACGTTGCATATAACCGTATCTTTGAAGTGGATCTGAAACAGAAATCACATTTTTCCATCCGTCAGATTATTGAGGAAAAACCGAATATTGAAATCGGTGTATATGTGCTGGAACACGGCGGTACGGAATTCTATGGACCGGAAGATATGGATGAGGACTGCACCCTGCTTCTGGGAGCGTGTGCGCTGCCGATTGCGTCTGATATCATCAACTGGAAAAACTACCATGTGCTGGACGGCGGTATCACAAAGATGATTCCGATTGAACGGGCACAGGAAGTCGGATGTACGAAATTTCTTGTCATTACGACAAAGCCGAAGGATTATGTGCGCAAACCTGCCAATGGATTCATGAAAACAGCGATGAAGACGATATACCGTCAGTATCCGCAGGTAGGTAAGGATTATTCCATCCGTCATCTGAATTACTACAAGCAGGTGGAAATCATCAATAATCTTGTGAATGACGGCGATGCGGTACACATCATGCCGACACAGTCCATCAAGGTATCCCGTTTCAAGGGTGACCCGAAAAACTGTCAGCTGCTGTATGATCTTGGTTATTCCGATATGGAAGAGAGAAAAGAAGAGATCTTTGCACTGCTGGCATGCAAAAACAGCGAAGAGAAAAAGGAAACAGAATGAGCAGAAGGTTCAGATGCCTGTGTGTCTGAACCTTTTCTGTTCGGTTTCTGAATTGGTATACCAATTGCAGTTTCCAGCTGAATGATGCGGAAAAATGATTACCCGGGTAATATCTTTGCGGTTTCCGGAAAGTGAAAAACATCAACGCTGATGTAAAACGGATGTAAAATGGAAAACAGTGATGTGGAGGGGAATATGAGGGAAAACAAAGGGCTGATGACCAGCGGAAATATCTATGCGAAAATTGCACTGTTTGCGATTCCGCTTCTGCTTGGTAATTTCTTTCAGCTGATGTATAACACAATTGATTCGATCATTGTCGGTAACTATGTCGGTTCCACCGCACTTGCGGCAGTCGGGGCCAGTACGCCGATCATCAATCTTCTGATCGGTTTTTTCCAGGGAATGGCAACCGGTGCCGGTGTTGTCGTATCCAGATTCTTTGGCGCAAGAAAGAGTGAGGAACTTTCCAGAGCCGTTCATTCCTTTGTGGTGTTTGCGCTGATCATCGGTATTGTGCTTGGACTTGCCGGATGTTTCGGAAGTCCGTATATTCTGCGTATGATCGGAACAAGGCCGGAATACTACGGGGATGCGGAACAGTATCTGTTCATCTATTTCGTCGGTGCGGCATTTCTGACCATTTATAATGCGGGTACAGGCATCCTGCAGGCAGTGGGGGATTCAAAAAATCCACTGTACTTCCTGATTGCGACTTCGATTATCAATATCTTCCTCGATATTCTGTTTGTGCGGTATATGAACATGGGTGTTGCCGGTGCGGCAGTTGCGACCATCATATCTGAAGCCATCAGTATGATTCTGGTTCTGAATCTTCTGATGCGGGCAAAAGCGGAATACAGGCTGTCCATGCATAAACTCAGACTGGATTTCTCCATTCTGAAACAGATCGTTGAAATCGGGATTCCGGCAGGTGTACAGGGTATGATCGTATCCGTATCCAACATCGTTGTCATGGCGTATATCAATTCCTTTGGTGCTTCCGGTGTTGCCGGGTTCTCCTGTGCCAACAAGATTGATAATTTCCTTGGACTTCCGGTCAACAGTCTGATGCTGGCAACGACAACATTCTGCGGACAGAACCTGGGCGCGGGAAATATCGAACGGGTGAAAAAAGGTGTTCGTGCCGCTCTGGTCATGTCGATCTCCATTGTCGTATCACTTGGCATTGTGGTAATGGCTTCTTCTGATACACTGATGGAAATCTTCACAAAGGATCAGGAAGTGATTCACGCAGGTACACTGATTCTGAGAACCATGTGTCCGTTCTATACATTCCTGTGTTTCCACCAGGTTTTCTCCGGTGCACTTCGTGCCAGCGGCAGAAGTTCTGTCCCGATGATCACATCCATTACCGGATTTGTTGTGATCCGTCAGATCTATCTCGCACTGTTTACAGGCCCATCCGCCGATATTACGGTCATCGGCTGGGGTTACAGCATTACCTGGGGTATTGCGGCACTTCTGACCGGAGCGTATTACTTTGGATCAGGCTGGCTGAAAAAAGAAGAGGAGCGGATTGCTCAGCGTATCGCATAAGGGTATGAATTTGAGATTCATACCTTTTTTCTGATCAATTCATTTCACAATTTTTACAAAAATATTTCACAAAAGTATCACAAAGTTATTGCAATTTGATAAAACCGGCCTATAATAAACATAGATGTAATCGCTTACATATGTCGAAGCAGGAAAATGCATGTTCTTACTTCAAACAATCAGCCAGAAGGGAAGTGCGCAGGGCATCACATCACGCACCCCTCATAATCCACGAATACGGTGGGGCAAGGAGAAATTTTTTATATGGCAACAGTTGAACTGAAACACATCTGCAAGATTTACCCGAACAATGACAAAAAGAAAAAGCACAATCTGAAAGTCACGGATGAAGGTGTACTGGCAGTCGATGATTTCAACCTTGAGATCAAAGACAAGGAATTCATCGTTCTTGTAGGACCTTCCGGATGCGGTAAATCCACAACACTGCGTATGGTCGCAGGTCTTGAAGACATTTCCAAAGGGGAACTGTTCATTGACAACAGACTTGTCAATGATGTGGAACCGAAGGATCGTGACATCGCAATGGTTTTCCAGAGTTATGCACTCTATCCGCACATGACAGTACGTCAGAACATGGAATTCCCGCTGAAACTGAGAAAACTGCCGAAGGATGAAATTGACAGAAAAGTCAATGAGGCAGCCGAGATTCTTGACATCACACAGTATCTTGACCGTAAGCCGAAGGCATTATCCGGTGGTCAGAGACAGAGAGTTGCGATCGGACGTGCCATTGTACGTGAACCGAAGGTCCTTCTGATGGACGAACCGCTCTCCAACCTTGATGCCAAGCTCAGAAATCAGATGAGAGCTGAAATCATCAAACTCAGACAGAGAATCAACACAACGTTTATTTACGTCACACATGACCAGACGGAAGCCATGACACTCGGTGACCGTATTGTCATCATGAAAGACGGTGTTGTTCAGCAGATCGGTACACCACAGCAGGTATATGATCATCCGATCAACATCTTCGTTGCAGGATTCATCGGTGTTCCGATCATGAACTTCTTCGAAGGAGAACTGGTCAGAGACGGTGTGAAGTATTTCGTCGAACTCAACGGCGCAAGAATCGAACTGTCCGAGGATAAGGAAGCCAAGATGGCAGCCAAGGGTGTGGAGTCCCAGAAGGTCACAATCGGTGTCCGTCCGGAACACATGTCCCTGGAAAAGAAACCGGGCAGTATGATCCCTGCAAAGATCGATGTCAGTGAAATGATGGGTTCCCAGATCAACCTGCACATCGACGTCAACGGCAAGGAAGGCATCATCATTATTGATACGATGTCCACTGCCGGAAAGTCCTTCAACATGGGTGATGATATTGAATTCACATTTGAATCCCAGGTCATTCATGTATTTGATCAGGAAGGACACAATCTGGAATATTAAAATTGTTTCAGAAAATGAAAATGAAAAAATTGTGATAATTTATTTCACAATTTCATCACAAAAAGCTTGCAATATGAATGTGACAGGCCTATGATAAATATGTAAGTTGTAAACGGTTTCATAAATGTTCATCCGGAGGAATATTCGTAAAATCGCCACGCTTTAAAACATTGTTCTAGGAGGATAAAATGAACACAAAGAAGATCATTTCGTTAGCCCTTGCGGCTACGATGCTCGCTGGATGCGGCGGTACGGCTGCCGGTTCATCCACATCTGGTGACTCAACAGGAAGAGTCTACTATCTTAACTTCAAGCCTGAAGCTGACAAATACTGGCAGGAACTGGCAAAGGCATACACAGAAGAAACAGGTGTACAGGTTACAGTTCTGACAGCCGCTTCCGGTGAATACGAAAAGACACTGAAGTCTGAAATGGCAAAGCAGGAAGCTCCAACATTATTCCAGGTCAACGGTCCTGTCGGTCTGGCATCATGGAAGGACTACTGTGCTGATCTGTCCGGTTCCGCAATCGAAGGCGAACTGACAAACAAGGCATATGAACTGATGGACGGCGACAAAGTCGGTGGTATCGCATACGTTACAGAAGCCTATGGTCTGATCACAAACAACAAGCTGCTGAATGAAGCAGGTTATGACGCATCTGAAATTACATCCTTTGAAAAGCTGAAGGAAGTCGCTGAAGACATCACAAAGCGTAAGGATGAACTTGGATTTGCGGCATTCACATCCCCAGGTATGGACGGCTCCTCTGACTGGAGATTCAAGACACACCTGGCTAACCTGCCGATCTACTATGAATATCAGGCAGACGGTGTTGACAACAAGGATGAACTGACAGGTGCATACCTGGATAACTACAAAGCTGTATGGGATCTCTACATCAACAACTCCACAATCGATCCTACTCAGCTGTCCACAGCGACAGGCGACCAGTCTGAAGCAGAATTCATCGATGAAAAGGCTGTCTTCTTCCAGAATGGTACATGGGAATATGACAAGGTAAAGGCAATCGGTGACGAAAACCTCGCTTACCTGCCGATCTATTTCGGTGTCGATGATGAAAACGAAGGTATCGCAATGGGTACTGAAAACTTCTGGTGCGTCAATGCACAGGCTTCTGAAGCTGATCAGAAGGCAACTCTTGACTTCATGTACTGGTGTGTTACATCCGATATGGGTGTTGAATACATGACAAGCGGCGACAAGATGGGCTTCAACATTCCGTTCAAGAAGAATCCGGAATCCAAGAACACTCTCTTCAAACTCGCAAACGCAAACCCTGCAACTCCTGTATCCTGGAACTTCACAACAATGCCTTCCGAAGAATGGAAGAACGTTCTCGGTCAGGCACTGACAGTATACGCAGCTGATCAGTCCGACAAGAACTGGGAAACAGTCAGAGCAGCTTTCGTTGACAACTGGAAGACAGAAAAGCAGTTGACAGCGAACTGAGTCAAAACGTAAAACCGAATCTTGAAACTCTTGGGACAGGCTGGGCGGCAAAGTACACCCGGCCTGTTTCTTATGATCAGAATTTTCTATAAGGGGGCTTTATGCAGAAAAACATCAAAAAATACTGGCCAGTGTTTACACTTCCGGTCATGGGTGCCTTCGCAATCGGATTTGTGATACCGTTTGTGATGGGTATTTACCTGTCATTCACAAAGTTTACAACCGTCAAGGATGCACAGTGGGTAGGGCTTCAGAACTATATCAAGGTATTCTCTGATGCGACGTATCTTCATTCCTTCTTTGTGACAGTCGCGTTCGCAGCTGTTACGATCGTTCTTATCAATGTCATCGCATTTGCGCTGGCAATGGCTCTTACAAAAGAGCTGAAAGGAACAAATATCTTCCGTACCGTATTCTTCATGCCGAACCTGATCGGCGGTATCGTGCTTGGTTATATCTGGCAGCTGATCTTCTCCGGTATTCTCGTTCATTTCAATACCGCCCTCAATCTGAGCGCAACACTCGGCTTCTGGGGTCTGGTTATTCTTGTCTGCTGGCAACAGATCGGTTATATGATGATCATTTACATCTCCGGTCTGCAGGCAATTCCGACGGATGTCATGGAGGCAGCTGAAATCGACGGTGCTTCCCCATCCCAGAAATTATTCAAGGTTACCATCCCGATGATGATGCCAAGCATTACGATCTGTACATTCCTGACACTGACAAACGGCTTCAAGCTGTTTGACCAGAACCTGGCTCTGACAGGCGGTGCACCGATGAAACAGACCGAACTGATGGCACTCAACATCTTCTACACATTCTACGGACGTACCGGATTCGAAGGCGTCGGTCAGGCAAAGGCGGTTATCTTCTTCCTGATTGTCATGGTCGTTGCCGGAGTCCAGCAGTACTTTACAAAGACAAAGGAGGTTCAGCAGTAATATGAAAAAAAAGAATTCAATGAGCAGAACAATGGGCTCAACATTCCTTACATTCCTGTGTCTGTTCTGGGTCATGCCGGTGTTTGTAGTCCTCTGGAACTCCTTCAAATCCAGAAATTCCATCAACCTTCACCCGTTTGAACTTCCAAATGCCGAAACATTTGTCGGTGGTGAAAACTACATGGTTGCCATTGAGGAGTATGGACTCCTGTCTTCTGTCGGCTGGACCGTGTTCATCACCGTATTCTCCGTCATCGCTATTCTGCTGTTCTGCAGTATGTGCGGATGGTTTATCACAAGAGTCAGGACCTGGTGGACCAAGGTGATCTATGTATTATGCCTGTTCAGTATGGTCGTTCCGTTCCAGATGGTTATGTATACATTATCTTTGGTCGCAAATATGTTACATTTAACCAATCCTTGGGGTATTATTATAGTATATTTAGGATTTGGCGCAGGACTTGCGATATTCATGTTTACAGGCTTTGTCAGATCCATTCCGATTGAAATTGAAGAAGCAGCGATGATTGACGGATGCACACCATTACAGACATTCTTCAAGATCGTTGTTCCGATCATGAAACCGACATACATTTCCGTCGGTATTCTTGAAACAATGTGGATCTGGAATGACTTCCTGTTACCGTACCTGGTATTGGATATCCGCAAGTACAAGACAATTTCCATTGTCATTCAGTACATGAAGGGATCCTATGGTTCCGTTGATATGGGTGCCATTATGGCTGCACTGATTCTGGCATTGATTCCTGTTGTCATCTTCTATCTCAGCTGCCAGAAGTACATCATCAAGGGTGTTGCGGCTGGAGCTGTCAAAGGATAAGGGGTATATTATGAAAAGAAGCGCTGGTGTATTAATGCCAATCAGTTCGCTGCCGTCAAAGTACGGCATCGGCACAATGGGTCAGTCTGCCCGGGATTTCATTGACTTCCTGGAAAAGAGCGGACAGACCTACTGGCAGGTTCTGCCGATGGGTCCGACCGGATATGGAGATTCTCCGTATCAGTCATTCTCCTCCAATGCGGGTAATCCGTACTTCATTGATCTGGATGATCTGTGTGAGGCAGGTTACCTGAAAAAGGGCGAATATGAGAATCTGGATTGGGGCAGTGACCCGAAGTCTGTTGATTATGCAAAGATCTACAACAACCGTTTCAATGTTCTGAGAAAGGCCGTCGCAAGAATTGCGGAAATCAGACCGGAAGGATTTGTGGAATTCCTGAAGGACAATGCATACTGGCTCAATGACTATGCACTGTTCATGGCTGAAAAGGATGACCACAATGGTCAGGCATACACAACGTGGGAAGAAGATATCCGCATGCATAAAAAGGAAGTTCTGGATTCTGAAAGAGTACGTCTTCAGTCTTCCGTTGAATTCTATATCGGTATTCAGTATCTGTTCTCCATGCAGTGGAAGAAGATGCGCGAATACGGACGTGAACATGGTGTATATCTGATCGGTGATGTTCCGATCTATGTCTCTCCGGATTCCAGTGATATCTGGGGTAATCCGGAAATGTTCCAGCTGGACGCTGAACTCAAGCCGACTGGTGTGGCAGGATGTCCGCCGGATGCCTTTGCGGCAGACGGTCAGTTATGGGGCAACCCGCTGTATAACTGGGAAAAGATGAAGGAAGACGGATATACATGGTGGGTTAACCGTGTCCGTTATCAGTTTGAATTCGTGGATATTCTGCGTATTGACCATTTCCGCGGCTTTGAATCCTACTTCTGTATTCCGTATGGCGACAAGACAGCGCGCAACGGTGTATGGAAGAAGGGACCTGGCATTGATCTGTTCCGTACCATCGAGGAAAAACTCGGAAAAGTACAGATCATTGCGGAAGACCTTGGATTCCTGACGCCGGAAGTCATTCAGATGGTCAAGGACACAGGGTATCCGGGCATGAAGGTTCTGCAGTTTGCCTTTGACCCAAGAGATACGGGTTCCGGTTATCTTCCGCACCTGTACACAAACAACTCCGTTGTCTATCCGGGCACACATGACAACCAGACACTCATGAGCTGGATGAAGGAATCTCCGGAAGGCTTTGCGGAAAATGCCATTGAATACCTGCACCTGGATAAGAAGGAAGGGTATAACTGGGGCTTCATCCGTTCCGCTTACGGCAGTGTATCCGATCTGGCAGTTGTACAGATGCAGGATATCCTGGGACTGGATGACAGAGCACGTATGAACACTCCATCCACACTTGGCGGAAACTGGACATGGCGTGCATCCGCAAAGGATTTCTCGGATCAGCTTGCGGAAAAGCTGCACCGCATGTCTGAAATCTACGGCAGACTTCCGGAAAAGAAGAAAGCTGAAGTCAAAACAGAAGAAACAGCGGAAACCGCTGCAGCATAATGGACTTGCGACAGGTCTCAAACGGGATCTGTCGTTATTTATATACCTGCAGGATCGACCGCAGTAATACGTGTGAAAGGGGAAATCAGAATGAGAAGACAGGATCGAATGATTACGGATATGAAGGATGTCATTGAAATCCTTGAGAAGGCAAAAACCATCCGGATCGGACTGTATGACGGAAATGATGTGCATATCATTCCATTGAGTTATGGCTATCTGATGAACGAAACCTTTCCGGTATTCTACTTTCACAGCGCAAAGGAAGGTCTGAAAACAGAACTTCTGAAGAAAAACGGAAAACTGACATTTGAGATTGATGTGGAAATCGGTGTGAAATCCGGTGAGAGTGCATGTACATACTCGTTTTATTACCGCTCAGTGATGGGGCATGGCAATGCGGTAAAGGTGGCAGGAGAGGAAAAGATCACAGGATTATGTGCGATCATGAATCATCAGGCAGGAAAACGGGAGTGGACATTTGAACCTGCTCAGATTGAAGGTGTGGATGTCTACCGCATCGATGTCAATCATCTGAGCGGTAAACAGAATCTCTGAATTCATGTTTCTGCAATCATCAATTCATATTTCTGCAATATTTCCCGATTAAACTCTGGCCATACAAAGAAAGAGAAGAGGAGAAAAACATGGCAGAATCAGAATTTGTAAAGGTAAATGAAAAAATTGCGGAAAAGGTGGTTTCCGGATATCAGACAATTGAGGATACGGTAACAGGTGCCTACAGGAAGATTGAGGATTCCTTTGTGGAGTAATATCTGACTGAAGATGGCGAAACAGTTGAACAGGCAAAAGCACGCTTGAAGGCAGAAGGACAGCACAAACAGCCGGCTGAGGATATCGGTAAGGCAAGCGTTGAGGCAAGTCGCCGCATTGCGGAAGAGTCTATTGAAGAAAGCCGTAAAATGGGCCGCAGATAATCAGACAGGTCGCACACAGATGTGCGGCCTGTTTTATTTTCGGGAAGCGGATCTGAGAATAAACATTTATGAAACAAAACAGAAGGATTTACGAAACATACGGTCCGTATGATAACAGTGTAAAAAGAAATGAGAGGAATGGAAATGAAGAGCGGTTTATTCAGTGTATTGTGTGCTGTTGTGATATTTGCGGGAGGGGTTCTGATCTGGAAGGCAGTGATACCGATGATCGGTGTTGTACTGCAGCCGCTGGTTCAGATTGTAACGTCAGTCTTTTCCATGTCAGCTGTATGAAATGGAAGTATCGGAAGAAGTCTATGACAGGATCCGTAGTACTGTGATGGAACACGCAGCCAGAAAGGAAATCCGGTATGCAAAACTCGGGGTGACGATGAGTCTGTTGCGGATACCGCACAGACATACGGGAAACAGATATTTCTGCACGGAATACGTTGCGGATGTACCTGGGAAAAGCGGTGCGGCATTGATCCGCAGGCATATCACACGCTGTTTCTCAAAGGATCTGAAAAAGCTTCCGGGAATGAAGCTTCACTTTGAAGGTCATACCGAAAACATGATCGCTGTGATCAGCTGCAGACCTGTCCTCTGCCGGCATGAATTCTGTCAGAGTAAACTGTACGGAAAACGGAGTTTTTGACAGACAGCCACTTTCTTCCCTGATGTGTACCGTTGATGGAATCATGCGGGCAGTTATTTACAGGAGCGTCTATACTGTGTGTGGATGCTTTTTCTGTGTTCAGGGAAAAAATGTCAGAGCGTATGTTGTGGTTGACGAAACAGGAAGAAAGGATAAAATAGTGCGTGGAATGGCAAGCATTCCCGTCAGTAGCGGCTACCTGACGTAAAGCGAAAATAAGGAGAAAAATCAAATGACAAAAAACACGCAGACATTTGCGAAGGTTGCGATGATTGCGGCAATCTACACTGTTGTATCACTCGTACTGGCACCGTTTTCCTACGGAAACATTCAGGTGCGTATTGCGGAGGCACTGACAATGCTTCCACTGATCTACAGACCATCCATTGCCGGGGTAACACTGGGTTGTTTCCTGACAAACCTGATCGGGGCAATGATGGGTGTCAATCCGACCGGCATGATTGATGCGGTGGTCGGTACCGCAGCCACACTGCTGGCGGCGCTGATGACATATCAGCTCAGAGATTGCAAAGTCGCAGGCATTCCGGTATGGAGTATTCTGATGCCGGTCATCTTCAACTTCTTCTTTGTCGGTATGGAACTGTCCGTACTGTTCTTTGAAGGAAACATGTGGATGGGATTACTGATCATGGGAACGGAAGTAGCGATCGGAGAACTGATTTCCGTCATCGTCGGGTACTTCCTGGTCAGAGCACTTGCACGTACAGGCATATTCGAATAACATAATTACAGTTTCAGCCGCAGGCATGCCGTTATGGTATGCCTTTTATGCA
>JBJEFE010000046.1:0-11032 GCA_051873755.1 Bulleidia sp. | reverse complement strand
GCTTAACAGAAGGTTTTGACAAAAAAACGTCAAACAATTCCATGCATGTGACGATAACATCCTATTGTAAACTTTTGCTTTACAATGAATAAATCACAAGGATGTTATAATGAGTTCAATATAGGATTTTCTGATCATTCGCTTTTTGGAGAAGTAGTATGGAGAAACAACAGAACAAAAAGACAGGGCTTCGTTTTATTGAAGAAGAACTCTTATCCGCAAATCAGAATGCACTGGAAGAGGAACAGACCAATGTGCAAAGACACTATGATTATTTTGAGGATAAACTGGATTATCTTGTAAGTCATTATCCTTATCCCGATGTGAAAGAAGATGATATGGCATGGGATTATGACAGTATGTACGAACTGAATTTAAAGAAACAGAGAAACAGGGAAAACCTGGAACTCCAGCAGAAATACAGACCATATTGTACGACTGGGAAACTGTGCTGCGGTCATGTGAAACGGGGAAATTCTGATTTTTTCATTACCCAGACGAAGGGCTTGCATTCGATTAATCTGACAGATGACCGAAGGAACATGATGCTGATACATACGGATGACAAGATGTATCAGGAAATTCTGAAACAGTGGAGACATCCTTCGGATGATGAAGATGTTGGTTATTCGCGCATGATCCGAATGCAGGATAAACAGGTTCAGAACGTTGAAGTTCTTCTGGATCGAACCACTGAAACAACTTTGGATGTAACAGACTCATTTTTAAAGCAGGCATTGATCAAAAACAAGAATAATTCAGGTATCACAAGTATTATTGAAACGATTCAGCAGAAACAGGATGACATCCGATTAATGCCGACGGATGCATCTTTTGTCGTACAGGGATGTGCAGGATCTGGTAAAACAATGATATTACTGCATCGTTTACGTTATCTGTTGTTTAATGAGGAATTCAAAAATTCAGATTATGTTCTGCTTGTACCAAGTACTCAGTTTAAAACATTCATTCATGATATTGCTGAAGAATTTGATATCTATCACCGCAATATCATGCCATACACAGAATACTATCAGTTTGCACTTGGAGAAAAAGCTGAATATGAAGAAAAGAACGAATTACTGCTTTCGGAAGAAATGCTGACAGAGGTATATTCGAAGGAATTTGTACGGAAATGTTTTCAAGCTGCAGTCAATGAAGTAAGAAAACAGAATCAGGATCTTTTGGATTATCTCGAAAGCTGTCTGAATGACATACTTGTGGAATATACGGCAGATCTTGAAAATGAAATTACCTATACAAATAACACTGCAGTAAAATCCATTCAGGAACTGATTGAACCTTTTGAAGAATATCTTGAATGTGACGATTATTCCTCGCTGGAAAACACAGCTGCACTGCGGCGTGAAATCAGTCAATTGGTGAAAAAACAGGAAAAGCTGGATGAACAGAGAAAATCCATTTCTGTAACACCTGTAACAGAAAATGATGAACGTGTCATTCGTGATTCACGTATTCTTTCCCTGCAGGCAGATTTAACCAGAGAAGAAGAGGCTTATGCCAGATCTACAATTTTCTCTCGTGGTGCACACAAAAGGAAAATCGAGCAGTTGAATATACAGCTTGCTTCAATGAAAAAACAACTGATCCAGAAACTGCAGGATATGGATTATCAGAAAGCATTTGACGGCCTGGAAGAAAACCCTGTTTTTACGGTCATATCTTTACAGGATCTGACAGATGTCTATGTAAAAATCGGTGAAATATATTCTGCCTCAACACAGAAAATACGAAAGAACAGAGAGAAGTTGAAAAATGTTGAAGAGGATCATATTCCACAATTTCTGATCAAAGCATCAAACGGATTCACATCCCTGTATGATCGTCTGACGATGTTTGACTCCGTAAAGGATTTATACACAGAAGA
The DNA here is from genome assembly GCA_051873755.1 of Bulleidia sp. GTDB lineage: Bacteria > Bacillota_I > Bacilli_A > Erysipelotrichales > Erysipelotrichaceae > Bulleidia. Next base: position 9,144 of record JBJEFE010000046.1, on the reverse strand, counting down.
AGTTGAACCTGTGTCCACATATCTTCCTGAATACATTCATCTGTGCCGAACAGATATTGAGAAAATCAACGAACTGTTTTCAGAAGAATCGATTTTGAAAAATGAGAAAGAGAAGGCACCTGTATTTTTCCTGTCCTCTGAACAGAGTATCCAGAATCAGTTCTGCAGGATCCTGATGAATGAAGCAGAGAGGATTGTGAATGAGAAATATCAGAAAACAATGAATGCTTCGTATAAGCATTACTGGTATTTAAGGTTGTATTTCACATTCCTTTCCAAAGAAGTAAATGGAAAGCTTCCACATTACATTTTTATTGATGAAGCACAGGATCTTTCAGTATCCGAGATTGAACTGATGAAACGGATCCATACGGGAAAAGAAACAAACGGTGATGTCTTAGCACCGGTTATGAATCTGTTTGGAGATGTCAATCAGACAATCATGGATCATGGAATCAGAAACTGGAATCAGGTTGATTTTATTCATAGTGTATTCAGACTGGATGAGAATTTCAGAAATACGAATCAGATCGTTGATTACTGTAATAAAGTGTTATCCATGAATATGACAAAGGTCGGTGTTGACATGAAAAATGTCGGAGAATATAAAGATTTTGCGGATTATATGAATCATAACAACAGGAAAGATACTGTGTATATCGTTAAAAATGAGGAGATTCGCAGTACATTTCAGGCAATACTGACATCGGTTTATCATATTACGGATGCAGATATTTATACTGTGAAAGAAGTGAAAGGACTGGAGTTTAAAGCAGTCACGGTCTTAATGGAGAAAATGACGAGAAATGAACGATACATTTCATATACAAGAGCATTAACTGACTTGTCTGTTGTGAAAGAATGCTGAGTATTGTGTATGATGGAGGCACATCTTGAACCTTGTTGGAATGGAAGTTATTCACCTGAGCAAATATGGTGAAGGAAAGATTATCAGGCAGACAGAGAAAAAAATAACTGTCGTCTTTCATAATGAATCAGATCCGAAAATGTTCATGTATCCCGATGCATTTCTTAAATTTATGAAACTGAAGGATGATGAACTGAATGCACAATTGAATCTTGAACTGTCACAAAAAAATGATGCTGTTGTTTTAGAAAAAAATGAGGAAATCCCTGATAACGATACATCGGAAGAGGAAGAAGTACTGACAAAGAAACCAAGAAAAATATCGGTTCCTTCTTATCACTCTGTGGAAGATTTCTGTGAAGCATATGAAGCAAGTATCGCCGTAGAAATGAATTACATTCAGAAAAATGGCGGTAAGAAATACAGAGTACATGATGTTGTCAGAATTGATGATGCAGGCAAGGTAAATACAATCTATACGTGTGAGTCAGAAATCGAACTGAATCTGCCGATAGGAATTGAAGTTACCGCATGGAATTCAGATGGGTATTCTAAAGGGACGATTGTTGATTGTGATGAATTTACCGTAATTCTGTCATTGGAAACTGATTATGGTAAGTTACTGGATGAATTGGAGTTTTCTGTCAATCCATGGATGCTGATGAATGCACTGATCGAAAGACTGAAAGAAATGTCCGTTGATTATTCAGGCATTGCACGTTCTCTGATACTGGATGGCCTGGATAATATCTTCTACGGATATGACTATATCGACCAGGGACAGGAACGTGCTGTTGCCATGTCAATGAAGCAGCCGATTACGTTTATCTGGGGTCCGCCGGGAACCGGTAAAACACAGACACTGGCAAAAACAGCAATAGATCATATCAGACAGGGTGAACAGGTATTAATGCTTTCATATAGTAATGTGTCCGTAGATGGTGCTGCGCTGCGTGTCTTTCATATGATGCATGAACCAAAAAGGCGCACTGTACTCCGTTATGGATATCCAAGAGAAAAAGAGATACTTGATCATCCTTATCTGTCTTCCTACAATTGTGTACTTTCCGAATACCCGTATGTTCTGAAACAACGGGATGAGCTTCTTGAAGAGAAAAAGAAAGTTCCAAAAGACAGTGAACGTGCAGTTACGATTGCAAGAGAATTGAATGCTCTGCGTAATCACATTAAGGATCTGGAAAAGAATCTGGTTAAAAGAAGCCTGTTTGTTGCTACAACAGTCTCCAAAGCCATTATGGATTCTGCTGTATATCAGAATTCATTTGATGTTGTGATTTTTGATGAAGCAAGTATGGCGTATATTCCTCAGCTGGCATTCTCAGCCAATCTTGCGCAAAAAAGATTTATATGTATCGGCGATTTCAAACAGCTTCCTCCAATTGTCCAAAGCAGTAATGTCTCCAAATTGAATGCAGATATCTTTCAACATGCCAAAGTGGATTATGCGGTAGACAACAGGTATGGACATGATTGGCTGTGTCTTTTGAATCAACAATATCGTATGCATCCGGATATTGCATCGTTTGTCAGTGAGAATATGTATCATGGGTTATTGAAATCTGCTGATGGAATGGTAGAAAAGACAAGACATATTACAGAAGCAGAACCGTTTTCAGGTATGCCTCTGGTATTGGCTGATCTGTCAGGTATGATGAGTGTATGCACAACTCTGATTGATAAATCGCATGTGAATCTCCTCAGTGCGTTGATCACTTTTTCACTGGCATTAAAAGCCGCAAAAGAAAATGAAGTAGGGATCATCACACCTTATGCAGCTCAGTCCAGACTTCTCCAATCCATGATACGGGATCTCAAGGAAACGGAAAATGACCTGAAACCGATTGAAAGTGCGACTGTTCATCAGTTTCAGGGTTCGGAAAAAGATGTCATTATCTATGATGCTGTTGATTGTTACAGATTGCGTAATCCTGGAGTCATGTTGACATCAACACTGAATAATAATGCCAATCGTTTATTCAATGTTGCAATGACCAGAGCAAAAGGAAAATTCATCTGTGTTGCAAATGTTGATTACATGAAAAAGAAAATCAGTACGCCGGGATTGGTTTTTCCAAAACTGATTCGAAAACTGACTGAAGAAAACAAGATGGTAAAAGCAGATGGATTATATGAAAATGGTTCTTATGCACAGGTTATGCAGTTCTTCAATCAGAAAGAAGGGTTCAGCCAGTTTATATCAGAAATCAAGCAGGCAAAGAAAAAGATAAACATTGAAATTCCGGATTGCGTACTGTATACACCTGAAATAGAAAAGCTTGCCAAACAATTATCCGAAAAGATGATAAACGGTGTTGAAATAAAAATCAGAACCGAGAACATGACCACACTGCCAAAGTGTCTTTGCATGTTTGCAGAGGAAAATCAGTATCTTGCAAATCCTGTGACAATCATCGATCAGAAAATCGTCTGGTTTGGGTTACCGTATTCTTCAGCAGAGTTCGTATCTGAAGGGAAAAGAATCCAGACAACCAACAGACCGATTATCAGATTTGAAGGCAAATACACCGCAAGGGCAGTTTATTCTTCACTTGAAATCGGGAGAAAAATAAAAACAAAAGGGGAAATGGAAGAGACTGATGAATAAACTGTGTCAGTGATAGGTAATATTTGAAATCGTAACAGGAGAATAATAAAACATATGAAAACAATACCAGTGAAGTATTAGACATGAATAATTCAGGTTAGATATGTCATAATAGAAAAGGGAGTGACGATCATGCAAGAGATAGAATGGCTAGAGTCTATGCAATTATCATATGATGATACATCTCTTCCTGAAAAATTACTGAAGGAAGCATTTGATTATCATATTCACGAATCTCAACTGATAACAGAAAAAGTATATCGAGATGTGGTTAAACATTCCGATTTAATTTTGACTCCAAAAGAAGGAGAAGAGAAACTACGATTGACAGTTGATGCTTCTGATGAAATGATGCAGCAGTATCAGGATGGTGCAATCAAGCTGGCAAATGAAAAAGGGCATCTTGTAGCTCAAATTAAAGAAAATGGTAAATATGGCAGAAAACTTCCGATTAAAGAGGAAACTTATATAGATGGGTCAACTTCTTTGGAGATACAGAATGCTTTGCGGCTACAGGAAATCCAACAATCTCTTGAAAAGATATCCGAACAGATACAGGCGATTGACATGAATGTCAAGGAGGTATTGACCGGGCAGCAGAATGACAGGCTGGGGCTGTATTACAGTGGTGTGGCTCAATTTCTGGAGGCATACAGCATTCATGATCAAACACTTCAAAAACAAATGATCGCCAATGCATTGAAAACGTTGACAGATTCTGTATTTCAGCTGACTCTGACTTTACAGACGGACATTCTCTATCTTGCAAGAAAAGAGTATGCACAGAATAAGAAGTATATGTTCAACCTGATTAATGAGAAAATAGACAATATCAATCAGTCATTTTTGGCGATCCATCAAGCCACGGTTATGAAATCCGCAATCTACTGTATGCAGGGGGAAATCAAAGCAATGGTGAGTGTTCTTTATGAGTATGAGAAATTCATAGAAGGTACAATTGTTAAAAACGCATCTATGATCTCATCCTGTGACAGGAGTGAACAACGCAAAATTGCCGGGACATGGAAGAAAAGAGCAGCATTGAAACTAGAGGTTGCGGAGGTTGTGAAGCAATTACAAAAGCCTTCAGATGTGCTTTATATTGAGAGGAAAGAGGGGAATTCAAATGAAAGTATTTAAAGGGTGCACATATACAGAGTGCATATCGTATAAGAAGACTCATTACAAAAAAGACGACAAGTTTTGTCCGAGATGTGGTTCTCCTCTCAGTTACGTATGCGCCGATTGTTGGAAACCATTGGAAGATGGATCCGAAAAATATTGCATCAGCTGTATGGCAGAAAAAGAACAACGCAAAGCAGAAAGAATGGAAACTTTGAAAGAGGTTGGCGGTAAAGCTGTTGCAGTAGCAGGAACTGTTGGTAGTGCAATTGTAGCGGTGCCAAAAGTAATAAAAGATTCCGATAAACTAATGAAAAATGCGAAAAATGTTATGGATTCAGCGGAAAAAATTGTAAATATGATAAAAAAGTAAATGGATGGAATCTCATTATTATTCATTATTCGTGAGTATGTATTTTCAAAATGCAAATGATACTTATGATGAATATCAGGTAAATTCCATTTTCATGACCTGCTTGAAAGCAAAAAGAAACACGATGAACTGTATCACAGTAAGAAAAAACATCAGTAACTGACAAAACGGGAATCATTGCAGGTGATTCCTGTTTTTGTACCGTCAGGAATCATGACCATGTGATTCCATGAACAGTCTTGTATTATTAATCAAACCATCCAGCAGTAAGTGTCAGCTGCGGTGCAGATACTGCTTTTACATGGAAGAAAGCAGAAACAGAGAGACTTCTGATTATGGATTCATGACAACAGAAACAATGGATGCACTGATTCAGAAAGCACTGGATCATGTACAGGAATCCGGTGAAATCACATTCATGTTTCAGGGTGGGGGAACCGACACTGATCGGTTTACCATGGTATGAAATCTTTATTGCCAAAACAGAAATGTACAGGAAGAAACAGCACATCCACTATGCCATTCAGACCAATGGCATCCTGCTGGATGAAGGCATCCGCACACCATATACACTGACCCCAAAGAGATATGAAACATTTTTTCCCGGACTTTTTGACCTGTGGTATGCGTAATTTTCAGACGGAAGACAGAGATCCATCGGATTATCTGATGATATCCTGAACATGTTTCAGGGTCATATGCCGGGACAGTGCGGCAGACCTGGACAGTGTTCATACCAGTATGTGATTGAAGCCGACGGTTCCGTATTTCCATGTGATTTCTACTGTACAGATCAGTGGCTGCTTGGCAATGTAAACAACAGTACACTACAGCAGCTGACAGACACACCTGTACGACAGGAATTCCTGAACAGGGTGGAAGAACCTGTGTTATGCCGCAGATGCATGTATCGAAACATGTGCCATGGCGGCTGTACAAGACAGAGAAACTGTTTTCTGAACAGGAATACATGCGGACATCAGAAACTGTTAAAGCATATACAAAACGTGATTTCCAGACACTGATACTCCCATAACGGGAGTATTTTAAATACAGAAAAATGATCCCGGAATCGGAATCATTCAGGATAACAGATTGAGAATACCTGTGGACTGTATGAACAGAATGATCATAATCACAGGTACAGCATACCGTATCATAAAGCAGTACACATTCTTCCTTAGGAATACATGTCCTCCATATTCCATCTCATCCACAATCCAGGACGGTTTCATAATCCAGCCTATAAGTATGGATGACAGGAAGGCAATAAACGGCATCATGAAGGAATTGCTGATGTAATCCATGATATCCAGCAGCTGCCCGGTTGTTCCGTTTGGTAATGGTACCTCCACATAGAAGATGCTGTAACCCAATGCAATCACTGCCGTTGCGACAAGGTATATAACCGAAAGAACCGTAACTGTTTTCTTTCTATCTGTATGCAGCAGTTCCATGAAGTTGGCGGTAATGGACTCCAGTACGGAAATACAGGATGTCAATGCCGCAAACCCTGCCAGGATAAAGAAGGTAAGACCGACAATTCTGCCTGCACCACCCATACACGCAAATACCTTTGGAAGGGATATGAACATCAGACCAGGACCTGCGGACATGCCTTCCGTACCGGTAAATACATAGATGGCCGGATAGATCATCATACCTGCCAGTAAGGCAACACCGGTATCCATGATCTCAATCATGGATATGGAATGACTCAGATCCACATTCTTTCTGACATAGGATCCATATGTGATCATAATCCCCATGGATACACTCAAAGAGAAGAACAGCTGACTCATGGCATCCAGTGTAATCTGCAGGAAACGCTGTACGGTCATACCTGTAAAGTCTGGCGTCAGATAGATTTTCAATCCCTGCAGTCCTGTACGTATGATACCGTTTCCCGCATCATACTGCAGTGTCAGTGTATACAATGCAATGGCAATGACCATCACAAGTAATACCGGCATCATGACCTTTGATACACGTTCAATCCCTTTTTCAACACCCATAAATACAATCAGGCCGGTCAGACACATGAATACCAGGGCCATATATACGGATGTTGGAGAAGAAATGTACCCGGTAAAACATGTGTCCGCTGCAGCCTGATCGACTGCACCTGTCAGAAAAAACATGATGTATTTCAGAATCCAGCCTCCGATCACGGCATAATATGTCATGATCAGTACCGGAACAGGAAAGGTCAATATACCAAGAAACTTCCATTTTGAATGCATTGCGGTATAGGCATGTATGGCACTTCTTCCTGTTTTCCTGCCAATGGCAATATCGGTTGTCAGTAATGTAAAACCAACCGTCACAATCAGTGCCAGATAAATCAGAATGAATACACCGCCTCCATCTTTTGCGGCAAGATAAGGAAACCGCCATAGATTCCCGACACCAACCGCACTACCCGCAGCCGCAAAGACAAAGCCAAGCTGACCTCTGAAGCCACTGTTTTTCTTCATGTTACGTCCCCCTGTAAACTTGAATCATTTTTACAGTACCACTACAATTGAGATAAATAAATTTTATAATATTTATCTTACAGATAAACAGAACTGAATTGTGGGGATGTATGGATACCTGTTTCTACCGTGTGTTTCTGACCATTGCACAATACAGAAGCTTTCAGAAGGCTGCACAGCTTCAACATGTCACACCACCTGCCATCAGTCATGCGGTACGACAGATGGAAAATGAGTTTGGATTTACACTGTTTGTACGCAACAGACGCAGTGTTTCTCTGACAACAGCAGGGGAGACACTGCTTCCATCCATTGCGGAGATCGTCAGAAAAGAGGATGCCATGAGACAGCTGGTATCACAGCTGAATGGATTGGATACAGGCCATGTCAGACTTGGTATCTTCAATTCCATGTGCAGGTATATACCGGATCTGATTCAGGGGTTTCATGAAGACTATCCACAGATTACATTTGAAATCTTTCAGGGATCCTATGAGGATATCATTGACTGGCTGAAAACAGGTGTCGTGGATATCGGTTTCCTGTCAGAAACCGTCAATCCCGGATTCCCGTTTCATAAGATCTTTTCCGACCCGTTGATGTGTATTGTATCAAAACAGACAGTAACAGCTTCAGATACACAGATCCAGCTGGAATCCCTTGCCGGTAAACCGTTTGTCATGCAGAGGGAATCATGTGATGCGGACGCAAGAAGAATCATGGACCGCATGGATCTGGAAGTCAGAACCGTATGCCATGTAGTGGATGATAAGACAACAGTTGAAATGGTAAAGAACGGATTCGGATTTGCGATCATGCCAAGACTGACCATGTATGGTATGGAGAATGAGGTAAAGATGTTAAGAATCATGCCGGAAGAAAGAAGACTGATCGGTGTTACGGTAAAAGACGAAAAAGAACTGTCACCGGTTGTCCGTAAAGCATATGAATATATCCGTGATTATACATATGAGGAATCTGACATGATACTTCTGTAATGCCATAACCTGATTTCAGTTCTATGATCTGCGGTATTACATATTCCAAAAGGGAATACAGAGGTTCATTGGATGATTTGTTGATACGCTGACATGTTTATGGAAATATGCCGGAACAATGCGACAGACATGGACAATGTTCATGCCGGTTTGTGATTGAAACAGATGGTTCCGTATTCCCGTTTGATTTTGATTGTTCCTTTTACAGTTTGTGTATCAGTTTGCGTATTGTGACTTCAGTTGATCAATTGATGATTCCAGTTGATCAATCGCTGATCCCGGTTGTGGAGATCTCGCTCAAATGCAAACACTGTCTTAAGTGCTGTGGAATATATTTTTTATCATCAAGACTGTTTTCGTGCAGATGAAGATCAAACATAACGACGGTTGTAATACCTTTCTCATCTCTTATGACGTTCAGAACGTTAATTGTGATCATGATTTTTCTTTATGATGAACAATTGTTTGATTCTGCTCATTACAAAAGCATTGCTGAATATCATTTTCCGTTCTTCCTATCTGAATTTTTTTAAAGTACTGTAAAGAATTTCAGATAGAATGACTGCCGTGATCAATTATTGTGATTGATTGCAGGATCATATTGTTCAGATTTTCCGTAAATCTTTCAGTTCCAACTGAAAAAGAATCAGGTGATAACAGTGTTCTTGGAATATCTGAAA